>DIHJ01000092.1 GCA_002420105.1 Nitrospira sp. UBA5699
TGGAACTACTGCAACGTCTTGCGCGACGACCTGTCTGCGTACGATGCACAGGCAGGCGGGATGAGTTATGGCGACTACCCTTCGGCGAAGCTCCGGGATGGCGTCTGGCGGGAAAGGATTTCTGCTGGGGGGCTTTCGTGGGAGGTCCATGAAGATCATCCGTGATTGTTTTGGCCGATCCGTCAGGCTGACCGATGAGCGGGTTGCCCATATTCTCCAGCATCAGGAAATGACCGACATGGCACAGGAGATTGAGCGAGTGCTTCAGTCTCCGACAGAGGTGCGGATCTCGCGGTCTGATGGGTCGGTGCGATTGTTTTATGAGTTCTATGCCAAGACGATGGTTGGTGGGAAATGGCTATGTGTCGTGGTAAGGTATGCCGCAGAGGATGCGTTCGTGGTGACGGCCTATTTGACCGACCGACTCAAGGCAGGAGATACGATATGGCCGAAAAAGTAAAAGTCTGGTTCGACCCAGAAGGCGATTTTCTCGAAGTACAGTTCAGCGACGCTCCAGGATTCATGCGCCCGACGGCCTACGAGGCCGTGATGGAACGCGTGGACGAGCACGGGCATGTGTTGGGATTCAGCGTCCTCGGGGTCAGTCGTTTTAAAAAAGACCATCCTCTTGAGGCCGAACTCATGACCGGAACATAAGGCATGGGAGCCGGGTCCATCTAGCTGACGGCTCTATGTGACTTCCACTCCAGCCCTAACAACGTCTTCCCTGACGTCCGAACTATCTGAACATGAGTCCCTCAGCCATTCCTCCATTCACCGACACCCACGCGGCGCTCTTGCGGACCTTCCTGTCATCGCCCCAACGCCCGAAGAGCACCATGAGCTATCCGCAACTGGCGGGGTTCTTGTTCGGCATCGCGAACGCGCCGGAGTTGATCCCACCGTCGGAGTGGATGCCGATCGTCTTCAATGGCCGGGATGCCGGGTACGACACCCAAGGCGAGGCGGAGCCGGTGCTCCAGGCCATGATGGCCCTCTACAACGACTGCGGCCGGGAACGAACGGAGGGGAGCGCGCCGCTCCCGCCCGGATGCGAGTTCAGACCTCAGCCGTTGGACAACCTTGCCGATGATGCGCCGTTGAGCCAGTGGGCGCGGGGCTTTGTGGCAGGGCACAGCTATCTTGACGATCTCTGGCACGACTACACCCCCGACGAACTCGACGAGGAACTGGGCTCAATTCTGATGGTGCTCTCCTTTTTTGCCTCCCCGGCGCTTGCGGATGCCTACCACCAGGAGGGCAAGGGGAAGGCGAGTCTGGAACAGCTTGCCGAAACGGTTGTCACGATCTTTCCCGATGCGATGCGTGAGTATGCCCATCTGGGACGGGCCATCTTTCAAGCACGGCGCGAAGCGGGCGATCTCGGCCAAGAGCCGTCGGCTCGCCCGAAAATCGGCCGGAACGATCCCTGTCCGTGCGGCAGCGGAAAGAAGTTTAAGAAGTGCTGCGGCGGGACCTGAAATGAACTCAGTGATTGTCGTCCAAGAGCCTTGGAACTACTGCAACGTCTTGCGCGACGAGGGGATGCGCTTATGCCTAGAGCTGCCGTGATCTGAATGGACCTGCCCAACAAAGATCATGCCTTCGTTGAAAGAGACAAGGTGAGGGACTACCTGCTCAACCCGGCTCATCCCGACGGATTTGGCAAAGCGGAATTCTTTACTGCCATGGGATTTCGACGCGAAACGTGGCAGGTGCTGGCTGATGCCTTGCGGCAGGTAGCAGTGGACTCGCCCGTGACAAAAAGCATGACATCTATCCATGGGCACAAGTATATTGTAGATGGTCTGCTTCAGGCACCGAGCGGTCGGACTGCGATGGTGCGGACCGTCTGGATTGTTGATACCGGCAGGGATACCCCGCGCCTCATAACAGCGTATCCGAGAGAACAGGAGGCATGACCATGATTAAAGAACATGATCGAGTGGTGTTGGCTGCGACCGTGCCCTCCGAAGGCCTTGTGGAGGGGGATGTCGGCACGGTGGTTCACGTCTATCGTGATGGCCAGGCCTATGAGGTGGAATTCACCACCTTGGAAGGAAAGACTGCCGCCGTGGTCACGCTGGAAGCCTCCCAGGTGCGTCCGGTGGGTAAACGCGAGATCACACACGCGCGCGAACTGGCTTCGCGGTAATCCGCTTCACTCACCATGTCATCACTTCTGCAAGACGCTCTGCCGGATCTTGCGGACGAATTAACCGCGCTTCTCAGTAGTCAACATGAGAGAGATTTGGCCGAGCAAGTACCACGGCTTCGACTCGTTGACCGGTGTCGCTGCGGCGATGACTTCTGCGCCACGCTCTACACCGCTCCCAAACCAAAGGGAGCGTACGGGCTGAACCACGAAAGCCTCTCTCTGAATCCTTCCTCCGGACAGTTGATCCTCGACCTTGTTGACAGGAAAATTGTGTGCATTGAAATTCTCTTCCAAGAGGACATCAGAAGCAGAGTCCTGCAAGTTTTTCCGCAGGCTTCCGCAGGCAAGCAACTTCCTGAATCAGGCGGTCACGCTCTATGAGCCCCTCTGCCATCGTCCAAAAACTTTGGAACTACTGCAACGTCCTCCCTGCCTGCCGCCTGCCTGTGTTCCGGCAGACAGGCGCTTTGCTTGGCCCGCCTGCATGGCTGCGGGCAGGCGCAGGCAGGCGCGACGCCGAACGAATGCTATGACTACATCAGCTGTCGTTAGCAAGCTTTGGAACTATTGCAATGTGCTTCGTGATGATGGAATGTCGTACGGCGACTACGTCGAGCAGTTGACGTATCTGCTGTTCCTCAAGATGGCGGACGAGCGGACGAAAACACCATACAACCAAGCCAGTCCGGTTCCCGACAAATACAGTTGGCAGAGCCTACTCAAGAAAGATGGCGATGAGCTGTTCGACCACTATCGCCACAGTCTGGAGAAGCTCGGCAATGAGAAGGGCCTGCTCGGGCTGATCTTCAACAAGTCACAGAACAAGTTCCAGGACCCCGCCAAGTTGCGCCGTCTCATAGTGGATTTAATCGATAAGGAAGATTGGTCGGCGATGAGCGCCGATGTGAAGGGTGATGCCTACGAGGGTTTGCTCCAAAAGAACGCTGAGGACGTAAAGGGCGGCGCCGGCCAATACTTCACACCGCGTCCGCTCATCCAGGCGATGGTGGACTGCGTTGCGCCCAAACCCGGCGACACGATCTGCGATCCGGCCTGCGGAACCGGCGGATTCCTCCTCGCCGCGCACGATTACGTGGTGAAGCACAATCCCAATCTCACCAAGGCTGAAAAGAGGAAGCTGAAAGAAGAGACGTTGAAGGGCTATGAGTTGGTGCAGAGCGTCGTTCGTCTCTGCGCTATGAATCTCTTGCTGCACGGCATCGGCTCGCAGGACTATGAGCCGATCGAAGCGGCCGATTCGCTCGCTTCCGATCCCGGTGAACGGTTCAACATCGTTCTAACCAACCCGCCGTTCGGCAAGAAGAGCAGCTACACAGTCGTCGGACAGGAGGGCGAAGTCTCAAAGGAACGCGAGACGTACGAGCGTGACGACTTCTGGGC
>DIHJ01000018.1 GCA_002420105.1 Nitrospira sp. UBA5699
GGGAGGATGAGACCCGGGAGGCTGATGGTACGGAGGACGGATGAGTAACGTCGATTTGCTCGGGTATGTGGCCGGGGCTCTCACCACCTGCTCCTTCTGGCCGCAGCTTCGAAAGACCTGGTCAACCAAGTCTGCCGGTGATGTGTCACTCGGCATGCTGGCCATCTTCACTTCCGGAGTCGGGCTCTGGCTTCTCTACGGGATTGTGCTCGGCGTCTGGCCCATCATCATGACCAACGCGATCACGATTCTGCTGACGGGGGCGATCCTGGCTCTCAAGCTACGATATCGCCCCTGACACCCCCGGGGAAACCGTGATGACGTCCGGAGCCTGTCGGCCCGGCAACGCGCTACCGGCGGACTTTTGAGGAGCTTCTAGGAGAAGAGACCGGGGTTTTGGCGGGAGCCTGCGTCGATGCGACGATTGCCGGCACGCTGATGTCGAACGTAGGATCGCCTCCGTCGTCGAGCCGATCTTTCCCGACGCTGTAAATCTTCTGCTGGGTAGGGCTCCATAACATCGGCAGCCCGGTGAAGGGATCGAAGAATTGCGAGCCCACTTCCGCCAGCCTTGTCGGGACAGCGGTTTGAGCGCTCGGGCGTCGTAGCTGAATTTGCAGCGATGCCAGGCGGAGCCTGGTATCGGTTTCCATCAGCTGGCGGTAGAAGATTCCCCAGTCCGGTTCGGCCGGCTGCGGATTGAGCAGGCTCTCGGCGAAGCCTCGTTGAACGGTTCCCATGACCTCTCTCAGACGCGGCAGGTTTTTCTTCCTGCTTTCCGAGGCCGTGATCACGGCCTCGTAATAGGCGGCCCACATTTCCCCCGATTGAAATGAGAAGCCGGACATCGATCGCGCCGGCGGATGCTCGATCCCGCGGAAGCCGTGAAGGGGAAGATTGGCCGCGCTCAAGAGCCAGGCCTCTTCAGGACTCTGCGGCTGGTTCGCGCCGGCCTCGCGAACGTCGCCGGCGCGGTGTTCAGAGAACGCCAGCGCAACCTCATTCCGGACGGGCCAGCGCAGAGAATATTCCGCCTCCGACAGAGGCGTCGTCAATTGCAGGCTTCTCGTCAGAAGGTCTTTGTCCAACGTGGGCATGACGAGGATCCGCGAAAGCAGCTGAAGGTCGTCGTTCATCAGAACCTGGGCGGCTACTTTCGTGCCGATCGTTTTGGCTTCCCGAAGCACCGTACGCCAGAACTGGAGTTCTTTGTGCAGCCGCTCAAGCCCTTCCGCCGGACTATGGGAGAATCCCTCGGCCACGTACAGCCGGTGGGCGGCCATGATGTCCCGGTAATGGGGGGATACCCGATAGCCGAACCCCCGATCTTCGAACGGCATTCCGAGCCAACGGTCGTAGCGTGCGAGAATGACCTGATGTGTGCCGGCGGCGGTTTGAAGCAGCGTGTTTTTTTTCTGGAACTCATTGAGCGGCTCGTTGGCCTCCCAACCGGTCCCGATCGACTCGAGCGATACGATCAAGGGGAGATCGGACTGGCTCGTTCGATCGCCGTCGAGGCCGGCTCGCCGGGATCCCTCCGATTGCTCGACCCACAGCTCGTAACCGGCTTTTCCGGGATCGAGCGCGGGCGCGGCTGTGAGTCCGAACAGATAGAAGTATCCGTTGCGATAAGGATTGTCGATGGAGTGGCGAGGCGCTTCCACGAACGTGGCCAGCGCACCGTCGGGACCGCGGGTTTTGGACGACCAGAGCATCCCGCCGAGATGGAATATGGCCCAAAGGGCGACAGTCGCAATGATCAAGTGTTTCATCGGTAGATACGTAGAAACCGGTGAACGATTCTGCTGATTCGAAAGACGGTCATGTTTCGTCCCCGCGTCCTACCGGGATTTCAGCAAGCCCCGTGCCGTGCACGCCGGAGAAATTGCCAGCCGTTTCAGCGGCTTAGTCCTGGCCGCCGGCGTCGACTGTGTCCGGATGGCAGAACTCGCACATTAATGAACTTGACAAAAATTGCTCCGGTCTCCTAGAGTGCCGCTCACATTCATGATTCCTGGGTAAGGGAAGAGGGTGCAAATCCCTCGCGGTCCCGCCGCTGTAAATGGGGACGAAACCCGTGAATGCCACTGTCCGATTCGACGGATGGGAAGGCACGGGGAGTAGGAAGAACCATGAGCCAGAAGACCTGCCCGGAGAGTTGACCATTGTTCCCTCGAGGGCTGGGGAACAGGCGAGGATGAAGAAGCGGGTGCAATCCTCAGGGTCTGTCTCAGGCCTTGGGGATTTTTTATTTGGCGGGTTTCGCCGCGACAAGACGACGGTGGGCGGGGCTGCTGCTCGCGGGGATGTGTCTGGTGGCAGGGACGCAATCCCTCTCGCTGGCCCAGGATGACTCATCACCCATGAAACGACGCCAACAGGGAATATTGACCGGCATGCCGTTCATGGCGAACGTGACGCCGCGGACGTTTGTCGATGCCTTGGGGAAGAAACTCTTCCTGGCCAAACCGCCAAGCCGCGTGGTATCGATGGCGCCGAGTCTGACGGAGATCCTCTACGCGCTCGATCTCGACGAGACCGTGGTGGCGGTGACTCCCTTTTGTGACTATCCGCCGGAGGCGCGGCGTAAGACTCAACTGGGCGGTACCCATCCCAGTGCGGAACAGATTTTTTCGCTCAAGCCCGACCTCGTCCTGGTGCCCCAGGATTTCATCCAGCCGGATCTGCTTCACAGTTTGGATCGTCTCAAGATTCCGGTATTCGTGCTCCGGGCCTCTCAACTGGAGGACGTGCTCGGGCAGATCCAGACCCTCGCACGCATGTTCAATCGAGTGAAAGCCGGAGACGAGCTCGTCGGCATGATTCGCCGTCGCGTGCAACTCGTCAAGGCACGTACGCAGTCGCTGGTTCGCCCGCGCGTGCTGTATGTCTTAAATGCCGATCCTCTCCAAACGGCCGGCCCGGGAAGTTTCATTCATCAACTGATCGAAGCCGCCGGGGGGACGAACATCGCCGGGGAGACTGCGACGCCCTATCCTCGTCTTGCCATGGAAGAGGTGGTGGCCCGCGATCCGGAGATCATCGTGTTTCCCGTGGGGGACTCGGAGGGTATCCCGGTCGAGGACCAGCGACAATGGCGGCGATGGTCGAATCTGTCCGCCGTCACACACAACCGGTTTGTGGCGGTGCCGAGTGTTCTGCTTGATCGGCCGGGCCCCCGACTGGTGGAAGGGCTCGAGCTGCTGGCCCGGGCGATCCATCCGGAAGCATACGTCGACGCATCCGGGGACAAGGCGCCATGATCCTCCCTCAGGCTTCAGTTCCCGTCCGCGAGCCGGAGTCGCCCGTCGCCGCCGTGCCCGTCACGGACAAGGCTCATGAAGGCGTGCATGCCTGGGGAGGATTGCGAGTCCGCCGGTGGCGGGTCGTCATCGGGTTGCTGGCACTCGCGACCTGCGGGGTGGCCGTCATCTGTCTTCGGTTCGGCGCACAACCGCTCACCCTGTCGGAGTTCTGGTCGGCGTTGTTCTGGATGCCGGCTGCGAAGGAGGATGTCGCCCGCGTCATCATTTGGGAGATTCGCTTCCCGCGGATCCTCATGGGGCTCTTCGTCGGCGCCTCTCTGGCGGTCACGGGGGCGGCACTTCAGGCGCTGGTCAGGAATCCGCTGGCGGATCCCTATGTGCTCGGTGTGTCGAGCGGGGCGGCCTTGGGCGCGACAACGGGATTGGCCTTCGGACTCGGGTCGTTGGCCGGAGGGATCGGAGTGCCGCTTTGTGCCTTCGTCGGCGGCGCCTGCGCCATGACGCTGGTGTACGGCATCGCGGCGTCGCAAGGACGATTGCCGGTGCAAACACTGCTGCTGGCCGGCGTCATCGTGAACGCGTTGTGTTCCGCGCTCATGATGTTCGCCAACTCGATCGTGAATCCGGCGTCGTTGTACCGTGTGGTGCTGTGGCTGATGGGGACGCTCGGTGCGCCGAGTGTTCCCGTACTGATCGGGCTCGGTGCCTGCGCCGTCGGCGCGACGCTGTTCTTGCTCCGGCAGAGCCAGCCGCTCAATCTCATCGCCGTGGGGGAGGAGGCCGCGGCGTCGCTGGGGGTTGAGACACGGCGTGTGCAGCGGACGGTGTTCTTTGTGTCGGCGTTCTTGACCGGCGCGGTGGTGTCGGTCAGCGGGATGATCGGATTTGTGGGCATGGTCGTTCCGCATGTCGTGCGCATCCTGTTCGGCGCGGATCACCGGGTGCTGTTGCCCGCCTCGGCTCTCGGCGGAGGCATGCTTCTGATGGCCGCCGATACCATTGCGCGCACGGTCGTGTCGCCGGAGGAAATTCCGGTCGGGGTCATTACCGCGCTCGTGGGCGGGCCCTTCTTCATCTATCTGCTGATGACGCGAAAGTATCGGTTCATCGTATGAGTGCAGGCTCGTCAGAACGGGCCGGCGCGGCAGCCGTGCCCGCGTACGAGGTCCGACGGCTGTCGTTTCGGTATGGCGACCGACGTCGTCCGGGATCGGGCGGATCCCCGGATTGGGTGCTCAACGGATTGGATTTCTCGATCCGGCAAGGCGAGATCTTCGGAGTGATCGGGCCGAACGGTTCGGGCAAGAGTTCGCTGCTGAAGGCGCTCGCGGGGCTTGTTGAGCCGCAAGAGGGGGCGATTCGATTGTTCGGGGCGCCGTTTGACGCAACGCCGCGCGACACGATCGCACGACAGGTGGCGTATATGCCGCAGGATCTGTCGTGCGATTTTCCGTTCTCGGTTCTCGACACGGTCCTCATGGGGCGGTTTCCCTATCGTCAACGGGGGATGTGGAGTGTGTTGGGATGGGAGCGGGAGACGGACCGCGCCGTGGTCGAACGTGCCATGGCGCAGGCAGGCGTGACCCAGCTCGCGACCTGCGAAGTCGGGAGACTTTCGGCGGGCGAGCGACAGCGCGTGTTGTTGGCACGTGCACTCGCCCAAGAGCCTCGTGTTCTCCTCCTCGATGAACCGACGGCGCATCTCGACCTTCAGCATCAGCTGGATGTCGGCCGGATTCTCAAGCTGGTTCACGGGACGCTGGGCATGACGGTGGTGTTGGTATCTCACGACATCAACCTTGCGAGCCAATACTGTGACCGCATACTCCTGATGAAGGGGGGGCGCAGGCTCTGTCTCGGCTCCCCGACGACGGTGATTATCCGGTCGAACTTGCAGGAGGTGTACGGCTGTGAGGTGTTGATCGATGCGCATCCCGAGACCGGGTTGCCGCGTGTGAGTTTGCCGCGTCAGGACCGCGTGCAGGCGGGGGCGTTGTCGCAGTTCTGAGCCGAAATCCGAGAGAGAGGGGTAGTTTCGTGCCCGGGCTACCCACGAACGCAAGGGGGTACGGTTCTTTTAACCAGGAGGAGAGGACGTTCGAGTCAACACACCGGTAGTGACGGGGAAGATGGTGCAAATCCATCACGGTGCCGCCACTGTAAGCGGGGAGTGATCCTGCCTGAACGCCACTGTGTGCCTCGCACATGGGAAGGCCGCAGAAGTCGCCACGATCCGTAAGTCAGGAAACCCAACTAGCGGGCAGTTCGGCTGAACCCTTCGAGCTCAAGGGAGGTCTCCGTGCGTATTCTTACGATAGGTGCTGTTCTGTCCGCAGTCGTTTTAGCCGGTGTGAATGCGGCCGGTGCCGCCGGCCAGACGGAAGAAGTGATTGAAACCCGAGAAGTGGTCGTTTCAAGCACGCGTCTCCCGGACGCCCCGGTCGATCCCAAAACCCTGCCCGCCAAAGTGACGGTTATCACCGCCGAAGACATCCGCAAGACCGGAGCAAAGTCCGTTCAGGAGGCGATTCAATGGGCGACCGGGATCGTGATGTATGACCAGGTCGGCAACGCGTTTCAACAAACGATCGACCTGAGGGGATTCAACGGCCAGCCCGTTCCCGCGACGACCGTGTTCGTTGACGGGATGCGGATGAATGAACCGGATTTCAACGCCGTGAGCTTCGACCTCATTCCGTACGATACGATCGACCGGATCGAAATCATCCCGGGGGCGTCCGCCATCTACGGGAAAAACGCCATGGGCGGCGTGATCAACATCATCACCAAACGAGGAACCGACAAGCATCAAGTCACCGGGGAAACGCTGTTCGGGAGCTTCCATCGCGAACGCTATACGATAAATGCGAGCGGGCCGATCGGAGCGTTCGACTACTATGCGAATTTTGGGCGCGAGACTGAGACCGGGTATCGCGACGAGTCGGCGGCGCGCATCTCCCGGTTTTTCGGAAAGCTGGGCTATCACCCTACGAAGGATACCGATATCACGGTCTCGTTCACGTACGTCAATGATCGGCTCCAGCAGGCGGGGGCCCTTCCCCTCAGCGTGGCGGCCGTTGATCCCAAGCGCAATTTTACGCCGGGCGACTTTTTCGCCAACGAGACGAACGTCGTTCGATTGACGGGCCGGCAATCCCTGCCGTTCGGTTTCTCCCTCAACGTGAACGGCTTTTACCGAAGACTTGATCAGGACCAATTTACGAGGAGTCAGCCGTTTTGTGCGGCCGCCTTCGGGTTTTGCTCGCAGAATCTTCTGCCCAACGCCACAAATCTCGTGCTGACCGAATCCAAGGGGGGGACGGGCCAGCTCTCGCAGGAGAGCAGTTTTGGGGGGAGCCGGAACACCTTGGTGTTCGGAGGGGAATTCACGAGCAACGAGATCGGTTCGCAGCGGCGGTCCGAGAGCGAGACATTTTCATCGACGGGAAAAGGAACGACCGACGAGAATGTGGTCGGTCTTTATGTCCAGGACACCCTCAACATCGCCTCCCGGGTCGTCATTACCGGCGGTGTACGGTATGATCACAGCCAGATTGCGTTCGTCGACTTGAACAATACCGCCAATAGCGGAGATAAGCGATTCAACCGGGCCACGCCGCGGGTCGGGATCACGTATCTGGCGACGCCGGAGACGAGCTTCTACTTCAGCTACGGCGAAAGCTTCAGGGTGCCCACCTCCAATGAGCTGTTCGCGCTGGGGTCGTTCGGGTCAAATCCCAACTTGAAGCCCGTGCACGGGCGCAATTATGAGGTAGGGATGAAGTCCGGTCTTGGGTCGTTGGGAGAAATCAGCCTCAGTCTCTACCGCACGATTGTGACAAATGAAATTTTGATCGTCTGCGGAGATCGATTTACCTGCGGGAGCAGCACCTTCGCGAGCAATACCAACATCGATCGTTCACGACGCCAAGGGGTCGAGACTACCTGGAAAGCCCGGGTGAACGAGCGGTTCGACTTCATGGTGAATTACACCTATACCCAGGCGACGATCCGGAGCGATCTGACGCTGAACCCGTTCTTCTTTGACGCATTCGGGGGAACGCCCTATGTGCAACAGGTCAGGCAGGGCAGCAGTTTCCCCCTGGTTCCGAAGCATCGTGTGGGCGTCGTCGGGAACTATCATCCGGCCGACGGATGGACGTTGTCGCTCACGGGATTGTATGTGAGCACCCAGTTCCTGCTGAACGATGAGCAAAATATTCAACCGAGACTTCCCGGGTATTTCGTGTTGAACGGCAGAGTGGCGTACGAGCGTCCGGTCCCCGGCGGCCGACTCGGCGGATTTCTCATGCTCAATAACATCTTGGACCGGGAATACAGCACGCAGGGGATTCTGGCGGCCAACAACCTGACCGGAGGGGGGAGCGTTGAACGGTTTGTCGTTCCCGCGCCGGGCATTGCGGTGTTCGGAGGGCTGAGCTATCGGTTTGAAGGCTTCTGATGAAGAAACTTGTTAGGGATGAGAGGAAACCATTCGATGCGGATCACGAAGGTCTATACGAAGTACGGAGACAAGGGGCAGACCCGCCTGGCCGGGGGACAGCACGTGTGGAAAGACAGCTTGCGCGTCGAGGCCTATGGAACCGTCGATGAGCTGAATGCGGCGATCGGCTTGGTTCATGCGATGCGAGAGGCGTCCTCCGCCGGCGATCATCTGCAGCATGAACTCCGCTGGATCCAGAACAAGCTATTCGACATCGGAGGATTGCTGGCGACGGTGCCGGGACAGTCATTCAAGAACATGCCGCGGGTCTCGTCCGCCGATGCCGCCAGGCTGGAAGCGTTGATCGATTCCAGCCTGGAAGGGCTTCCGCCCCTCAAGGAATTCATTCTGCCCGGAGGCGGACCGGTCGGCAGCCAGTTGCACATGGCCCGTACGATCTGCCGCCGGGCGGAGCGCCGTTGTGTGAGCCTGATGAGAAAAGAACCGGTGGCGCCTTCGATCATCGTGTTTCTGAACCGATTAAGCGACGCGCTGTTCGTGCTTGCGCGGCGCGTGACGAACGCAGAGGGTCTGGCCGAAGTATTCTGGCAGCGGGATGCAGGGGAGGAGCAATCAGGCAAGAAAGGCAAGCCTCCGCGCAAGCGGACTTGAAAGGCGCTCTCCTCCAGACGGACCGGTGGCCCGGAGGCGGCCCTGGGCCCTGAACCGACGAAATCAACGCGGCCGACCGCCGGAACCCGATCGAGGCGTTCGGACCCCGCATCTTTCCCGGAACTGCTCCGCAATTTCCACATTCCTGACCGCATCGCCGTTTCGACCGGGCCAACGTCTTATGCAGTCCAGTTCCCCATTCAAGCCAGGCAGCGGGAACGGGTTACCTTGTGCCTCGCTCCGCGTGACTGCTCTCCGTCGATATCCGTGCTCTCCCGGTCCCGTTCGAATCAGGTCTGCTACACTTTTGACGAACGAGGAGATCCGCTCCTGAGCCGCAGATTCCCGCGCCTCATGCGAAGAAGAAACGAGATCATCGTGAGCTCATTGGAGCAGCGCTTGCCACGCGGAGGTGGCGATGCGCAATTTTGTCAGATCGGCATCATTTTGTCGCAACATGAACAGTCCTGTGCCGGATGGGTGCGGATGCTGTTGCCGAGACTGTCCCGTAAGAGGCTGAATCAACGAAGATTTCTTCTCCCGCCGATCCGCGCATTCAAGAAATATTCTTTGAGCACAACCTTTGCAGCCTTGCCGGTTGCCGTACTGCTCTGGTCACAGAAGACTCACTTGTGCCGGAACCAGTGCCGATGCAGCAAATCAGATATTTCTAGGTACGCGGAGGAAAGAGTGGGAAAAGGGACGAAGAATCGGAACGAGCGCATCTAAAAGGAGGATGGGTATGAACGCAACACGGTTGAGCTGGCGGGTGTTGAGCGGGGTGACTGCCATGGCCCTGGCGCTCAGTGCGAGCCCAGGGTTCGCCGCAAACGAGGCTGAGGTGGCGGAGCACTTGATCGACTTGGTCAAGATCGGCCGTAGCGTCATGTCCGAGCAGATGGCCAACATCAATGATGCGTCGAAGGCGGACAAAGGGTTTACCGGCGACTATATGGCGGCGCAGGTGATCGAGCGGTTCAAGAAGAAGACCAAGATCGATCTGCGCATTCCGAATGCCGTGCCGCAATCCGGTCTCTATCTCGCGCTGGTCGAGGCGGAAAAAGACGTCGTGGACGAAGCGCAGCCGATCATCAATCGGGCGGGGATCGGGTTCAAAGGGTTCATTCCAGCCGTCTTTGCCCGAAAGACCGGAGAACACTTCTTCAAGAAAACCGGTGTCAAGCTGAAGCTCACGGGAATCGACTACCGCAACGTCAACAACCGCCCGGATGACTTTGAAGCCGAAGTGCTGCGGATGTTCAACGACCCCCGTCATCCCAAGGGACAAACCTATGTGCGCAATACGATGCTCGACGGAAAACCCGTGCTTCGTATGATGGACCCGGAGTATGCCGGCGCATCCTGCTTGAACTGCCATGGGACCCCCAAAGGCGAGAAGGACGTAACCGGCGGTCGTAAGGAGGGGTGGAAGGAAGGTGACTTGGCCGGAGCCATCAGCGTCGTGCTCCCGCTCAAGTAGCGGATTCCAGGACAGTCGCATCAGTCCACGGTAACAACCTAGAACCAAGGAGAGGCAACGATGAGCAAGATCGTAGTGGTGGATGACTCTTATGCCGAACTGCAGGTGATTGAGGGCGTGTTGAAGGGGGCCAATCATACCGTGGTGTCGTTTCCGAATTCCGAAAAATTGGAAGACAAGGTGGTCGGCGAGAAGCCGGACTTGATCGTCATGGACGTGGTCATGCCGGGCCGCAACGGTTTCCAGGCGTGCCGAGACCTGAAGAACGACGACCGGACGAAGAGCATCCCCATCATCCTCTGCACGTCCAAAGGGAACGAAAGCGACAAGTTCTGGGGACAACAGCAAGGCGCCAACGCCCACATCGTGAAGCCGTTCAAGGGCGAGGAACTGTTGGCGGCCGTCAAGCGCGTGCTGGGATAACCGCCATGACCCTCGCACAGAGTTCCCCCGCGATCGTGCCTGATTCAACGGAATCCGCCGCCTCTGGTTCCAGGGGCGGCGCCGCTCCCGCAGCGGGTCCCGCGACCATGCGTGCCGCGATCGTCTCACTCGGAGGGGAACTCTTTACGATCGATCTGCAAAACGTCCGGGAAGTGTTCGTGGTGGAATCCATCACTCCGGTTCCCGGCATGCCCTCCGGCCTGGTCGGCGTGACGAATCTTCGGGGAACGGTGGTCCCGTTGCTCGATCTGCGGCGAATGATCGGTCTTCCCGCCGAATCGGCGCTCAAGTATGCCGTTGTGCTCAAGCATGGCAATTGGCAAGTCGGTGTCCTGGTCGATACGGTTCCGGAAATTCGTACCTTGTCAAAGGACCAGTTCTTACCCGCTCCGATCGGCACAGGGGATGGAGGGAATCCCTTCGTGTCGACCATGGTTAAGCTGGAGGACCGGCTACGGGGAGTCTTGGAAACGTCGGCGGTCCTCTCGCATTTCGAAGGCACTGGATAACCGGAGAACGGCGTCACGATTCACAGCTCTCACGACCGGATCGGATTGCTACCTAGAAGGAGGAGATTCCCATGCTGAGGCTCAATGTCATGAAGCGGTTCGAAGACTTGAAGACGCAGGCGAAACTGCTGACAGTGTTCGGCTTGGTCGGTTTGATCATCCTGATCATGGCCTCACTGGGCGTCATCACCAACAACCGGTTGAGCGCGCAGGCCGATACGATCTACGTGGACTATACGGTCCCGCTGGTCGAATTCAACAGTCTCTTGTTCAACGTCAACCGTCACCACGAGACCTTGATCGACGTGGCCAGGTCGCCGCGCGCCAGCGACTTTGAAGCGGAGGTCAAGGCCCTGGCGCCCTACCGGGGTGAAGTGGAGCGGCTGCTCGGCAACTACGAATCGACGATTCTTCGCGTGTCGAGCAGCGGTCGAGACGAGGCGAAAGACCTCGTCGAACTCAAGACGGCGGTCACCAACTATTTCAATCAGGGCGAGGCGGCAGTGGCCGCCATCAGAGAGAGTTTCGAAAACCGGTCGTTGACCTCGAGTCAGGCGATTCAGATGCGTGAGTTGGGACAACTCGCGATCACCGTGAGCTTGGCTCCGGCCTATGAAAAGGTCGCGCAGCGTCACGCGGAGCAGATCAAGACGATGGCCGAAGTCGCCAAAGACCTCGCCGACGAATCCAAGGCCATGGCGTGGAACGCCACCCTCATCCTGGTCGCCGGCGGTCTCGTTGCCGTGGCGTTGGGGTTGTCACTCGGTTACTGGGTGGCGCACAAGCTGTCTCTCGGTATCGGACTGGTTGCCAGCGTGGCCCAACAGGCCGCCAGCGGCAATTACCAGGCGCGCGCGAAGATCTCGTCAAAAGACGAACTCGGACAGATGGCCACGTCGTTCAACACCATGTTGGACCGGATTACGGCCCTCGTCACCTCCGAAACCGAACGCGACGACATGCAGAAGCGGTTGATGAACTTCCTCGTGCTCGTATCCGACGTCGGTAAGGGGGACTTGACGAAGCGCGGCGAAGTGACCGCCGACATGTTCGGAAACCTCGCGGACGGGTTCAACCTCATGATCGCCCGGTTCGGCCAGTTGCTCAAGCAGGTGCGTGAGGCCGCCGAGCGGGTCAACAAGTCGGCCGGTACGCTCCGTGACAGCGCCGGTCAGATGGCCGGAACGGCGAAACATCAGGCGGACGAATCCGTCAAGACGCTGAGCGCGGTCGAACAGTTGGCCGCTCAGATGCGTCAGGTCGCGGAAACCGCCGGCGCCTCGTCGGAATCGGCAAAACAGGTGTTGCAGGCGACGGAACGCGGTCGCGTCGCGGTGCAGGAGACCGTGCAGGACATGCAGAGCATCCGGGCCGCGGTGCAACGCATGTCGAAGCAAGTCAAAGCCCTCGGCGACCGGTCGTTGGAAATTTCGCAGATCGTGTCGACGATTCGAGATATCGCCAATCAGACCAACCTGCTCGCGCTGAATGCCGCCATCGAGGCGGCCGGTGCCGGTGAGGCCGGGGCGCGGTTTGCGGTCGTCGCCGATCAGGTCAGAAAACTGGCCGAAAGCTCGACACAGGCCACGCGTGAAATTGCCGACCTCGTGAAGGTGATTCAGTCGGAAACGCAGGACGCCGTGATCGCGATGGAACAGGAGACCCAGGCGGTGGAGGCGGGATCGGCTTCCGCGTTGCGTACGGGTGAAGTGTTCAACGAAATTTCGGGGATTGCCCAGCGTTCCGCAGAGCTGGCGCAAACCATCGCGAGTTCCGCGGCCACACAGACGGCCTCGACGGACCAGGTGGGTCGCTCGATTAAGGACTTCACCGGCGGCGCCATGGCGACGCAGAAGGCCACCGATGCCGCGCGGTTGACAGTCGAAGACATGGCGAAGCTCGCCGACAGTCTGACGGCCTCCGTGGCGCAGTTCAAACTGGCCTAAGGTCTGGTGTCCGCGGCGTCTCGGCGACGCCGCGGGTGAGAAAGGATTGGGATGAGCTCCGAACTGGACCGGCAGGGCCTCCTCGATATCTTTGTCATGGAAGCCGCGGAAGCCATCGCGGCGCTTTCGGCGGCGGTGAATCCTGCCGGCGACGCGCTGCCGACCCCGCAAGATCTCCAGAATCAATACGTATGGGCGCATAAAGTACGCGGAGCCTCCGGTATCTACGGCTTTGCGGGGCTCGCGCTGCTGGGGGAACTGCTCGAGTCCACGTTGGAACAGGCCGCCGTGATCGACCAGACCCTCTGGCCGAAAACCGTCGGCGCCTTACGCGGAATGGTGGAGGCCTTCCAGTCCCAACTAGAGAGCGTCAAGCAGGGCGGGCCGGAAGATCTGTCCGTGAGTGAACGATGGAAGGCGGAGGTGGCCGGTTTGCTGCCCGCCCCGCCTTCCGCGGCCTCCTCCGGCAAGGACATCCCGGATATCCTGCCGGCGGAGTACTTGGTCCCCACCATCGATGCGGAGGTGTTGTCGTATTTTGCCCCGGAAGCCGACGAATATCTCCAAACGCTGGAGGTGCTGGCCAACCGCCTCAAAGAAAACCCCGGCGATGCCGAAACGATCCAATCGCTCTATCGGACGGCGCATACGCTGAAGGGCTCGGCGCACACGATCGGATTCAAGGTGATCGGAGACGTTGCCCATCCCATTGAAGCCTGCATGATTGCCGTGCGTGAAGGGGAGATTCCGGTCTCTCCCGTGCTGCTCGGGACGATCGGCGAGGCGATCAGCGTGATTCGTCTTCTAATGCGCCGAGACGACAGCAAGGTGTCCCAGCTCCGGCATGACGTGCCGGAGGTCACGGAGACGTTACAACAGATCCGCAACGGGGAGACGGTCGGAGTTCCTCCGATTCCCGCTGCCGCGGTCGCCCAGGAGAGACAGGAGGTCCAGGTGGCGACGGCCGTACTCGAACCTGCCTCCGAAACGAGCAGCGCCGAGACCGCCGCACCCGCACAGTTGACGGACGAGTATCTCATGCCGCAACTGGACCCGGAGGTGCTGTCCTATTTTGCGCCGGAAGCCCAGGAGTACCTGGAATCCCTGGAAGCGCAACTCCTCCGCCTCGAAAAGGAACCGCAGAACCCGGAGCTGATCAATCAGCTCTTCCGGACCGCGCACACCCTCAAGGGCTCCGCCTACACCGTCGGATTTCAGTCGATCGGCGATCTGACCCACTACGTTGAAGATTTTATGGGTGCGGTGCGGGAGGGCCGGATCAAAGTGCTGCCGGGGCATACCGACGTCCTGCTCAGATCCGTGGATGTCGTGCGGCTGCTCATGCGTCGCGACCCGACGCTGACCGGTACCGTGCGGCAGCGATTTGCCACCGCGATGGAGGGGCTCAAGCTTCTGGACCAACCTGTTCCCGCCGAGGCCGTCACCGCGTCACAAGCGTCGGTTGAGCCTGCAGCCGCCCCCTTTGTCAACCAAACGCGTGAGCAGCCGGATGCGGATCAGGGTAGAACCGCCGAGGCCAAAGGGAAGGATGCCGGAGGCGAGGATCGGGAGGTCATTCGCGTCAGCCGGGATCGCCTGGAGCGACTGCTGAATCTCGTCGGGGAATTGGTCATCGGCCGCGGACGGCTCGAACAACGGCTCCGCGTGCTGGAGCAGCTTTCCCAACAGGTGTTGGCGTGCAAGGTGCGCCTGATGGATTCGGTGCGCTCCTTCGAAGAAAAGCACACGTTCACCCTTCCCGCCACCGGGGGAGGATCGGCCGATCCGGGAAAGAACGGGGCCGGGGCTGCCGCATTGTCCGGGTTGAGTGATTTTGGGAGCCTGGAGTTCGACAAATACGACGATTTCAACATCCTTGCACGACGTATCAGCGAAGTGACGGCCGATATCTCCGAATCGATGACCCAACTGAGCGGGTCGATTCGCCGTTCGCACGAAGACATGAGCCAGTTGCAGCAGTTAACGCTCGGGATGCGGGATGAGATCGCGCGGGCGCGCATGGTGCCTATCGGCACGCCGTTCACCCGATTCCGTCGCGCGACTCGTGAGATGGCGAGAACAACGGGCAAGGAAGTGACTCTGGTGACGTCGGGTGAACATACCGAAGTCGATACGGGGGTGGTCGAACGCTTGGTGGATCCGCTGGTTCATCTGGTGCGCAACGCGGTCTACCATGGAATAGAGCCGGCCGCGTTGCGGGTGTCAAAGGGCAAGCCCGCCAACGGAACGATCTACCTCCACGCGGCCCATCGGGGCAACGCGGTGGTGATCGAGGTGGAGGACGACGGCGCGGGGCTTGATATCGAGAAGATCCGTGCGAAAGCCGTCGAGCGGGGGTTGGTCCGTGCGGACGTGGCCAAGAATCTGCCCGAGGCCGAAGCGATCAAATTCATCTTCATGCCGGGATTCTCAACGGCCGATCAGGTCGGAGACCAAGCCGGACGCGGCGTCGGCATGGACGTGGTCAAGCGGGTCATCGAGAGCATGAACGGCCACATCGATGTGGAGTCCGTGCGCGGCGTCGGGACAAAGTTCACCCTCCACCTTCCGTTGACGCTGTTGATCGCCACTGCGTTGATGGTACGCTGCGGCAATGAGCGGTACGGGATCCCGTTGCCGAGCGTACGTGAAGTGACCATGCTGACGGCCGGTTCGCTCCAGCAAATGGGGGAACGGGCGATGCTGCATATCGGAGACGAGGCCATCGACGTGCAGCCGCTGCAACAGCTGCTGTATCGAGGAAGCGCCGCACGGGTCGAGGCGGGGAGTCCGGTCGTAATCGTACGGACCGGTGCGGGGCCCATCGGCCTCGCCGTCGACGAATTGCTGGGGCGGCAGGAAATCGTCATTAAGCCGATCGGTTCCCTGAAATCACTCGAGCGATCGAGTTTCGGTGGTGCAACCATCGATCCCGAAGGTCGCGTGATTCTCGTGCTGGATCCCGTCCGGCTGGTTTCCGGCGGCGAACAGGCCATGACCTCGCTGGATGTGTCGAACGCCGCTGCGTCAACCGCCGTCACCGATGCTCCGGCGGAGGAAGTCCTGGCCGCGCCTGCGGTCGAGCAGAAAATTCTGTTGATCGACGATTCATTGAGTATCAGAAAATTCGTCGGTCGCATGCTGGAGACGGCCGGATACGAAGTCGATACTGCGGTGGACGGTGAAGAGGGGCTGCGGAAAGCATCGGCCAGGAACTATCGTCTGATTCTGACGGATCTGGAAATGCCGAAGTTGAACGGATACGAGGTCATTCAGGCGCTGCGCAGCCGGCCGCAAACGCAGCAGACCCCGATCATCGTGATGACCACGCGGGCCGGCGACAAGCATCGGCAGATGGCGCTCAACATTGGGGCCAGTTCCTATATCGCGAAGCCGGTCGAGGAACGCGCGTTGATTCAAGAACTGGAGCGTTGGATCGGGCAGGAGTCGGCGGCGCGCAAGGGGTAACGCGCTCCGTCGCCGCGAGAGGGTGCTCACGCTCGGTACGAAACTGATGGTCCTATGAGCCTACGAGGTCAATACAAGGCGATCGCCGCCGCAGTGCAGACCGCCAGCTTCCTGATCGTGCGGTTGGGCAGGAACTTCTGTGCCCTGCCTTCCCAGGGGGTGCGTGGCGTGTTGACCATCGAGGAGGCGGGGCGCGGGGAAACCGTGACGGCCGTCGGCATTGCCTATCGTGACGTCGACTTGGCGGGACGCCTCTCGGCCTCTCTTGATCACACGCATCCGGACATGCGGACGGTTTTGTATTCCAACGGTCAGTCACACGGGGCCATTCGCGTCGAGGAAGTTATCGGCATGGTCGAGGTGGAGAGGGAGCAGTGCCGACCCTTGCCTCCGCATTTTCAGCGGGAAGAGCGCACCTGGATCTCCGGCACGATTTTCTTTCAGGAGCACCTGGCGCTGATTCTGAATCCCGAATGGATTCTCGGGGAACTCGGCGAGGCGTTGCCCGCTGGCTCCGCCGGAGTCCGGTCATACGGCGTTCCGCAATCGGAAGCGGGCGGTGCATCGTGTTAAGAGCCGTGCGCCATCAGAAGCACGCCGTGAGCGCGAAAAAGTCCTGGAACGTCGTGGTGTTCTCCGTCGGAGGAACGAAGCTGGCCGCGAGGACGGAAGATGTGGGCGGGGTGGCTCCATGGATCGAACCGATTCCGGTTCCGAGTCGCACTCCGTTCGTCGGGTCGATGCTGAAGCGGGAAAAGGATGTCATGCCGGTCTATGATCTGGCCAAACAGCTGCATTGCGAACCGGAAGGGGAGTCGTTGCTCTGTCTGGTCGCTCGACATGTGGACGGCCCGATGGCGATATGTATCGATTCGATCGTGCCGTCGCTTCACAGCGTCGATGTCGGTCAGATCAAGACGAGCAGGCGCGACGATTGTGAAATGCTGGGAAGTTTTGAAGATGACGGAAGGGAAATCGCGATCATCGCCCTCCATAGACTCGGTCGACGGCACCAAGACGACGTACGACCATAGACTGATTGGGAAAGGAACTGCACATGCCGAAGGTGTTGGTGGCTGACGATAGCATCGCCGTCCGGAAGGTTGCAGAACGGCTGCTGACGGAAGCCGGGTTAGGGGTGGCGCTGGCGGCCAACGGCGAAGAGGCGTTGGCCTATCTGACGAAAGAATGTCCCGATCTCATCGTATCCGACGTCATCATGCCGGATAAGAGCGGGTACGAAGTCTGCGCGTTCGTACGGGCTCAAAGTGCCCTGAAGAGCACGCCTGTGCTGCTCATTTCCGGAATCGTGAATGACGAAGTGACCAAACAGGCCGAATCGTGTCACGCCGATGGCGTGTTGAAGAAGCCATTCCAAGGCACCTCGCTTAAAGATCGCGTCTTGGAACTGCTGGCCAAGAAGCAAACGCAGAGTGCGGCTCCGCCCAAACAGGCAGCCGCGGCTGCGGCCGTGCCCGAGCCCGGCAAGGGCGTCCGGCCGGCCGAAGAGCAGACCGAGCTCAATCGTGAGAGCGCCGGCAAGCTCAGACAGGCCGAGGAAGATCTTCGGGCGGAGCGGCAGCAATCGGCGCAATTGACCCAGAAGGTCGCCCAGCTCGAGACCCAATTGGGCCGCCTCAAGGAACTGGAATCGATGCTGGCGCATGAGCGGGACCAGGCCGCCCAGGCGAAGAAGATCGGTTCGGACTTGAGCGCGGCGGTGCAGCGCGCGACTGAACTCGAGAGCCAACTGAAGCAGGAGCGCGAGCAGGCTGCGCAGGTGAAGAAGGCCGCATCGGAGCTCGCCGAAATGAGTAAGCGGGCAAAAGAGCTCGAAGGACTGTTGAAAGCCGAACAGGAGCAGGCGACACTGAGCAGGAACCAGACGGCTGAGCTGCAGGAGCAAGTGAGCCAGACCAAGAAGCAGATCGCCGAGCTTCAGGAGCAAGTGGCGCAGGCGAAGAACCAGGCGGCAGAGCTGCGGGAAGAGGCGGCGCGTATTCCGGGACTGGAAGCCGAGCTGCAAAAGGAACGAAGCCGGACGGCAGAACTTGCGCGACAGGCTGGCGAGCTGCAAAAGAGCGTAGCCCGCGTGCAGGAGCTTGAAGCCGCCTTGAATGCCGAACGTCAGGCCGCCACGCAGCTCGTTCAGCAAATGACGACCATGGAAAAAGCCGTCGTACGCGTTCAGGAACTGACCCAAGAGGTGGGGCGTGAGCAGCAGCGGGTGGGCGAGTTGACCCGCCGTCTGGAAGAGAGCGAGGGGAAGCTGGCGAAGGCGAAGGAAATCCAGCAGCTTCTCGAAACGGAACGGGAACGCAATGCCGTCCTGGCCCGCCGGGTGTCGGAAACGGAGCAGGCCGCGCAGCAGGCAACGAAACGATTCGAAGAAATGGCCCAGAAGCTGGGCGAGATCGCCGGCCTGGCTTCTCAATTGGGGAACGGTTCACGACGGTCCTGATCGCAAATGATCCGTCTGTGTAGGGCGAAACGTGACCGGTGTGAGGGATTGGATTCATGTCGGGCGATGCGTCGGATGAATTTCAAAAGGAGCTTGTCGACCTCTTTGTTCAGGAAGCCCACGAATGGTTGCAGAACATTCATGTGGCGCTCGACGAGTTGCAGCAAGGGCCGCCGCCTGAGCGTCACGCGGCCCTCATCTCGACATTGACCGCAGGGGTCACCAACCTCGGCGGGTCCGCTGCCACCATCAATCTCCCCGACGTCGAACGGGCAAGTTTTGCGGCGCTGCCTTTCATCGAGGCCATCAAGGATCCCCGAAAGTCCTTCTCCGTACAAGACTTTCTCTCGCTCTGCAAGCAGCTGGGGCAGATTCATACGGCGTTGACCAACGCGACGGGCGTGTCCTTCGATGAGCAGGCCGGGGCCGACGACGACGTCGCCGCTGCCGCGCCCAGCCTGTCGCCGGCCGAGTTTCTCCAGGCGCTCCGGGCGTTGCAGCAGAATCAGGGGTCGACCGCTTCAACGGAACGAAGTCTCATCAAGGCCATGATCGAGCAGATGGAAGGGCAGGTGCAAGCCGGGGTTCAACAGGTCGGGGTCGATGTGATTCAGGGCTATCTGGAACGGATGGCGGAGTCGGAGGAAGCCTTCGTCCAAGTCGTCGACGCCCAGGTACCGACATTGACGGCGAAGCTCGTCAGGCTGGCGGATGCGGCGACACCCCAACCGGGGATTCTGGAAGCCTCGCTTGAAGAAGTGACGCAACTGAGAGCCGAAGCCCAGCAGGTGAATGCCGGGCCGGCGATGACGTTCTTCGGCGGCTTGCACAGCCTCCTGACGGTCATGACGCAGCGCCGCGTCCGTCTCGCGGCGGCGCGGGCCGAGGCGATTTCGGCCCGGCTCGGCGCCATTCGGGAGCTCATACATCGCTGGGTCGAACGCGGACGGGCCGAACGGACGGCGATCTGCCAGGCGCTGCCGGTGAATCGCTGATGACGGAGCCGCGGCGGCTCCGTCGAATCGTCGCCGCGTGTCGGTTGACTTATCCGGCAACCGATCGCATGCTGAGACTGAGGATATGGAGACACAGAGCGTCACGAACCGGGCGCTGGTGTTGATCAGCGGGATGGAAGAACGACGAGCCGCAGATATTTACCTTCAGGCCGAGCAGCAACTGACGGCCGCGGCGAGTGCGATCCAGCGCCAGGATCGCATCAATCTGGAGCGTCTCGAAGCGTTGGCGAGGGACATCGCCGATTCTGTCGCTCATGACGACCAGCTGGTCGTGCAGGCATTGGCCGGTCCCGGCGGGTCGACGCTGGTGACCAATCTGATCAACGTAAGCATCCTTGCCACGAAAGTGGGTGCCGGCCTCGGATACTACGGCAAGGAGCTTCAGCGACTGACGCTGGCCGGTTTGGTCCACGACATTGGCTTGTTTGCCGTGCCGCAGTCGCTTGTGACGAAGTCCGGCCGGTTGACCTCCGAAGAGCGCACGCTCATCGAACAGCATCCGGAATTGGGCTATCAGGTCGTCAGGAAGTTCGGCGGCGACTGGGAGTGGCTTGCGCAGGTGGTCCGCCAGGCCCATGAACGATGGAGCGGACAAGGATATCCGAATCGGCTCAAAGGCCGCGATATCAACGAATATGCGCAGATCATCGGGGCCGTCGACGTGTTCGACGCGCTCGTCACCCCGCGACCGTACCGGCGGCGCTTCTTTCCGCATGAAGCCGTCCGGGAGTTGCTGGTCGCCGAACGAACGGCGTTTCCCCGCGAGATCATCAAGGCGTTGGTCGAACAGTTATCGGCCTTTCCTCTGGGCACATTGGTGCGGTTGACCACCGGCGAAACGGGAACGGTGGTGGGCATCAATGCGCGCTACCCGCTTCGTCCGATCGTCGAGGTCGGAGGAGGACCGGGGCAGGGAAGCGAGCATGACGTCCGGCGGCTGGACCTCAGTCTCCTGCCGCTCGTGTCGATCGTCGAAACCATCGAGTCGCCCGCCGTCGCTCGGGTCTCCTTTCCCGCCGGCCTTCCGGCGGATCGACGGAGCAAGCTTGTTCCGTCGGCGTCCGAACAATTTTCATCGCTGTTGGAGAGTCTGGACGCCCTGGCCAATGCGATTCAGGGGGTGGTCGAGGCCAGGGTTCCCGCGGCCGCGCAGCCGGTGGCCGAAGGTCAGCCGCCGGACGAACGCTGGGGTTCCGGTCGCTCTTCGGCACAGGACAGCGCCGACGCAAGTTTTGAGAGGGAAGTGATCGGCCTCTTCGCCCTCGAAGCGCACGAATGGCTGGCACAGATCCATTCCGCGCTCAAACGGTTGGGGGAGGGTGCCAATGGGACGGTACGGCCCAAGCTCTACGGGATCATGTTACAGGGGCTGACCAACCTGGCCAAATCCGCGGCAACCGTTCATCTGACATCGATTGAGAACATGGCTTCGGGGTTGCTGCCGATCATTTACGAGGTCGACCGGCAGGAGCCCCGCGCGATGGCCGCCGCGCTGGTGTCTCTCAGGTCCGGACTCGATCGCATTACCGCGGCCGTGCGCCATGCGGAAGGAGCCCCGGCCGCTGCGGAACCATCCGAAGCCGCTCCAAGTCCGGAGACCGAAGGCCGTCTGGCCGAACGTCCGCCGAGCGACATTCCCCTGTCGACGGAGGCGGCACCGCTCGTTCCCGTGACCGCAACGTCCGGTGCGTCATTGCTGAACGCATTGCGGAATCTTCAGCAGGTGCGATCCCGATCGGTGCAGCCGGCCCGTGATGTCCTGGAAGCCGTCATTCTGCGGTCAGAACAGGAACCGGAGGCCCTGACCGTCTCCGGTGTTCGACGGATCCTGAACGAACTGGACCAAGTCGATGAGCGGTTCCTCGAGGAGGTCAGGCGACGGGTGCCCATGATGAGTCGGACCCTGTCCGATTTGCGGACAGACGGCCCCCCGGATTTCGTGACGGCTTCCCAACTGGACCCGATCGTGCAGCAGGTGGAAGCGCTGCATGATGTGGCGGCCTCGGTGCAGGCCGGTATGATCACGATGTTCCTCCAGGGATTGCGGTCGTTTCTGATGGTCGCCGCCTACCGCAAAGCCGCGACGCTGCCCCAACGACTTGCCACCGTTGAAGCCCGCATTCAGGCGTTGGTCCCGATGGCCGAGCAATGGGTCAGCATCGGCCGTGTCGAACGGGCCGCGATCGCCGAGATTCTTCCCGTCGCCTGACCTCCCGCCCGTCGAGCGGGTTACGCTTCCTGCCGGTCTGCCGTTCCATTTCTTTCTTCGCCTGCTCCGGGCGTCGGGTTGTCCCGACCGTTGTGCCGGGAATCGATGTTCCGACGGAAGCAAGAGTGGTATCATACCCGATCCCGGCGGCAGCCTCTGCCGCGAGGGCGGATGCTCACATTCCGGCGAGGAGGAGCGCGGTGCCGAAACTGGTGACGGTGTGGCGTGACGAAGACATTCAGACACAGGCACGCCTGTATGTCCGTTCGTATATTCTGTTTCCCTCCGGTCTTCTCGGGCTGGTGTGTATGGTCGGCGGGATCGGGTCGCTCGGGTATCAACTCGTCGCGTCGAGTACCTATACGTGGACGACCTTCCTCTCGAGTTCGGCCCTTTTGCTCCTCGGCGGCCTCTGCGGATGGGCGCAGACCCGGTATCATCGATATCTTCTCGCCACGGTCCCGGAGGTATTTGCCGCACGTATGCGCAGCGCGGTCCAGTCCAGGAGGAAAAAGGCGAAACCGGAGGCGTCCATTCCCGAGATCGAGCATCCCGGCCGGGGGCTGGTGCCGTTCGCCTACGTGATGGGAGGGGCGCTGCTGCTGACCGGTTCGGCCTGGGCGGTGGTCGATGGAGCAATGGACGTGGTGCCCGCCGTGTTGATGCCCTGGGCCGGGTTCTATTGGGGCAAGCTCTTCTTCTGGCGGGGAGTCGTCAACTGAAACGACGCGGGTCCGCGCGCGGTTTACGTGCGGCCCGGTTTCCTGCGTTTCGCCTTGGGGGCGCCCGCGTCGGCGAGGCGGCTTTCCAGCAGGGCCACCCGCTGCTCCAGACTTCGAACCAGCTGGCGCAGTTCCGGCAGGCGGGGGATGACGGCCTGGGCTTTCATCCAGGTCTCATGCGGCATGACCGGCGCACCCGATACGATCTGATTCGGTTCCAGACTGCGGTTCACACCGGCCCGGGCGGCAATCATCACCTGATCCCCGATATGGATATGGTCCGCCAGGCCGGCCTGTCCGCCGATCATGACGTGGTGGCCGATCGTCGTGCTGCCGGCGATGCCGACCTGCGCGACGATGATGGCATGCTCGCCCACGGTGACGTTATGGGCGATCTGCACCAGATTGTCGATCTTCGTTCCCTGCTTGACGACGGTCTGGCCGAGCGTGGCGCGGTCGATCGTGACGTTCGCGCCGAGTTCCACGTCGTCCCCGATCGCGACGCCTCCGAGCTGGGGAATCTTGTGGTGCCGCCCCTGATGTTGCACGTAGCCGAATCCGTCGGCTCCGATCACGGTTCCGCTGTGGACGATGACCCTTGCGCCGACGGAGCAGCCCTCGCGCACGACGACGTTGGGGTGGAGCACCGTGTCGTCGCCGATCGTGGAGTCGGCCCCGATGAAGACGCCCGGATAGAGCGTGACGCGGGCGCCGATCCTGACCCGGTCTCCGAGCGTGACGAACGGCCAGATCGACGGGTCCGCCCCGATCGAAACGTCGGCGCCGCGCGTGACTTCGTCGGCGATGCCGCGCGGAGCGAAGGGCCGCACGAAAAATTTCTCCGCCACCTGGGCAAAGGCGAGCAGGGGGTTCGGCACCGCCACCTGCGGGACGGCAAGTTCGGGAAGATGACGATGGACGAGCAACGCCCCGGCGCGGGTGCCGGCGGAGGCCTTGGCGGCCTTGTCGTTGGCGATGAAGGACAACGCGTCGGGCGTCGCTTCGCCGAGACCGGCCAGGGAGGAGAGAGGCTTGTCCCCGTTCCCGTGGAGCGTGCCGCCGACCAGTCGATGGACCTCGGCAAGGTTGAAGACGGCTGAGGCGGTCGGTATTCTCATCGAAGGGTCATTTCTTCTTTTTACTCTGCGACGGCGACTGTTTGCTTTTCGGGGCGCGCGCCGGCGGAGCGGGAGCCAGACGCTTCTGCACGTAGCCGGCCACGGCTCCGACGGTGGTGAGCCCCGGCAGGTCCTGATCGGGAATCTGCAGGTTGAAGGTCTCTTCGATCTTATAGAGTAATTCGATCACCGCCATCGAGTCGAGACCCAGATCGTCCCGCAAATGGTGCGCGGCCTTGATCGAGGCGGCATCGCGTTTGAGGTATTCCGCCAGGGCCTGCACAATCTTTTCGAGCATCTCTCGATCACTCATCGTGTCGTGTCCTTTGCGGGTTGGAGCAGACCGGGCGGGCGTCAGGCCGCATGGCGTGCGAGCACCACCGCGGCGTTGTTGCTGCCGAATCCGAACGCGTTGAGCAGCGCGGCCCTGACCTTGCGCTCCTGAGCGGACCGGCTGATTCCCGCCAGGGCGCAGGACGGATCGGGATCGTCGTAGTTCGCCGTGGGATGAATCTGTCCCGTATGGATGGCGAGCACGGAGGCGATGCCTCCGATGGCTCCGGCGGCGCCCAAGGTGTGGCCCACGAGCGATTTCGTGGCGCTGATCGCGATCTTGTCCGCGCGCGATTTGAAGACCTGGCGGATGGCTTTGGCCTCGACCGCGTCGCCGATGGAGGTCGAGGTCGCGTGGGCGTTGATGTAATCGATCTGGGCCGGCGTGGCGCCCGCGTCGGCCAGGGCGAGGCGCATCGTCGTGGCGACCTCTTCGCCGTCCTCCCGCGGAATGACCATATGGTAGGCCTCGCTCGTGGCCGCGTATCCGGCCACTTCGGCGTAAATGCGCGCCTTGCGCTTTTTCGCATGGGCGGCGGATTCCAGAATGAGCGCGCCGGCCCCTTCCCCCATCACGAATCCGTCCCGCAGCCGGTCGAAGGGCCGGGAGGCCTGCTCCGGCCGGTCGTTGTATTTCGTCGAGAGGGCGCGCAGGGAACAGAATCCGGCGAAGACGAGCGGCGTGATGCTGGCGTCGGCCCCGACGGTGATGACCACGTCGGCGCGGCCCTCTCTGATGCAGTGCATCGCCTGTCCCAGCGCGTGCGCGCTGGAGGAACAGGCGGTCGAGATGGTGAAATTCGGTCCTTTGGCCCCGTGCGCCATGGCCACGATGCCGGAGGCGGAGTTCAACGTGATGACGGGAATGAAGTTCGGATGCACGCGGTGGGGGCGCGAATGCTGGTACAACTGCGTGATTTCCCGCTCGCCCATCACCATGCCGCCCATTCCGGCGCCGACGATGACGCCGACCCGGTGGGGGTTCTCCTTCGCCATCAGGATTCCGGAATCCGCCAGCGCCTCCTTGGCCGCCACGAGAGCAAACTGCGCGTACCGGTCCACCCGGTCGGCCTGGACGCTGTCGATGTGTCGTTCGGCGGAAAAATCGAGGATTTGGCCGGCGACCTTGGAGCGGTACCCGTCCATCGGGAAGGGGTCGAAACTCGTAATGGCGGACACGCCGGACCGTCCGGCCAGCGCGGCTTTCCAGAATTCACTGACCCCGATGCCGATGGGGGAAATTACCCCCAGGCCTGTCACCACGACCGATGCCCGCATCCCGTCGGTTCCCTTCTCTATAATGACCGCTTCTTTACTTACCGGAAGCGCCCGGATCAGTCAACCGCGGCGAAGAAGGCTCCGGTGCCCCGCTCCCTTTTCTAGTACCGGACCTTCAGCATCAGATAGAGCCCATAGCTGAGGAACAGCACGTTCGTGAGCCAGCCGGCCACGATGGGAGGCAGCGCGCCGCCGCGCCCGAATGCGATGGCGATCGAGTGGGTGGCCCAATAGAAGAAGCCGATCATCAGGGCTTGCCCGATGCCGACGGCCATGCCGCTGCCTCTGGTCCCGCTCCGGCGCAAACTGAGGGCGATGCCGACCAGCACCATGATGATCGCGACGAAAGGGAACGCGATGCGCCCGTAGTAGTCCGTCAACAGGCGGGTGATCTGCGCGCCGTTCTGATAGAGGCGCCCGGTGTATCCGCGGATGTCGCGAAACGTCATGGATTCGGAATCGCCGGCCAGGCCGCCGGTGAAATCGGCCGGGATCAGCGTCAGAGGGACCGGTTTCTCGCCGAATTCCGTCAGCGTCACCGTGCCGTCGGGGTTGAACCGGCGCTGGAATCCGCGGTGCAGCGTCCAACTGCCGCCGTCGTAGCGGGCTTCTTCGGCCTCGATCATGTCGATCATGCGAAAGGTGCGGTCGAAATGGTAGAGCTGCACCCCGGCCAGCGCATCCCCTCCGACGGCGACGGTGGCGACGTGCAGCAGGGTGTCGGCATCCACTCTGGCCCAGGGATTCGGCAATTTCAGGACCGCGGACGGCGGCTTTTTCTCGATGCGGATGACGCGAATCTCTTCGGCCTTGTTCGCGGCCAGTGGGATCACGGTCGAACTGAACAACAGGAGCACCAGCATGATGCCGACCGCAAAAGCCAGGAACGGCGATGTAATTCGGGGCAGGCTGATCCCGCAGCTGCGCATGGCGGTGATCTCGTGATTGCGGGAGAGAATGCCGAGCGTCAGCAGCGTCGCCATGAGAATGGCGAGCGGGGCGATCTGGAAGGAAATGCCGGGCATCTTGAGCAGGAAGTACACGAGCACATCGGGCCAGTAGACGTCATACCGCAGGAACCGGCGGACCTTCTCGAAGAAGTCGATGACGAGGTAGATCGTCATGAGGCCCGCGAAGCACATGAAGAAGATCTTGGCGTACTCGCGGAGGAGGTAGCGGAACAGAATGGGCATCGCGCTATTGCCTGCTCATCTTGTAGAACCAGACGATCGTGACCAGCGCAAATATGCCGTTCGGCATCCAGGCGCCGGCGAACGGATGGATGACGGACGTGGTGACCAGGAACTCGCAGGTGACGTTCAGCACATAGTACACGACGACGACCGCCACCCCCACGGCGAATCCGCCGATCCGTCCCGAGCGTTTCGACACGATGCCCACGGGCACGCCGAGGATGCAGAAGACCAGGGAGGCGGTCGGAAAGGCCAGGTCCTTGTAGTACTCCATGAGCCGCCGGAGCGCGGGAGGGTCGCGCCACTGCGACTGATCCAGCTGGGCGATCAGCTGCTCGTACGTGGGGCGTTCTTCCGTGGAGGTGTATCCGCTCTGATTGAGGGACAGCTTGAGATCGTAGCTGGAAAACGACGCGAGTTGATACTGATCGACCTGGTCGGGCCGGCTGTGAATCACCCCGTCCTGCAGCCGCAACGCGACCTGGTCGGAAGCGCTGTCGAGGAGCACCTGATACTGCGCCGCCACGATGATGCGGGGATCGTCCGCGTTCCGCTCGTCGGAGATGAAGATGCCGTTGGCGGCGGGATTGTCGCCGCGGTCCGCCACGTAAATCATCATTTTCGGGATCGGTTCGTTGAAGGAGCCCCGTTCCAGTGCAAGGACCAACTGGTCGCGAAGGAGGCTCAGCGCGACCTTCTTGAGGTTGGTCGAACTCCAGGGCTGGCCCCATTGGGCCATCCACAGGGTGAGGCCGAACACGAGGAGGGCGAAGAGGAAGACCGGCCGCGCCAGCCGCAGGAGGCTGAGTCCCGCAGCCCGCATGGCGACGAGTTCCTTGTCGAGGGATAACCGGCCGAACGCGGTGATGGAGGCGATGATCGCGGCGATCGGCAGGGTCAGGACCAGGAACGAGGGCAGAAGATGTGCGAACACCTTGAGGACCGCCAGGATCCCGACGCCTTTCGAGACGAGGAGCTCGACGAGTCGAAGCAGTTCCCGGGTGAGCATCACGAAGCAGAGGGCTCCCAGGCTGAGACTGAACGGGGAGAGCAGTTCCGCAAAGATGTACCGGTCGAGCAGCGTGCGAAGGAACATGAGCGGCAGCCGTTTCCTGGTTCAGCGCGACACTATAGGGGACTGGTCCGGACTTGTCCAGAATACGGCTTTTTCACGGGGCGCCAAAGATTTTCTTGACAAGATTTCAAAGGCCGTGGTACATGCTGCGCGATTCGTAACCAAGATGGGTCTCGTGAGCACTTCTTTTTTCTGCAAAGAGCCCGCCCATCCGCTCCCGGTCCTCTTTTCTATTTTTTTCCTTCATCATTCATTCGGTGTGCACCAACCGGGTTCGGGCCCGGCTGCGTAACGACGCGCGGCCGTAGAGGAAAGGAGGGGTTCTGTGAAGACCAAAGGTACGGTGAAGTGGTTCAATGACCGGAAGGGGTTTGGATTCATCCGATTGGACAGCGGGGAGGACGTCTTCGTGCATTACTCCGCGCTGCAGGGCGAGGGGTTCAAATCCTTGAAGGAGGGAGAAAACGTCGAATTTGATATCGTCCAGGGTGCCAAGGGACCGCAGGCAGCCAACGTGATGAAGATGTCGGTTACCGCGTCGTAATCTGTTCGACACTCCTGATCCGTACGGAACGAAGGCCTGCCGCATCAGCGGCAGGCCTTTGTGTTTTTACGGATCGACGCGCCACAGTGTTTGGCCATTTCGTTGACAAAACCCATGGGCACTGTTAGCGTTTGCTGAAGATCGGAGGTCTGCCTTGGGCATCGACCGCAGTAAGGTTCTGCACAGTGCGCAACTCTTTGCCTCCAAAGGGCAATTCGACGCCGCCATCAACGAGTGGAAGAAGCTTTCGGCGGAATCTCCGGGCGACGGGAGCATCCACAATTCCATCGGTGAACTCCATCTGAAGCGCAACGCGACGATGGACGCCGTGGCCGCCTTCATCCAGGCCGCAAATGCCTTCCGGGCCGAAGGCGCCACCCTCAAAGCGATCGCCACCTATAAGAAGATCCTCAAGCTCGACCCCTCCCGCTACGACATGTACCGCTATCTGGGGGACTTGAATGCCGAGCGGGGGCTGCTGAGCAGCGCCGTCCAGGATTATCTGACGCTCGGGAAGTACTACCTTAAGGAACGCAAGACCAAAGAAGCGCTGGATATTTATCGGAAGATCGTCAGCCAGGATCCCTCGAACCTGGACGCTCAGCAGCGGGTGGCGGAACTCTGCCTGCAAGAGAATATGCAGGATGAGGCCACCAAGGTCTATCTCCAGCTCGGACGCGAGCGGTCGGCGCAACAGCGCTATGCCGAAGCCAAGGAAGCCTACCAGGCGGTCCTGCGCATCGATCCCTCCAACAGCGAAGCCCAACAGTTCATCGAGCATTTCGAAAAGACGGGCGGGGCTCCGGCGCGCACGGTCAAGACGGGAGCCGGTCTCGCCGCTGGCGGCGGGGAACCGGCCGACCTCCTGGCCGAGGCCAGCCGGCGCATCGAAGAAAAGCAGTTCGCCGGAGCCGAGGCGATTCTCAATCAGATGCTCACCAAGGAACCGGGGAATCCCCAGGTCTGTCAGCTGCTGGCCCGCCTGCATCTGCGGCAGGGGCAGCTTCAGGTGGCGCTGGGCGAGTATCGCTTCCTCGCCGGCGCGGCCTTACGGGCCCAGGACTATGCCCAGGCCGAAACGCTCGTTTCCGAATTTCTCACCGTCGAGCCCAATTCCGTGCCGCTGCTGGAACTGCAAGGCGAGCTGTACGAAGAAAAGGGGGAGATCGAAACGGCCGTCCGGTATTACGGGAAAGCCATCGAAGTGCTGCTGGAACATCCGGAGCCGGGCATGCCGACGCTGCACGAGGAAATTTTCGAAAAGGTCCAGTCGCTGGCCCCCGACAGTCCGACCGTGAAAAAGCTGGCGGGGCTCATACGAGGGGAGGCGCCGGTCGAGCCACCGGCTGCCGCGGCGCCGGCTCCGTCCAAGGAGGAGTTCTCCGTCGAGGGGGCCGCGCCGGACGATGCCTGGAGCATGACTTCCGCCATCAAGCCGACGCAGGATCGGCACTTTGCGCCGCAAAGCGAGGCCGCCGGAACGCCGCCGCCGGCTCTGGACGCGCCTTCCGCTCCTTCAATCAAGAACGCCGCGCCGGAGAAGGAACGCGTAGTGCCGGCGAAGCAGCCTGCGGCGGCCGAACCGGTGCCCGCGCTGTCGATCACGGGGCAGTTCCGGGCCTACATGAAATCGGGGCAGCTGGCGGAAGCGGAGCAGTGGCTGGGCGCGATCGTGAAGGCGAAGCCGGATGCGGCCGAAGCGCGCGAGTTTCTCGGTCAGGTGCTCGAGGCGAAAGGCGATGGTGCCGGTGCGGCCCTGCAGTATGCGCGGGCGCTCGAACTGCTGGCCGCCGATCCCGGCAAGGCCGGCGCGGAACAGCTCCAGGGGCTCTACGCCAAAGTGAAGGAACTGGCTCCCGCCAGTCCGATCGTCGCGAAGCTTGCGGCGACGTGCGGACAACCGGCGCCGGCCGCCGGCGCGCCGTCGGTTCCCGCCCAGCCGGCCGACGGGCTCGATCCGGACACGCATTACACGCTCGGCGTGGCGTACAAGAACATGGGGCTTCTGGACGAGGCCATGCAGGAGTTCGCCTCGGCGATGAAAGGCCCGGAGGTGTTCCTGGATTCCTGTCTGATGATGGCCGTCTGTCTGAAGGAGCAGGGACAGTTCGACGCCGCCTGTTCGCAGCTCGAGCGGCTCCTCAGCGACCAGCGCTGCCAGGGCGCCAAGGCCCAGGCCATTCGCTACGAACTGGGCCTGCTCTACGAGAAACAGGAGCAGTGGCAGCTGGCCACGACGATGTTCGAAGCGATTCCCACCTTCCACGACGTGCCGCAACGGCTGGCGTCGATCCGCGCGCTGCCGAAGGCGGCGCCTGCGGAAGCGAAGGCCTTCCGCTACGCCAACTGACCGGGCGTTCCGACGCGATTCGGCGCGGGGCGTCCCGCCAGCACCGCCTCGATGTTCTTCAGGCAGATCGAGCCCATCCGCACCCTCGTCTCCAGCGTCGCCGAACCGAGGTGGGGGAGCAGGACGACCTGCGGGAAGGTCGTCAGGTCCCGGTGCAGCACCGGCTCCTCCTCGAAAACGTCCAGCCCGGCTCCCGCGATCGTGCCGTTCCGCAGGGCTGCGACCAGCGCCGCTTCATCCACGATCGGGCCCCTGGCGGTATTGATCAGGATCGCGCCGCGCGACATCTGCGCCAGCTCCTTCGCGTCGATCAGGTGGCGGGTGTCCGCCGTCAGCGGCACGTGCAGGGTCACGAAATCCGATCGGCCGAGCAGGGCCGGAAGGGCGCTCATCTCCCAGTGCGCGGCATCGGGCGAGGCCGGCACGGGGCGCCTCGCGTGGTACAGCACGTTCATCCGAAACCCCGCCGCGCGGCGGGCAACGGCCTGTCCGATCCGGCCCATGCCGACGATGCCCAACGTCTTGCCCGACACCGCCGTCCCCAGCAGTTGCGTCGGGGCCCAGCCGGTCCATCGGCCGCTGCGGACCAGCCGGTCGCCTTCAATCACCCGTCGCGCCGTGGCCAGCAGGAGCGTCCAGGTCAGATCGGCGGTCGCGTCCGTCAACACGTCGGGCGTGTTTGTGACGACCAGACCGCGGCGGTTTGCGGCGTCGAGATCGATGTTGTTGTAGCCCACGGCATAGTTGGCCAGAATTTTCAGCCCGCGAGCCGATTCGATCGTCTCGGCATCGATCCTGTCCGTGAGGGTCACGATCGCAGCGACGGCTTGCGACAGCCCTTCCCGCAGCGCGGAGGGAACGGGAGCCGCGTCGGCCGGTTCCTGCACCAGCGTGAACCGCTCGCGGATCGTCGCCATGACCGGATCGGGCAGCAGCCGCGACACGTAGAGTGGAGGTTTGCCGTCGCTCATGGGGGACGTATCTTAGCGAGTCGCGTTGTCAGGCTCAACAACGTCCCTCGTGCCGGCTCTCAACCGTCGCCGCAACCTTCTCCGAACGCTGGCGGACGTTTGCAGCGGCCTGCTAGAATGCCGCCGTCATGTCGCTCATCATGCCGGACAGCTCCCGCGCCCTCGCCTCCGATCTGCGCCATTTGATAGGGACCGACCTCGTCAAGGACGACGGGCCGACCAAAACGGCCTACGCCGTGGACGCGAGCATCTACCGGATGACCCCGCAAGCCGTCGTGCTGGCGGAGTCGGAAGAGCAGATCCGGGCGGTCGTCACCTACGCCCGCTCGCGCGGCATTTCGCTGACGGCCCGCGCCGCCGGGACGAACCTGACCGGTTCCGCCGTCGGATCCGGCATCATCCTCGACTGCTCCCGCCTGCGCCGCATTCTGGAACTCAATCGCGACGAGAAATGGGCGCGCGTCCAGCCCGGTATCGTGCTGGCGGAACTCAATAAGCAGCTGGCGCGCGAGGGGCTGCTCTTCGGGCCCGATCCTTCGAGCGGGGACATGTGCAAACTCGGCGGGATGCTGGCGAACAATTCGGCCGGTCCCCATACGCTGCGGTACGGCGCGGTGAAAGATAATGTGGAGGCGTTGCGCGTCTGCCTTCCGTCCGGCGAGTGGCTGGACGCGCGCAGTTTCGCCGTCGACGATGCCCGTCTGTCGGCGCTCCTGGCCTCGCACGCGGCCGTTCGGGACCTCTGGTCGCTGGTCCGGGACCATGCGGCGCTGCTCGCGGAGAAACGACCGGCCGTCAGCAAGAACAGCAGCGGCTACAACCTGTTCGGCCTGGCCGACGGCCTGGCGCAGGGCCGGTTCGATCTGCCGAAGCTCTTCGTCGGCAGCGAAGGCACGCTCGGCCTGTTCAGCGAAGCCACGATCCGGCTGGTCGACAAGCCCGAGGCGACGCTGACCGCCTTGATTCACTTCAAGCGGCTGGAGGACGTGGGCGACGCGGTGCCGCGGCTGCTGGAACTGGCGCCGAGCGCGCTGGAAGTCATGGACGCCAACACGCTCGACCTCATCGGCCGGTCGCGGCACGGGATACCCGCCGATGCGGCCGCCACCCTATTGGCCGAACTCGACGCGGACGGCCTCGGACCCGATCTGAACGAACGGGCCGAACGGATGGCCGGCATCTGCCGGCGCTATCCGCTGTCCTCGGAGATCGTGATCGCCTACGACCAGGAGCGGCGCGATCAACTCTGGAAAGCGCGCAAGGCCCTCTATCCGACGCTCTATCGCTTCGATCCCCGGAAGAAGCCGATCAACTTCGTCGACGACGTGGTGGTTCGCGCCGAACGGATCAGCGAGCTCATCCGCTATCTGGAGGAGTTCTTCGGCGGCCAGCGGGTGCCGGTGGCTATCTTCGGGCATATCGGGAACGGCAACGCCCATATCGTGCCGCTGTTGGACGTGAACGACGAAGGGGACTTTCGGAAGATGGTGCAGGGCTATCACGAGATTCACCGGACCGTCCTGGACCGCTTCGGCGGATCGATCTGCGGCGAGCACGGCGACGGACGGGTGCGGGCGGAATACGTCAAGGCGATGTTCGGGCCGGAGCTGTACGACCTGTTCGTGCGGGTCAAACGGAGTTTCGATCCGTCGGGATTCCTGAACCCCGGCATCAAGATCAGCGAACAGCCCTTTACCGACCACATCGACTACAACCGGCTGTCCAAATCCTGCGCCACCTGCGCCAAATGCAACGCGGTCTGCCCGGTCTACGACGTCTTCCGGTCCGAAGATATGAGCTCGCGCGGCTGGTTCGAGATCGTCACCGACAGACACTACAGCTATCTCGATTCGAAACGGGTCGTCGAAGCCTGCCTCAACTGCAAATCCTGCCGTACCGCCTGTCCGGCCGGCGTGGACGTGTCGCAGCTGATACTGGACCGGCGCGCAGAGAACCCCAACCGGCTGGCCGGTTTCATCTTCCGATTCCATGCCCAATCAGAGCGATTCGCGTCATTCTTAAAGCTATTGGCGAGGTTGCAGCCGCTCTGGGATCGGCCGTTCTTCCGCACGTGGCTGGATAGGGCGACCAGGCCCCTGCTGCGCCGCCTGGCGGAGACGGCAAGACTATCCCCCCGGCTGGCCATGCCGAAGCTGGCGGTCAGACAGCTGCGCGACCGCTACCCGGATTTGATTCCGAAACCGGGGCAGACGGGGCGCAATCCCGTGGCCTATTTTCACGGCTGCGCCGCCAACTATTTCGACGACGGGGTGGGGGATGCGGTGATCGCCGTCCTGCGAAAACACGGGGTCGAACCGGATCTTCCCCCGCAACGCTGCTCCGGTACGCCGATCGAAACCTACGGCCATCGCGAACTGGCGAAGGAGGGGGCGCGGGTGAATCTGCGGTCGCTGGCCGGGTACGACACCGTCGTGACCGGTTGCGCCTCCTGCACGCTGGCGCTGAAGGACTATCCGGCCCTGTTTGCCGGCCAACCGGAACAGCCGGCGGCGGAAGCCCTGGCCAAACGGGTGAAACACATCTCGGAGTTCGTGGCGCAGTCGCCGGTACAACCGAAGATGGCCGCCGCCGGTCCCTCCGGCCGCAAAGTCGCCTACCATTCGTCCTGTCATCTCCGGGCCGCCGGCGTGACGAAGGAGCCGCGCGCGCTGTTGAAGAACCTGCCCGGCGTCGAGTACGTCGAAATGCCCGATGCCGACCGCTGCGCCGGTGGAGCCGGCACCTATCTGGTGAAGGATTTCGAGACGTCGCAGCGGATCGTGGAGCGCAAGCGGCAGGCCGTGGAACAGAGCGGCGCGGACGTGGTGGCCACGAGTTGTCCGGCCTGCATGATTCAGCTGCGCACCGGCCTGCCCGAAACCGTGACGGTGAAGCATGTCGCACAATTGCTGCAGGACGGCTATGATGCGGCGGAGCGGGAGCCCGGAGAGGGACGCGGATGAAGTTGCGCAAGATCGACTGGTTGTTCGTGCTGTTCGCCGTCGCCGTCGTCGTGGGGGTCTCCTTGCTTCCCACGCCGAAGGACCGGAATCCGATGATTCCGAAGAGCGCCGAGCATCTCGCCGTCACGAACGAGAAGGACTGTGTGCGCTGCCATCAGGCCGACGGCGTGAAGCCGGTGCCGACCCGGCATCCCAGGCGGCAGGACTGTTTCCGTTGCCATGCGCGTCAGGTGGATTGAGCCGGTCTCCTTGGTCTATCTTGTCCGTCTCGTTGGTGTAAGTGGGGAGCAGACGAACCAGATCGACGAGGCAGACCAGATAGACCAGATAGACGAGATCGACCAAACAAACCAATCAACGAGGGGCTATGGTCAAGGTGCTGATCTTCGGAATGACGTTGCGCGATGCGGTCGGGGAAAGCGAACTGGAAGTGGAACTGACGGGAGGCACGACGGTCAAGAAGCTCGTCGAGGCGAACCAGGAGCGCCTGGGAGGCCTGGCTCAATACATGGCCAACAGGGAAGTGCTGATCACCGTGAACAAGAAAGTGAGCACCGAGGATACGGCGGTCAAGGACGGCGATCTCGTGAAGTTTTCATTTCAATCGCGCGCGTCGTATGACGGCACCCGCGACATCCCGACTTAGCAGGATGGTGAACATGTCCGTCAGCGTTGTTCTCGCGTCGCTCAAAGGCTCAACGTACAAGACAACGTACGATTCCCTCTTCGCTAGCTGCGGCCTTGCTGAACGAACATTCTGACCATCCTGCAGAACTACGTTTCCGCGCCCGCCCGACGGCCGCGATAGTCCAATAGCAGTTTGCTGTGCCGGTTGCCGGTGAGCTCCAGGGTGATGGTGCCCTCGGGCGTCTCCCAGGTCGCGTGATAGTGGAGATGGCCGATCATCACGGCGACGCCCCAATAGTCGGGGACCGGCTGATAGAGGTCGTTGTCCCACACGATCCGGTCCTGCGCCGGGTCTCCGTATCTCCCGCTCAACGTCCGTTTGAGCGACGTGAAATACCCGATGAACTCGTTCAGGCCGTGCAGAGGACGCTGCAGCAGCACGTATTGGCCGCAAACCAACGACTGCTGCCGGAACTCATAGCCCTCCAGGACGCCGTGATCGGAGAGGTTGCGCAGGTAGATGAGTTTGTCCTGCTCCTCCCGTTCGACCTCGCCGGCGACCGTCGCGCGAAGCCGGTCCGGACTCTCTCCCCAGTGTTGGTGCAGGTTGTCCAGGAAGGCGAGCGCCTGGGCCGCCACTTCCGCCTGCAATGTCGCGTCGTCGACGTCGTCGAAACGTGCCGAGGCGGGGGGCGGCGAATAATCCCACTGTCCGGCCGATCCGATGCGGGGCCAGGCGGCAAGCAGGATGCCGAGTACCAGTGAAAGCAAAGGGGCCATGACCCTACCCTAGGATGCGATCCGGTGCCGGGTCTATCCTACGAAGGAGGGAAAGGTCTATTTGGTCTATTTCGTCTGTCTTGTCTATCTTGCCAGGTAGTGAGACCAGAGGACCGGATCAACCAGTTCGTCGTTTGGTTTTGGCCGTCGGCGGCGCAGTCAGCGGATCCTCCGGCCAGTGGTGCTTCGGATAGCGGCCGCGCAGCTCCTTGCGCACCTCCTGGTACGCGCCGGCCCAGAAGCTCGCCAGGTCCTTCGTGACCTGGACCGGCCGTTTCGCCGGGGAGAGCAAATGCAGCATGACGGGGACCGTTCCGTCCGCGACGCGCGGCGTATCCTTGCAACCGAACATTTCCTGGAGGCGCACCGCGAGGACCGGGAGGTCCCCGCCGTCGTATTCGAGGCGGACGTGCGAGCCGCTCGGAACCGTCAGATGGGTTGGCGCCTTGCGATCCAACTGCCGCTGCTGCTCCCAGGTCAGGAGGGCATGCAGCGGTTGGGACAGGTCGAGCCGCTTCACCCGTTCCAGCGTCGTCAGTCCCTCCAGATAGGGGCCGAGCCAGCCGTCCAGCGTCCGCAGCAGGGTCTCGTCCGACAGGTCGGGCCAGCGGGACTCCGTCCCCTCGATCCGCCGGAGAAACTGCACGCGCGCCCGCCACTGCTGCAACTCCGGCGTCCAGGCGAGCGCCGCGATTCCGGCCTGACGAACGCCTTGGAGGAGCGCCGTGACCATCACCGACGAGTCCGGTTTCGACAGGGCCTGTTCGGACAGCACCAGCGAGCCCAGCTGCCGTCTCCGCGAGGCCCGCACCGCCTCCGTTTTCTCGTCCCAGGCCACCGCCTCCGTCTGCGAGATGTGTCCGGCGTAGAGGGCCTCGACGTCCGCGAGGTCGACGGGGGCGGCCAGATCGATGCGCGCCCACTGGCTGCCGGCGTCCAGGTCCGCAATGACGAGATAGGGCTCCGCCGCGAGGGGATCGGGATTCGCGAAGAGCGCGCCGCGTCCGTTCGCCATCAGATACCGCGGCTCGCGGCCCGGCTGCCGCTGCGCGATGCGGTCCGGATAGGCCAGGGCGAGCAGGAGGCCGGTCTGATGCATCCCGGCCTGTCGCTCCGTCCGTTGCGCATGGGGCCGACCCGCGAGCTGCCGCCGCCAGAGGTCCGCGGTCCGCATCACGCGCCGGCGGGCGCCGCGATCGACCGTGGCGCCGGCTGCGTGATCCTGCTGCCCGTGGAGGACGTCGAGCCGCAGGCGAAGATCGGCATTCCGCCAGCCGGCCGGGCCCCGGAGGATATCCCGCTCGCTCAAGAGCGCGGCGACGTCGCAGGCAAGATCGGTCAGACGCAAGGGACCGGCCTTGAGCAGCATGTGCGAGAGCCGGGGATGCAGCGGCAGCTCCGCCATGCGCTTGCCGTGGGGCGTGATGCGGTCCGTCGGATCGATCGCGCCGAGGCCTCTGAGCAGTTCCTTGGCCTGAGCCACGGCGCCGGCCGGCGGCGGCGTGAGCCAGGAGAGCTCGAGCGGATCGCTCGTGCCCCAGACGGCCAGGTCCAGCATCAAGGGAGTCAGGTCCGCGTCCAGCATCTCCGGCGGGCGGCGCGGAGTGAGGGACTGGTGTTCCGCCGCGGTCCAGAGGCGGTAGCAGACGCCCGGCTCGACTCGTCCGGCTCGTCCGCGCCGTTGCTCGGCGGAATCCTGCGTCACGCGGATGGTCTCCAGTCTGGTGAGTCCCGACCGGGGATCGAATCGCGGCACCCGCGACCGGCCCGCATCGATCACGACCCGCACCCCGTCGATCGTCAAACTGGTTTCGGCGATGGCCGTGGCGAGGACGACTTTTCTGGCGCCGGCCGGCGCCGGGGCGATCGCCAGGTCCTGCGCCGCCTGCGGGAGATCGCCGTGCAGCGGGGCGATGAGCACCCCTGGGCCGAGAGCGGCGTCGAGCAGCTTCCGCTCGACGCGGCGGATTTCCGCCATGCCGGGCAGGAACACGAGAAGGCTGCCCGAATCCTGTGCGAGCGACCGGCGGATGGTCTGTGCCACGAGGAGGTCGAGGTGGCCGGTGAAGGGCCGGTCGAGATAGCGGGTCTCCACGGGGAACATCCGGCCTTCGCAGGCGATCACCGGCGCCTGGCCCAGGAGCTCGCTGACCGGGCCGCAGTCCAGTGTCGCCGACATCACAAGCAGCCGCAGGTCCGGCCGGAAGATGCGCTGCGTTTCGAGGCAGAGCGCCAGTCCCGTATCGGCCTGGAGGCTGCGCTCGTGAAATTCGTCGAACAGCACGGCGCCGACGCCCTCAAGCCCCGGATCGTTGAGGATGCGCCGCGTGAAGAGGCCGTCGGTGATGACTTCGATGCGCGTGCGGCCGGAGACCTTGCGGTCGACCCGCGTCGCGAGGCCGATAACGCCGCCGACGCGTTCGCCGAGCGTCGTCGCCATGCGCTCGGCCGCCATCCTCGCCGCGATCCGGCGCGGCTCGAGGAGAAGGATCTTGCCGTCCGCAAGCCAGGCCTCATGCAGCAGCGACAAGGGCGTGCGCGTCGTCTTGCCGGCGCCCGGCGGCGC
>DIHJ01000001.1 GCA_002420105.1 Nitrospira sp. UBA5699
GGCGGACGGAAAAACAAGGCGCGGGTCCCGCGGGAACGGTCCCGGCAACCAGCCCCACCGTGTTCACTTCACCCATCCTCCGATGGCGAGCACTGTTCGACGGTCCGTTCGGGCGACGTCGCGAACGGAACGGCGGAGCCACGCAGCGACGGGCTCTGCGTTGTCATCCGTCGCCGAAGCGGCGGCCCGCCATCCGCCTCTCGTTTGACACGTCCGAAGGCCTTTTGTTACTCTGCGCGCCGGTTCATCGCCTGTCGGGCAATCGCCGTTTCATCCCCATGAATATCAAGGACTATCTCGAACACAAACGGATTGAAGTCGATCGCTATCTGGACCAGGTGAGCCCGCCGGCGACGACGCCGCCCACGACGCTCCACGAGAGCATGCGGTACAGCCTGATGGCGGGCGGGAAACGGGTGCGGCCGATCCTCACGATCGCCGCCGCGGAGGCGCTGGGCCAAACACCGCCGGGATTGATGGCGGTCGCCTGCTCGCTGGAGCTCATCCACACCTACTCGTTGATCCACGACGACCTGCCCTCGATGGACAACGACGACTTCCGGCGGGGCAAACCGACCAACCACAAGGTCTATGGCGAAGCCATGGCGATCCTGGCCGGCGATGCCCTGCTGACCATGGCGTTCGATCTGATCAGCCGTCCGGACCTCATGAAAGGCTGCGATCCGGTGCGGCAGGTGCGGCTGATTCAGGAACTTGCCTACGGCTCCGGCAACCTGGGCATGGTCGGCGGGCAGGTGTTCGACATTCAGGCGGAAAACAAAGACATCGACTTACCGACATTGCAGAACATTCATAAGCATAAAACCGGCATGTTGATTCGGGCAGCCGTTCGGATGGGTGCGATCGCCGCTGGGGCGGACGACCGGCAGCTCGACGACATGACCGGCTACGCCGAGGACATCGGGCTGGCCTTCCAGATCGCGGACGACGTCTTGAACGTCACGGGCACGCGCGAGGAACTCGGCAAGAACCCCAACACCGATGCGGAGCGCGGCAAGAAGACCTACCCGACGTTCTACGGCGTGGACGGTGCCAGAAAACTGGCCGATGACTGTGTCGCGCGCGCAATCAACCGGCTGTCGTCGTTCGGCCCTTCCGCCGATCCGCTGCGCGAGATCGCGCGGTACATCACCGCGCGGCGCAACTAGCGCTGCGCGGGCAAGCGGTCAGAGGTACGCGGCACGTGGCGGTTCAGTATGGTTTAGCCCCATGCTGGTTTGCATGATACCTCTAGCCCCTCACCCCTCACCCCTCACCTGCGCACGAGTGCAATGAAAGTCTTAGTCACAGGCGCGACCGGATTCGTCGGCGGAGCCGTGGCGCGCGCGCTCGTCCGTGCCGGCGACGACGTCCGCGTGCTCGCCCGCCCCGATTCGGATCTCCGGAACCTGGAAGGGCTGCCGGCGGAACGGGTTCCCGGCGACCTGCGCGACCAGGCCTCCTTGCGCAAGGCCCTGACCGGCTGCCGGCACCTCTACCACGTGGCGGCCCACTATGCCCTGTGGGCCAAGGACCCGTCGATCTTCTACGACATCAACGTGACCGGCACCAGGAATCTCCTGGAGGCGGCCCGCGCAATCGGCATCGAACGCACGGTCTATTGCAGCACGATCGGCGCGATCGGCTTGCCGCCGGACGGCGGCCTCGGCACGGAGGACACGCCCGTTTCGCTCGATCAGATGGCCGGTCACTACAAACGATCGAAATATCTGGCGGAGCAGGAAGTGTTGAAGCTGGCCAAGGAAGGCCTGCCGGTGGTGATCGTGAACCCGAGCGCCCCGGTCGGCGAAGCCGACGTGAGACCGACCCCCACCGGCCAGGTGATCGTCGATTTCATGAAGGGCCGCATGCCGGCGTACATCGAAACCGGCATGAACATCGTCGACGTCGACGACGTCGCGGCCGGACATCTCCTGGCCATGCAGAAGGGTCGCCAGGGCGAGCGCTACATCCTCGGCTGCAGGAATCTGATGCTCCGGGAAGTGTTCGAGATTTTGAGCAGACTGACCGGGGTGAAAGCCCCGGCCGTCAAATTGCCGAGACTGGCCATCCTCCCCCTGGCCTATCTCAATCACTGGATCGCGAACCTGACCGGCCGGCCGCCGAGGATCCCGCTCGAGGGCGTGAAGATGGCCAAGTACAAGATGCACTACGACTGCAGCAAGGCGATCCGCGAGCTCGGACTCCCGCAAACCCCGCCGGAAGTGGCGCTCGAAAAGGCGGTGCGATGGTTCCGCAACCACGGCTACGCGTGAACCCAATTCGAAATGTGGAATGAGCAATGGTGATTGACTTACTTTTTGACTTGTCGGCAAACATTCCACATTCACCATTCCACATTTCACATTGATGGAAATCCTCGCGTTATTCATCAAGACCATCCTGCTCCGTCCCTACGTGTTTCTGTTCCTCGCCGCGTTTCTTTTTGCCGCCGTCAGGCTGATCGGCTGGCCGAGAACCTGGCGCTTCTGGCTGATCAGCTGGATCACGGCCTTCGTCTGTGAGTTTTCCTCGACCAGAACCGGGATCCCGTTCGGCTGGTACTTCTACAACGGCTCGACGGTCGGGCAGGAACTCTACCTCTCCAACATCCCGTTCATGGATTCGATTTCCTTCAGCTTCCTGCTCTATGCCGCCTATTGCACGGCGCTCTGTTTCCTGCTTCCCTCCGGCGATGCCGGCCCGCGGTCGCCGCTTCTGCCGCTCCGATTCGACGTGACGACCCGCACCGGGTGGCGCGCACTTTTCCTCAGCGCGCTGTTCTATGCCGCCATCGACATGGTCATCGACCCGGTCGCCTTGCGCGGGGATCGGTGGTTCCTCGGCAAGATCTATTATTATCCCGATCCCGGCGCGCACTTCGGCGTACCCGTCGCCAACTACGTCGGCTGGGCCGTCGTCGGACTGCTCTCTCTCTCGCTCTATTTTCCGCTGGACCGGCGCCTCCCCGCCCTGCCCGCGCAAGACCCGAGGACCGTCACAGGCCGGCTCCTGCTCGGCGCGGGACTCTACTACGGAGTGCTCGCGTTCAACCTCGCGGTCACCTTCTGGATCGGCGAGGAACTGCTCGGAATGACCGGAACCTTGATGTTCCTGCTGCCGACCGCCTTGCTGCTGCTTCGATTGCTGGTTCGGCCGTGGCGCGCCCCGGCCGGTAGCAATAGGCCCGAGGACTTTGTATAGTGATAGGTCCATGAAGAAGAAGGTGATCGGTTTCATCCTCCTCGTCGTTCTGGCGGGCCTCGCCGCATCCGGTTGGGTCGGCTACCGGCTGTACACGACCGGCTTCAGCGCCAAGACCGAACCGCACGTATTGGAAGTGATGATGGCGAGGCAGATCCGGCATCTCGCGATTCCGATCGAACAGCGCAATGCGCCGAACCCGGTCGCGCCGACGCCCGCCGTCCTGAAGGAGGCGCTGGCGCATTTCGCCGACCACTGCGCCACCTGCCATGCGAACGACGGCAGCGGGCAGACGCCGATCGGCAAGAACGTCTATCCCAAAGCCCCGGACCTGCGCCTGAGCGATACGCAATCCCTGTCGGACGGCGAACTCTTCTGGGTCATCCATAACGGCATCCGGTTCACGGCCATGCCGGCCTGGGGCGAAGGGGAGCCGGAGAAGGATCTCGACAGCTGGAAGCTGGTGCACTTCATCCGCCACTTGCCCCGCCTGATGCCGGAAGAGCTCGAGGAGATGAAGTCGCTGAACCCCAAAACGAAGCACGAGATCGAGGAGGCCGCGGCCTTCGACAAGTTTTTGCAGGGAGACGACGCGGCGGCGCCCGCCGGCGGCCATCGTCATTAATTTCCTCTTTCACAGGAGACCCGATTCACCATGATTCACCGCCTCATACCGGTTTTCTTGCTGCTGTTCGTCTCGTCCGCGGCCTTCGCGCACGGCACCGGTCAGCACGTGCTCGGCACCGTCACCGCGATCGACGGCACGCATCTCGAGGTGAAATCGACGAAGGGCGGCCTTGTCGAGGTGCAGATCAATAAACAGACGCGATTCAAGGAAAAGGGCAACCCCAAGGGCACGAATCTGCCGGCGGTGGGCGACCGTGTGGTCGTCGAGGCCACGAAGGACAACAACGTGCTGACGGCGACCGAAGTCCATTTTTCCGCGGCCAGGAACGTGAAGCCCTCCGAGCCCGCTTCGGTCCAGGCGGCGCCGGCGCAATAGGATCGCCCCGTGCAGATCGTACATTTCACCCAGCAGATGCAGGCTTCCCCGTTCAGCGGAGGCTTTCATGCGGCGCTCGTGCGGATACTCATTACGGGTGTCGCCGTGTTCCTCGCCGTCGCCACCGTCCCCGGCATCGAGGCGGACAGCTTCGCGGCCGGCCTTGCCGCTGTGCTCGTGCTCACCGTCCTCAACGTCATCCTCCGGCCGGTCCTCTTCGTGCTGACGCTGCCGTTGATCGTGCTGTCGCTCGGACTGTTCCTGGTCGTCCTGAACGCCCTGCTGCTCGAACTCACGGCCTATCTGGTCAAGGGCTTCACCGTGTCCGGCTTCTGGTCCGCCGCCGGCGGAGCGCTGGTGATCAGCGTCGTCACCGCCCTCCTCAACGTGGTCATGGCGGACCGCCGCCAGGTCGAACTCCGCACCGAGGAACCGCGCCGGACGAAGATCATCAACCCCTCCGAGTAGGGCTCAGGCTTTTCATTGAATTGCGCATCCGGCATTGCTACAATGCCGAAATTCTTTTCCCGACCAGGATTGATGGCACTGACAACTCCCCACGGCAAACAAGCCCCTGAAACGCAGCTCCAGCGGACGCTCACGTCGGTCTTGAACGAACTGCCGGTCGATTCCGCGCTGGCCGCCATCTTTCACCGCGAGAACGGCCCGCTCGTCGGCCACGCGGTGCGCGGCTTCACCGCCCGTGAGGCACAATCGATTCTCCGCACGCTCTCCGCACCGGCCTTCGTGTCCGCCGGCTCCCCGCAGGAGCAGGACGGCGGGCGGACCGTGCGGTTGCGCATGATCACGCCGGGCGCCAAATCCCTCCTCGGCGTGCCGCTCAAGTACCGGAATCGCACCTACGGCTTTCTGGTAATCGGCCGCAAAGAGAGCGCGAGCTTCACGAAAAAAGAGAAGACCGTGATGGATCAGGCCGGGGAGGACGTCACCAAGGCCCTGGACCGCGACGGCCTCTTCGGAATGGACGTCATCCTCAGTCGTCCCCTCGTGACGAACGAGCCGGTTCCCTCCGCCCCGACGGCCGCGGAAATGTTTGCCGCGCCGGTCTCCCAACTGACGCCGCAGGTGCAGGAACAGATCACCGCCCTGCTCACGGAGGCCAGCCAGATCGTGTCCTACGATCGCGCCTGGGTCTGTCACTACGATCCCATTGCGGGCAACGTCGAAGTGCTGGGCATGGCCGGCGATCTTAAGGGCGAACAAAAAGACAGCAAGAAAGACATGAAGCCGGGGCATCGCCTGGCGCTCGACAGTTCGGCCGCAGGCTGGGCGATCCGGCACCGCAAGCCGCGGGTCGATCACGATCTGGCCTCGACCCAGGGCCGTTTTCTCGACCACAAGCAGCTGTTCAAAGACCGGTTCCAGTCCTCGCTGGTCTTCCCCTTTTTCGTCAGGGGGCAGGTCGGCGGCACGCTGACGTTGGCCTCACGCGAAGCGGGTCGGTATCAACCGACGGATGCGCGGACGCTCGAGCCGACGATTTTGAAGCTGGCCGATATTCTCCAGGCCCCCGCGCCGACGGCCGCCTCTCCGGCGCCCGCGTCCGGGCCCGGCGGAGCGCCCGCGTCGGCCGAAACCTCCGCCCCCGTCCCGTTGGAACCCATTATCCGCAAACAGGAACGGCAGGCCGCGATCGGCGAATTCAGCGCCTTCCTCGCGACCGAAGTGCGCGAGCCCCTCGGCTCCATCCGCGCCCAGCTGGAGGAGGTCACCGGAGAAGGCATCCTGGATTTCGATCCGCAGACGCGCGTCGAAAACGCCATGCGCGATCTGATCCGCGTCGAAGCGATCCTCAACGAGATTCTCGATTTTGCCAAGCCGCTGGAGCTCAACCGGCGTCTGGTCCGCGTCCCGGAAGTGATCGAAAGCGCGCTGACCGTCGTGGCCACGGATCTCGAAGTCACGAGAATCCACGTGGCCAAAGAGTACGCGCCCATCCTCGCGCCCGTGCGGGGGGATGAGGCCAAGCTCCAGCAGGTCTTCCTCAGCATCTTCAAGAATGCCTGCGAAGCGATGACCCCCGGAGGACAGCTCACGATTCAAGTCACGCAGCACCGCGCGGGCAAGGGGTTTGAGGACCAGATCGTCATCAAGAACGACGGAGCCCCCATCCCCGCAGAAATCGTCGACAAAGTGTTCGAGCCCTTTTTCACGACGAAACGGGCCGGAACCGGCCTGGGACTCGCGACGGTCAAGAAGATCGTCGAAGAACACGGGGGGTCCATCACCATCGGCAGCGCCCCCGGAGAAGGCACCACCGTGACGATCCGTCTCCCGGGCGTGAGCCGGGGCCCCGCCTTCCGGCACCGGAGCCGCGGGCGGCGCCCGCCTCGCCGGGGCAACTAGCCGCTGAATCGATTGATTTCCATGGTGTTTTTCATCGCCGCATCGGCGTCGCCGGGAACCGGACCGGCTCTGCGAGACGGGATGAAAGTGCCTTGACAGAGGTGGGCCCTAGTGGCTATGATCGCCGCCACTTGATTAGATTTTTTTAAGACAGTCATCGCAATTCACGGCAATCCTTTCAGCCACCATTATTCAAAAGGAGAAGGGGTATGAAGCTTCTAATCGGCACTGTTGCGACAGTCTCCGGTGTCCTGTTTGCGCTGTCCATGGCTTCGGCCAATCCGGCGCTGCTCCCCAAGCACGAGGGCTACCCGATGAAGAACAGCGGAAGCCCCGTGACCGGTCAACCGACCGCCAATGACCCCGGCCAGTCCGATGCCCGCGGTGAAGCGACGCTGCTCAAGTCCGCCGATTCCATCAAGAGCGCGGAGCAGCATCTGAAGAAGACCGATAATGCGCGGATCACCGAAGAACAGGGCGCCGGCCGGCTCCCGAACGTCCAGGGACCGCAGATCAAGATCGCTCCGCCGGTCACGTCCGCGACGAAGATCACCGGCGATCGGAAGATCGATTAGTCCGTTTTTCTCCGCTCGTACGACAAAGGGGAAGCCGTGCATGCACGGCTTCCCCTTTGTCATTTCCGCTCCGGCCTTGTTCCCGGCACGCGCTGACGGCCTTTCTTCCCCCCGCCAAGTCGAAACCGCCAGGGTTTCCCGGCCCAGGCTCCGGCATAATCCACGCCGACCCGCGGAAAGGCGCCGACATCCTTGCGATCCACACGCCCGCCGCGGTCCTCAAACCACAAGCGCTCGCCGGCGGTCAGATCGTGCCGGTTCAGGGTTCGATCGATTCCGAGGGTACGACAGAGGCGCCCCGGCCCGTCGATCAACTCGCCGTCGATCTCGACCGCCCGGATCAGCACGGCCGCGGGAAACTCCTCCCGTTCGGTGACCACGTTCAGGCAGTGATGCATCCCGTAGATCAGATAGACGTACGCCACCCCGGCCCGTCCGAACATGACGTCCGTCCGCCTGGTGCGTCCCTTCGAGGCGTGGCAGGCCCGGTCTTCGGGGCCGACATACGCCTCGACCTCGATGATCCGGCCCGCGATCGTCCCCCCGCCGTTGTCCCGCACGAGATATTTCCCCAGCAGCGAACGAGCCACAACCAACGTGGGGCGATCGAAATAGGTGCGTGGCAGAATGCGTGATGGCATGAGAGTCGTGCACGAACTGTACAGTTTCCCGAACGTACCTTCAAACACTAAGGGGTTGCGGCTGATCAACACACGCGACATTTTCACCCGCCCGCCCCCGGCGCGACGAGACGCGCCAGCGACCATAAGCAAGGCCGCAGGGCAACGAAGACCCGAGGCGTACGTTTCACGTACGTTGAGGGTCTGAGTAACCGAGAACGCCGTTGGAAGTCGTGTTCAGCAGCCGCCTAG
>DIHJ01000114.1:0-956 GCA_002420105.1 Nitrospira sp. UBA5699
ACCAGCCCGCACAAAGTGTTCGGACCTGAGACAAACGATCTCATTCTGCAACTCCGCAAAGCCGATATCAGCCAAGTGGTCCTCGCCGGGATGTCGGCGAATCTCTGCACAGAATCGCATCTGCGTGAGCTGCTGGAGCAGGGATTCGAGGTCGTCGTGGTCACCGATGCCACGGCGGCCGCCAAGCTGCCGGGGTTCGATGGCTATGAAGCGGCGTTTGTGAACTTCCGCTTGATCGCGAGTGATGTGTGGAGCACCGCTCAGACCGTCAAGATCCTCTCGGCGCTCAAGTAATGATTCGCATCAATAGTCTCACCATCTCTAACCAAGGAGGACCCATGAAAACAGCCATCATTATCATGTCCGATCCGAAGAGCGGCTCGGAGGAAGCGCTCGGGCGAGTCTTTAACGCGCTGGCGCTCGCAGCCGAAAGCAAACAGAAGGGGGATGAGGTGGCCGTGGTGTTCAACGGCGCCGGTACGCGGTGGCCGGCGGAACTTACGAAGCTGGCGCACCCAGCCAACGGCCTCTACAACTCGGTGCGTGACGTCGTGCAGGGTGCCTCCTGCGGATGCGCGGATGTCTTTGGAGCCAAAGACGGTGTGGAGGCGTGCGGTGTGCCGCTGAAGAAAGACAACGCCCTGACCGGAACGTCCGGCCTCTTGAGCCTCCGCCGGTATGTGGCGGACGGGTGGCAGACGATCGTATTTTGAGATCCCCTCATTGAGGCGGCCAGGAGTCCGCTCCTGGCCGCCAGAGGGCTGACGCGTGCAGGGGGTACCACGATGGCAACAAAATATCTCGATCTGACATTTACGGATTCGGTGCGCCGTGCGCAGCAGCAATATTACGGACGAGCGGGCGTGATCACCGGCGCACCCGAACGGGACCCGCTCAGCCAGGCCGAGGCCGAGTTCATCGCGGCGCGAGACAGCTTCTACCTGGGGTCCATCAGC
>DIHJ01000114.1:1140-1774 GCA_002420105.1 Nitrospira sp. UBA5699
CGCGCGCGGCTGAAAATCCTTGGTCATGCCCGCGTCGAGGACGCCCGCCTCCATTTGGAACTCGTCGCGCAGCTCGCCGACTCGAATATGCGGTCGAGCGTGGAGCGCCTAGTCTTCATCGATGTCGTGTCGTTCGACTGGAACTGTCCCAAGTACATCATGCCCCGCTACTCGATTGGTGAGGTCGAAGAACTGGCAGAACCGCTGCGAAAGCGAATAGCCGAACTCGAGGCGCGACTGCGCGCCCATAACCAATGAACGGCTCCGGCGCAATAGCCCGCTTGTTATCCGGGCGGGCTCGGCATACCCAGGTTCCGGCATGCGCACACATGTGGGCATCACTACGGGAGAGGTGAACCATGGATACGATTTCTCGAAGACAATTTTTTCAAATCGTGGCGGCGACCGGCGGCACACTGGCGTTCGGCGATCTGGCCGCGCAGGTGTTGGGACTGTCACCAGGACCATGCGTCGCTTACGCGGGCGAATCCATCAAGATCGGCATCCTCGACCCGCTGTCCAGCCCCTATAAAACTTCCTCGGTCCACGACGTGCATGGGGCGACCGTAGCAGTAGATCGCTTCAACACAAATGGCGGGGTGTTGAGACGTCAGGTCGCGATTCTGGAAGCCGA
>DIHJ01000114.1:1844-3301 GCA_002420105.1 Nitrospira sp. UBA5699
TCGAATGTTCAGACCGCATTGAAAGCCGCCACCAAGTTCATCAAGGAAGACCGAGTGGATGTCCTCATGGGCACCTTCAATGGGGAGGTCGCACTCGCCGTTTCTGACCTGGCCAAGAAGGAGAATAAGCTCTTCATGGTGACCGGCGCGCATGTGCCGGAGCTGACGGGGGCCGGGTGCAACTCGCACACGTTCGTCTTCATGCCGAGTGCCCGGATGTTGTCCAGGGCCGTCACGCCCCATCTCGTAAAGACCTACGGGAATCGCTGGTTCATGGTTACGGCGGAGACGATGGACGGCCGGGCCGCAGAACAGGCCATGGCCGAAACCCTCCTGGCCGAGGGTGGCGAAGTGCTTGGCTTAGTTCGCACGCCCTTCGGAACCACCGACTTCACGACCGCCCTGGCTCAAGCAAGAACGGCCAAACCCAGCGCCGTCATCCTGAATCTCTACGGTTGGGATCTCGTTCACGCACTGAAGGCCTATACAGCGGCGGGGCTGGCCAAGGAGCAGATCGGAGTGGGCGGAATGATCGGCGGCGAGCAGATCGGTCGCCCGCTTGGCTATGCCAACAACGCGGGGATTTGGGGACTGATCTGGGACCCGAAGATCAACAGCGAGAGCTCCCGGCGGTTCATTCAAGGCGTGATCGAGAAGTACCATCACACCCCCACCTCGCGCTGCTACCACGGCTATGCGGCGATGACGCAGATTCTGGAAGCGATTCAACGGGCCGGTACGACTGACACGCAGGCGGTCATTAGAGTGCTGGAAGGCCATGAGTTCGACGGGCTGAAAGAGGGCCGCTCCTACTTCCGCGCCCAGGACCACCAGCATGTGCAGGACGTGCTCGTGGGGAAAGCCTACGGCAAAGAACTGGGCCTGGGCCATTATCAACTGCTGGCCACCGTGTCAGGAGATCCCGTAGCCAGCACGCAAGCACAGAACGTGTGTGCACTGTAGGAGCACATCATGTCGTTAACACCGCATAGCCGTCCTCCTCTTCCTCCCTTCACCTGGCACACCGCAATCCAGAAAGTGCGCCTGGCCGAGGATGCCTGGAATAGCAGAGACCCCCAGAGAGTGTCGCAGGCTTACAGCGCCAACAGTTCATGGAGGAACCGCAACGAGTTTCTGTCTGGCCGTGAGGCGATCGTAGAATTTCTGCGCCGCAAATGGCCTAAGGAGCTGGACTACAGGCTGATCAAGGAACTGTGGGCATTCCACGACACACGCATCGCCGTGCGTTTTGCCTATGAGTGGCACGACGATTCCGGGAATTGGTTTCGGTCCTACGGGAACGAGAACTGGGAGTTCGACCGAAACGGCCTCATGCACCAGCGCCTCGCGAGCATCAACGACCTTCCCATTACAGAGGAGGAACGCCAATACCGCTGGCCACTGGGCCCTCGTCCCGAAGGCCACCCTTCTCTATCCGACCTCGGCCTGTGAGGGAC
>DIHJ01000114.1:3412-5183 GCA_002420105.1 Nitrospira sp. UBA5699
ATGGCCTGCGGATATCCGCCAGGGCAGTCCATCGCGGTGTGATCATGGAAGCGGTCACAGGAAGAGCCCCTGTGACCATGTTATTCTCAGCCTAGGGGATGTAAGAGGGTCGGACCTCCGATCTCATTTCCCATCCCCACCTTTAATAACAGGCACCTCCGGCCGGACGCGCTCGCCGGTCCCAGCCGACCCTCCCCTCCACCATCCCTCAACTCTTTTTCTCAACTGTAAGCTGCCTCACAGCGTGTTTTTGACCAGACCGATACGGTGTGATCGTGCAGTCTTGCTCTCGACCCATGCCGGACCGGAAGCTGGATGTTCTTGTCATCGCTGAAAGGAGGTCTATCGGTAAGCGCATGGTGGCGTGAAATCGGGGAGGGAGCCGGTTCAGCAATTCGGTTGAGGGGGTCGCAATCACACACATCCATTCAAAGGAGAATCCTATGAACACAACCACGAAGAAGAATGCCATGATCCATTCCGCGCTGTTGGTGGCGTTAAGTTTTGCCGGCGCCCAGGCCGCGAGCGCGGCTCCGAAGGTTCCGGAATTGCCCAGCGGCTGGGAAGCCTGCGGTGGCGTGGCCAAGGCCGGGATGAACGACTGCGCCGTCAAGACCAGCCTCCATTCTTGTGTGGGCATGTCCAAGAAAGACAATGAGCCCGATTCCTATGTCTTCTTGCCGAAGGGGCTCTGCACCAAGATCGCGAACGGCACCGTGCTGCCGATCACGAAAGACGATCTGGCGAAAATGAAAGAGATGATGAAAAAGATGTAGGACGCTGCGCAATGACGACGCATGTCGACGGTCCGATCCCGGCGCAAGCCGGGATCGGACTGCGGTCACACCATTTTCTGGAGATCCTGAAGGCGCCTCCGCCGGTGGCCTGGATGGAGACCCATCCGGAAAACTATTTCGGGGACGGCGGCGCACCTCTTCGTATTCTGGAGCGGATCAGAACCCGGTACCCGCTGAGCTTTCACGGAGTCGGCCTCTCGTTAGGCTCCACCGATCCGATCGATCGTCTCCATCTCCGGAAACTCACAACCTTGGTTGATCGCTTCGAGCCGGCCTTCGTCTCGGAGCATCTCTCCTGGAGTTCCGTCGGCGGTCGTTTCCTCAACGAGCTGCTCCCGTTGCCCTCGACCGAGGAAAGCCTGAACCACGTCTGTTCACGGATCGACGAGGTTCAGGATGTCTTGCGGCGGCCCCTGCTCATTGAAAACATCACCCGGTATCTGACGTGGCGGGATTCGACCGTGCCGGAGGGGGAATTCATTGCCGAGGTTGCTCGAAGAACGGGCTGCGGCATTCTCCTCGATCTCAATAACGTCTATGTCAACGCGGTGAACTTTCATCTGGACCCCTTCGAGTTCCTGAACGCCATACCGGCCGAGGCGGTCTGGGAAATCCATCTGGCAGGGTTCGATCGATTCGGGAGGTGGCTCATCGATACCCATGGCGAGCCCGTCTATCCGGAAGTCTGGGGCCTGTATCAGTGGGCAATTCATCATTTCGGACCCCGCCCGACGTTGATCGAGTGGGATACGAACATGCCGCCGCTCTCCCTCCTGGTAGACCAGGCGAAGCAGGCGGATGCGATTCTTGGAGGCTGCCATGTTGCGGCTTCATGAGATCCAGCAGGCATTTGCCGAAGGGGTGATCGAGGGGAAATACAATGTCGTGGCAGAAGCCATCGTGCCCAGAGACTCGGCCCTGCGAAATGTCGCGCTTTATCGCCGCCTGATCCGTACCAACTATACGCAGGTGCT
>DIHJ01000114.1:5388-7705 GCA_002420105.1 Nitrospira sp. UBA5699
CGGTTGGAATGGGCCTGTCATGAAGTGCATCAGGCCGCCGATGCTCTGCCGCTTTCCCAGGGTCAATTCGACGCCATCGCATCGGCCGATCCGTCGCGGGTCGTACTTGGCCTCAGCCCGGGTGTTCGACTGTTGCGATTGTCACAGCCGGTCCATCGCGTCTGGTTGGCGTTGCAGCCGGATGCCCAGGCAGACCTGGTCGCCGACCTGGCGCCGCAGGACGAGGAGACCGGCGTGGTCGTCACACGGGCCGAAGGGAGCATCCACGTGACCGCGCTTGCGACTCTCGACTACCGGTTGGTCGAAGCCATAGCCGATCGAACGACCGTGGCCGAGATCGAGCAGATCGCCACACAGTGCAACCCCCGGTTTGATTTCGCTCGCTTCATGGCCTCCGTCCTCGCGCTAGGCCTGCTGGGCAGCATTGATACGGAGGTGCGCTTATGATAAAGACCGACGGATTCTTTGCGCGGACGGTCGATCGTGCCGCTCTCACGTACGGTCGATTGGTCTGGGGGCTGGAGGCCTTACTCCCGCTGTTCGACCTGACCGTCCGCCTGTATCTGGCGCACATCTTTTGGAAAGGCGGCATGGTCAAGCTCTCCAGTTGGATGTCGACCGTGATGCTCTTCACCATGGTCTACGATGTGCCCCTGCTGCCGCCGGAGATCGCCGCCTACCTGGCCACCGCCGTCGAATTGGGCGGCTCGTTCCTGCTGGCCATCGGCCTCGCGGGCCGGTGGGCCGCCCTCTCGCTCTTTGGACTGAATATCGTCGCCTCGCTCTCCTATGGCCAGTTGTCCGAAGCCGCGCTGCAAGAGGCGTTCTATTGGGGGATTCTGTTCTTGTATTTCGTCCTGCACGGACCGGGACTGCTGTCGGCCGATGCGCTGTTGCGGTCCTGGTTCAGACGGCGAACGTCGACGAAGGCCGACCAAGGGGTGCCCGGTCAGACCGCACTTCATCAGACATAGGACCGATAGGTTGGTACAGCTCGCTCAGCCCGCTTGCCCCGCCCTCCCTGGAGCAAGCACCATCAGCGACGCGGTGCGGAGTGGAACGAAAGCAGGAGAGCTTATGAGTTCATTCCGTGGAGAAAGCCTTGGTTCTTTTGAGCACAAAGCGGTTGAGAACGAACTCCTCGATCGGCGGGCTTGGCTAGCCGGCGCGGCTTCGACGATCGGCGCGACGGCGGCCGGACTGATCGCGCCTTCGCTCCTTCATGCCATCGAATCGGCTCCTCTCGACCCTGCGCGCGTGCCAGGCAACGCCCCGACCTCATACGGCACCCGTTCTGGATTCGAGCGGGCTCAGCGAACGCCCACGGCCACGCATTCCCTGACCCCGCACCAATCCTTGCACGGCATCATCACCCCCTCCGCCCTGCACTTCGAGCGCCATCACAATGGGGTGCCGGCTATCGATCCCGATCGCCATCGGCTCCTGATTCACGGATTGGTCGAACGGCCGCTGACATTCTCCATGAAGGATCTCGTGCGGTTCCCGTCCGTGACGCGCACGTTGTTCATCGAATGCTCCGGCAATTCGGGAAAAGAATGGAAAGGCCCGACGGGCAAGACGGTGCAGGATACTCACGGGCTCATGAGCACGAGCGAGTGGACAGGCGTACCGCTCGCGACGGTGTTGGCGGAAGCCGGTATCAAACCGAACGCCGCATGGGTGTTGGCTGAAGGCAGCGATGCCGCAGCCCTGACGCGCAGCTTGCCGCTGGCCGAGGTGTTGGACGACGCCCTGCTCTGCTACGCGCAAAACGGTGAGGCGCTCAAGCCGGAGCAGGGCTATCCGCTCCGACTGGTGATCCCAGGCTGGGAAGGCAACACCTGCATCAAGTGGATCAGACGGCTGAAAGTTGGGATTGCCCCTTTCATGACGCGCGAAGAAACTGCTCGCTATACCGATCTCATGCCGGATGGCCGCGCCAGGCAGTTCACCTTTGTGATGGAAGCCAAGTCGGTCATCACGAGTCCATCGGGTGGCCAGCGTATCGAGCCCGGCTTCGTCGAGATTCGCGGGCTGGCCTGGAGTGGACGGGGGCTCGTGACCAAAATCGAGGTCAGCACGGATGGCGGGCTCACCTGGCGCACGGCGCAGTTACAAGAACCGGTTCTCCCCTACTGTCATACGCGCTTCCGGTTCGGTTGGCGCTGGCATGGGGACGAGGCGATCATTCAAAGCCGCTGCATCGATGGGAGCGGCTACGTCCAGCCGACCAGAGCCGCGCTGGTGGCTGCCAGGGGAGTCAACTCGTCCTACCACTACAATGCGATTCAGAGTTGGAAAGTGGGGCGAGATGGAC
>DIHJ01000114.1:7896-10686 GCA_002420105.1 Nitrospira sp. UBA5699
TCGATCCCACCGGAGCAGGATTGCCGCCTGGTCAAGGAACCGTGGAGCAAGGGGCAACCATCTATGCCAACAAGTGCGCCGCCTGCCACGGGCCAACCGGAATCGAAGGGCCGAAAGATCCTTTGATCGGCGGCCACGGTTCGCTGGCCACGGAACACCCGATCAAAACCATCGGTAGCTTCTGGCCCTACGCGACGACCCTCTACGACTACATCCATCGCGCCATGCCCTTGAACGCGCCGCAATCGCTCACGCCGGACGAAGTCTATAGCCTCGTTGCCTGGCTGCTGCACCACAACAGCATCATTCCTGCAGACATGATCATCGATGCGCAGACGCTTCCCGCCGTGAAGATGCCGAATCGAGGAGGCTTTGTCCCAGACCCGAGACCGGATGTGCCGGGTCACTGACGACTTCGGTATGCAATCTGCCCCTCCGGCGGCTTGTGATGACCCCAGGTCCATGGCACGAGGGTCGAGTCAGGGTGGCGCGTTTGTCTCGCGAGGTGTCTTGGTAGGCCGTCCGTACGATGGTGGGCTGGACCTTTTCCCTCGGTTCTGGTTTACTCAGCGCCACTTCTTCCGAGGTCGCCATGCCGAAAGCTAGGAAGTCGAAGCAGGCCAAGCAGCAGACCGCGCCCTACAAGCATCCTGAAGCCAAGGGTCTCATGCGGCCGGAGGTCGGCACGCAGGCGCAGTTCAAGAAGAAAAAACCGCCCAAGACCTACCGGTACGACTCGTCGCTCTCGCCGTCGCTCGAGTGGGATGGGCAGAACCCGGCCCGAGAGCGAGGCGAGGAACTGTTGTCAGTTGTCAGTTCTCAGTTGTCGGAACTGAGAAAGAAAGTGGCCGCAACCGGCAACGTGCAACTAGGAGCTGACAACTTCTCCAAGGCTGAAGAGGCGCTGCGCAAACTCAAGGCGCTCAGCAAGCCGTTCTTGAACTGGGCGGGCAAGGCTGAGCGGCTGTCGTTCGATGTGCCCACTCTGCCGCTCTTCATTCACGAGCGGCTCTCCACCAAAGCCATCATCGAAACGCTGGCCGGGCATAAGACCGACAAGCAAGAGGACATGTTCGCCCTCTTCGGCGATCCGCAACATTCGATCACCGATCAGGTACTCAAATCCTACGAATATCAAGATAACTGGACCAACCGGATGGTCTTGGGCGATTCACTGGTCGTCATGAACTCGCTGCTGCATTACGAGGGCCTCGGTGGGCAAGTGCAGATGATCTACATGGACCCTCCGTACGGGGTGAAGTTCGGCAGCAACTTTCAGCCGTTCGTCCGCAAGCGCGACGTAACCCACAACGACGACGAGGACATGACCCGCGAGCCCGAAATGGTCCAGGCCTATCGGGATACCTGGGAACTCGGCCTGCACTCGTATCTGACGTATCTGAGGGATCGGCTCCTGCTCGCCCGCGACCTGCTCACCCCCAGCGGCAGCATCTTCGTTCAGATCAGTGATGAGAACCTGCACCATGTGCGAGAAGTGATGGATGAGGTGTTTGGCGCAGACAATTGTGTCTCTGTTATTGCATTTCAAAAGACAAGTAGCGCATCGGGGGAACTTCTCTCATCAATCTCTGACTACCTGCTTTGGTTTGCCAAGGAGAAGAGTAGCCTAAAATACCGCCAACTTTATGTTCCGAAGAAGATCGGCGAGGATGGAGGCGAGCAATACACATGGGTTCAGTTCAAAGATGGAGTCAGAAAGAACCTTGGTAGCGCTGATAAATTGCGGGACCTTCCGGAAGGAACAAAGGTATTTCGGCAGGATAATCTTACGAGTCAGCGACCGGCGCAGGAGGGTGATGTCAGAGAGTTTGAGTTCGAGGGAAGGAAGTTTACTCCGGGCAAGGGCACCTTCAAGTCAAATTTCACCGGACTCTCAAATCTAGCTAGGGCTAAGCGTCTGATTGCAGTCGGTAACACTCTCGCCTACGTGCGATACTTTGATGACTTTCCGGTTTTCCCAATCTCCAACGTCTGGAGCGATACAGTCATCTCAGGCTTCTCCGCAGAAAAGTTGTATGTTGTTCAAACTAGTCCAACTGTTATCCAGCGCTGTCTTCTCATGACCACCGATCCCGGCGATCTGGTGCTTGATCCGACATGCGGCAGCGGCACGACGGCCTATGTCGCCGAGCAATGGGGCCGCCGCTGGATTACCATCGATACCAGCCGGGTGCCCTTGGCGCTGGCGCGCCAACGGCTTTTGACTGCCACCTTTCCCTGGTATGAATTGAAAGACCCCTCTCGCGGGCCAGCCGGCGGGTTTGTCTACAAGCGCAAGCAAAACAAGAAGGGCGAAGAGATCGGCGGGATCGTGCCGCACATCACGCTCAAATCCATCGCCAACAACGAGCCGCCGAAGGAAGAAGTGCTGGTGGATCGGCCCGAAGTGGAGAACGGCATCACGCGCGTCACCGGTCCCTTCTGCGTCGAAGCGACGATCCCGACGCCGGTGGATTGGGAATGCGATGGGATCGAAGATTCCGGCACGGTTTCAGCCGAAACTTACGGCTCGTTCGTGGATCGCATGCTGGAAGTATTGCGCAAGAGTCCGATCCTCCGATTGGAAGGCAATAAGACTGTCACCTTCAAGAATGTCCGCCCTCCCGCGAAGTCGCTTTCGCTGTCCGCCGAGGCGTTGGTTGCCAATGGTCAGGATAAAGCTGTGGCGTTAGTCTTCGGCCCTGAGAATGGTGCCGTCAGCGAGAAGCTGGTCTACGAAGCCGCGCGTGAAGCGCACGCCAAGAGCTACACCCATCTCTACGTGATCGG
>DIHJ01000124.1 GCA_002420105.1 Nitrospira sp. UBA5699
GAATAAATCAGACCTTCCTTAGAAGAATGCGGCAAGCTGTCTGGCCGCCTCCGATGGGCCGGTGCAGGGTGGAGGAGGAAATGCCCTGACAGACGACCCAATCGCGTCGAGAGCCGGTCGCCAGTTTCCCGACAGGAAATCCTCGATGCGCAATTCGTGGCTGCGGCCGAATCGCTGGAGAAAATTTACCAGGGGAGCCTCGTCGGCGAAGTTGTAGCGGCGTACATAGACGACCGGCACTCCGAGGGCGACGGCCTCGACCACCGTCCCATAACCCGGTTTGGTCATGACCATATCCACCGACGCGAGCAGCGTCTTGAAGGTAAACGGCAGTGATTCCAACGAGAGGGTCCGTGAGCCCCTGTGCGCCGGAATTCCATCGACGATGAAACGATAGCCCTCCATCTTTGTCATCGACTCCCACGGTAATGATTCGAGGGGAATTCCGCCGAACCCGATGAGAACAAGTTGTTCCGTCTCGGCCATTCCAAGGTGCGCGCGGAGTTCGCTCCGGCACGATGCGGCCGGCTCCGCGATCGGCCCGATATCCAGGACCTTCGAAAACGGGGTAAGGGGGAGACCCGGGGCGATGCGCATCGCAAGATCGGCGCAGGCGTACGATTGCCGGATGGCGGTGAGGATGGCGAGGTGTCCCGGCCGCCCGGGATCGCTCAAGGGCTCGAGGACTTCGTTCCACGTAAAGTTCGCGAGGACTACGGCGGAAACTCCGGCCTCTTTCGCCGCGCATGCGGCCAGATACGGGGTGTCTGCGAGGACGACTTTTGGGCCCGCCGCCCGCATAGCCGCGGCCTCCTCGGTCACGCGCCGTTCCCACTGGTCGTGAAAAGCCTCATGCCTTTCCCATGTCGCAGCGACGTCGATTTCGAGCGGTCCCCGCTGGATGCATCCCACATCTTGCCGTACCGCCCGCAGTTCCCAGGGAATGATGAGACGATCCCGAAAGAACGAAGCCGGGACTGTCGTGCGGAGGATGGTTCTGAGCCCGGGAACGAGTCTCCCCAGCTCGTTGAGGACGGGGACGACCTGGGCGGCGTGACCATAGCCGTGTCCGGAGATGGCGGACCAGATGAGGGGCAAGGTGAAGGGTATCCCGGCTAGCTGTTGGAGTAGTCAGACTCCAACGGGGCGATGTTGTACAGCAGTTCCAGATCGAATTCTTCAACCAATTCGTTGAACGCGTTGGCGCCGAGGTCGGATCGGACCTCGTTCAACACCAGATCGATCGCGGGGGCGGCGTGTTGTCCATATTGCGTCACTGCGGAAGCAATCCGCTGCCTGGCGCTGTCGAGGTTCATGGGGATTCCCCTTCCAATTGACCAAGTCTATCCGATCGACCGGAGCAAAGTCTGCATCTCGGGAACGAGATCACGGCCGCCGTTGGAGCGTCCGGATATTGCCGCGTCGATGCCGGCTTGAAGCACGGGTTTGGCTTCATCCTGTTTGCCCAATCCGATGAGTGCACGGCCGAGGGCCAGGTGAGAGGCCACATGCACCGGGTCCAGCCTGACCGCCACGCGGAGATGCTCGACTGCCTCCTCGAAGCTGCCGCCTTCCTGCAGAATCTTGTTCCCGAGACCGTAGCGGCCGAGAAATCCGTTCGGATTTTTGGCGACCATCTGGCGAAAGGCGTCGATATCCATGATTGAGGCTCCGAACGACGGGGCATCATACCATTGGAGGTTTTGTCTCGGCTAGGGTTACAGCGAGGCGGTCAGTTCAGGGATGTGTCCGGACTCACGGTTCGGCCGGCACTGAGACGGGGATTACAGCGGGATTGGAGGAGGAGGGCTCCGCCTGGCGCGGTTTGACAGATACGGCGCGAATGCCGGGGTCGTTGATGGGGGCGCTGCTGGCGGCATAGAAGGTGGTGTCCCGGACGATCTGCTGCGCCAGGGTCGTGAGACAGGATTCCGTGACGTGGCCTTTCAGCTCATCGATCATGATCGGGGTGGCTCCGAAAAGATGATAACGGGCCGTGCCGGCCGACTGGCTCTCATAACGTTTGATCTGTCCGTCCCATCGCTCCAGTTCGAGCGTGACATGCGCCGCATAGTCGTAGTCCAGCGGGATGAAGGGCGCCAGGATGAACATGGACGCGCCGATCACGATGCCTTTCCAGGCGGCGTCGCCGGCATGGGGCTCGACGGCCTCGTCGAACAGAAGACGGGCGTGAATCACTTTGTCCGCGGCCGGAGGTGCGGCGTTGTTCGTCCCGACGAGATGTGAGAAGAGGCCGATGTCTCCCAGAGAACCAAGAATGCGCTGTTCCGTGTCCGCGGACGGGTTCTGCGGCGAACCGTTTCGCGTGATGCGTACGCGATCCATGACGAGCGGGACCTGTTCGTTGCGGGCGATCAACGAAGCGTCCGGCTCCTGGTTTCCGGCGGGAGGGGTCGCAAGCTCGATCCAGCGGGCGCAGCCGGCCGTCAGGGCGAGCACGAGTCCGCAGCCTGCAAGCGTGATCCGGCGGAAGGGGAAGCTAGCGTTCATGACGCCCTCCTAAAAATAGAATGAGAACCCTCCGAAGGGCAGACTGGAATTGAGCCCGAGATTGGGATAGCGCGTCCCGGCATTGGAGATATGGTGAAAACGATAGCCGATGTTGACCGACGCCTGCGGGGTCAGGAACCAGGAGATGCCGGCTCCGGCCGTCAGCACAAAATTGAAACGGGATGATTCCTCCGGAATTCGTCCTCCGAGATCCGTGTAAAACGGTCCTCCGGCGAATTCCACGTAGGGCCTGAGCCCGTGCGCGCCTTCGAAGAGATACTTGATTTTGGGTGTGAAGCCCGCGCCGTGCGTCAGGAAAGGGCGTTGGAACTGAATGTACACGATCTCCGCGCCCACCAGAATCTGTCCCCGAATCCATCCGGTCCCGATGGGATCGGTCAGGACCATGGCCCAAGACGGCATGAGGGCAAGCCCGCTTTGCCTGGTCGTGTGATCCGTTGTCAGACGATGGGGCAGGAGGTAACCGGCGCTGAGGCCGAACTCCTGGGTGCCGATGGGCAACTGAGGAGGCGATTCCCAGGCCTGGCAGGGCGGTGCCGCTGTCCAGAGCACGGCGACAAGGATTAGGAAAACGGGAAACCTGTACGTTCTCATCGAGCATCCTGGATGAACCTTTGTTGGCGAGAGAGCGGGCCAACAGGAGGTAATGCAGTCCGTGATGCTCCTAAAGGTAGCAGAGAAATGCCAACTGTCCAGAAAGAGAGTGAAAAGTGGAAGGCGGGAGGCGAGAAAGAAGAATCATTCTTGCGGAAGCGGCTTCGACAAGGATGAGCACCGTATACCGGTCAAAAGAATTTGCAGGCTCAACGCGGGAGGCTGATGTGCAGTCGCATAAGAGAGAAAGGAGCGAGGCGGCCAACCAGGGTCGGCCGCCATCGCCTCCGTTCAAGCGACCGTCTACAGAGCGTTGGTAACGGTAATCCCCACGCTGCCGGCGCCCGTGGGTTCAGTCCCTAAATGAGTCAGCTCTCCGGTGACAGAATTCATGCTGAATGTTGAAATATGAGGGGAATTGAAATACGTCACATAGACGAATCTTCCGGTTGGATCAACGGCAATGAATCGTGCATCGGTTCCCGGCGCCGGCACGACCGGATTGACAGGAATGGGGGTCAGCGCCCCGGTCGTCGCGTCGATGCTGAAGATCGAAACGTCATTGGAGCCGACGTTGACCACGTAGGCGAATCGTCCTGAAGCTTCGACGGCGACGGCGCGAGGGCCGGTGCCTCCTGTTGGAAGGGTTCCGACGGGAGTCAGCGCCCCGGTTGTATTGCTGATGGTATAGGCCGACACGCTGCTCGAAATTCCGCTAGCCACAAAGGCGAATTTGCCGGAAGGATGCAGCGTGATATGAACGGGAATGGCTGGCGCCGGCACGACCGGATTGACAGGAATGGGGGTCAGCGCCCCGGTCGTCGCGTCGATGCTGAAGGCGTGGACGTCGTTGGTGATGTTCGCCGGATGGCCACTGGTCACGTAAACGAACCGGCCGGTCGGGTCGACGATCACGGAGAATGGTTCCCCTCCCGCAGCTACGTCAGGGCCCACAGAGGTGAGTGCGCCGGTGGTGGCGTTGATGCGAAAGGCGGAAACCCCGCCGTTCTGGTTTGCGACATAGAGGAAGCGACCGGATGGGGCCACGGCAACCGAGATGGGATTAAGCCCCGCCGGCGCGGAACCGATGAAGGTTAAGGCGCCGGTACTCATGTTGATGCTGTATGCGGATACGTCGTGTGAACCGCTGTTGGCGACGTAGGCGAAGCGATTGGAGGGATCAACGGCAACGAGTGTCGGAGATATGCTCGGTAAAACAGACATCGTTCCCGACGTTGTCAGCTGCTCCAATTTGCCCGTTCCCGCACTCACCTTATAGATGGAGAGCGCGTTATCAACGGTGTTCGCCACATAGGCATAATGTTGAACGGGCGGGGGGACGGAAGAAGCCACCGCTCCTCCCCCGCCGTCGCTGCAGGCGACCAGGCTTCCCAGGATTGGGAGCGCCGGGAGCCACATGAGCAGAAAGCCGATCGATCGGGAGCGTCCTTGTATCGCGGTGAGCATGTGCCGGTTCTCCTAACCTTCCATCAATGGTGGCATTGCAATTATTATGCGGAAACATACTTGCACAACCGGGCGGGAAAATCTGCCCTCCAATGGTATGAAGACAGCACTACTTTCGGGTGTGGTTAACCTGGATTGCTGAGAGATCGGAGATGATCCAATGCGCGGCTGTCATCGGTCAGTTCTAGCAGGTTGTACGTAATATCGATGCGAAGGACCGACTCGAGGCAGCGGACGGCGGCCTGCAGGTCTCCCTTTGTGCGATACAGCGTTCCGAGGAGTCGCAGGACCGCGGCCTCCGCCGGTTCGTTGCCCAGTTTGATGTAATGTTCCGAGGCGTTGTTCAGGCAGCGCTCGGCGCGGACGAGGTCGGATTGGTCCAGAAAGCACTTGCCCATCTGGCTGTAGGTGACGGCCAGACCTTCCTCATTGCCGACCATGCGATGATAGTCCAGCGCCCGGGTGAACGATTCGACGGCTGTTTCCCATTCCCGTTCGCGGGATTCCTGCAGGGCGAGATTATTGTGAAGAATCCCGAGCGCGCGATAGTCTTTCAGGGTTTCCAGCAGGTCGAGCGCTTCCAGATAATACGGGCGGGCCTTGTCAGGGCGGTCGCTCCCGACGTGAAGATTGCCGAGATTGACCAGGGTATGAGCGATGGCGTGTACGTTCCCCTCGACGCGCTGAATGTCCAGCACTTCGCGGTAGCACTGTTCGGCGGTCTGGTAATCGTTCATCAACGCGCAGGTGTTGCCGAGGTTTCCGAGCGAGTCGGACAGGTCGCGCCGGTTGTCGGCTGCGCGATCGTCGGCGACGGCCGCTTCCCAGGCCGCACGGGCTTCGGTGAGATTGCCCCGATGGAGAAACACCCTGGCACGATGTTTGTGGTCGTCGCTCACAAGCTGCCAGATGTCAGTAATCAGTTCTTCACGCGCAGCGCGCAGCACTCAGGGCTTTGAAGGCTAGTCTCCGCCCTTCGGGGTGTCTTTCCGGAATTCCATCTGAATGTCGTCTTCTTCTTCCAATCCCAACCCGGCTCTGAACGACTCATGGAGCTCGGCAACATAGGTGATATCCCGTTGCTCTTTTCCATCCGACGCTGCCAGGTACTCTTCGGATAACCGCATGCCGGTTTCAAAATGACGGGCGATGGTCTCTTCCGTGACCTGCTGCCAGGTGATGTAGATGCAGAAGGCATGGAATGAATAGGCCTGCGGATGGCGTCCGGCCATCAAGAGGAGCTCCTCGTAGGCCTCACGCGCCGTCGTTCCCGCGTTGGAGGAAAACGTGCTTTCCAGTTCGACGGCGGCCTTCCAATCGGAGCCCAGTTCGGTTTCCGCCCGGCGGAACGCGTCTTGCGCGGCAAGGGCTGCGTCGAATTGCATGGTTGAATCAGATCCTCCAGGAGCAGGATACGCGTTCCGGGAAAAATCCGTCAATGTGACGGCGTGCAATGCTTCGAAAGGGCCGTCGATGTCGTGAGGGCGCGTTTACTTTCAATCCGGCGGCTCGGTACACTGAGACCTGTCAACACGATGGGCACCGACGATCGCATTCCCCCAGCCGTTCCCGAATCCGTCCCGGCCGATCCCGTCGATCGGGTGATTCACTATCATATTCAGACGAAGCACCGCTTCAACCGGTATTCGCGTTCCCTCGGTTACCTCGATTGGGCGAATCAGCCCGATCCGTTCAGACGATTCGGCGGATCCGAGCTCGTTCCTCTTCCATTGCTCAAGCCGGATGAGGACCCGGCGGGGCCGTCCTATGAGGCAATCTACCGGCGTGGCGCAGTCCCGTCTCAGCCCGTCACTCTGCGGACGGTTTCGAGATTTTTTGAATTCGCCCTCGCGTTGTCCGCCTGGAAAAAGGCAGGGGAGTCGGCATGGGCACTTCGGAGCAACCCCTCCTCCGGGAATCTCCATCCGACCGAGGGCTATGCGGTCGTTCCCCGGATCGAAGGTCTCGATCTGAAGCCCGGCCTCTACCACTACGCGCCGAAAGAGCACGGGCTTGAAATACGGGCGGCATATCTCCCCGAACCCGTCGCGCAATTGCTGGCTCCGTTTCCTCCCGGCGCCTTCCTCTTCGGGCTGACGTCGGTCCATTGGCGTGAAGCGTGGAAGTACGGGGAGCGCGCGTTTCGATACTGCAATCACGATGTCGGCCATGCGATCGGCACGGCACGCGTCGCGGCGGCGACGCTCGGCTGGAACATGGTGCTGTTGGACGGCGCGGCACAGAATACCGTCGCACTCGTGCTGGGCACCAATCGGGCAGAAGATTTTGCGGATGTCGAACCGGAACATCCGGATTGTCTCGCGGTCATCTGGCCTTCAAGTCCGGCAAGGGGTGAGGGGCGAGGGGGAAGTGATTTGAACTATGAGATGCCGCTGTTTCTTGATCCCGGGGCGGTCAAGGACCTTGCCGGCGGATCATGGCAGGGCAGGGCAAACCGATTGAGCCGCGAGCACGTGGTGCATTGGGACATTATCGACGAGGCGGCCGAAGCCTCATGGAAAACGCAGGAGGAGACCCGCATCCTTCGATTCCCGTTGAATGCGGCGGTTATTCCATCATCCGACCCTCTTCACGCATCGCGAACGTCGAGCGATGCCGGAACGATCATTCGCCAACGCCGAAGCGCCGTGGCATTCGACGGGAAGACGGCGATTTCGGCCGCGACCTTGTTCCGCATGCTCCGGCGGGTCATGCCCTGCGCCGACCGGGAGCCGGGCGCTCGACCCATGCCCTGGGATGTGTGGCCCTATGAGCCGGCCATTCATCTGATGATGTTCGTCCACAGGGTCGAGGGACTCGCGCCGGGACTGTATTTTTTGGTCCGCGATAACGAGAAGATCGACTTCGTTCGGCAATCGATGAATCCCGAACTCAATTGGGTGCCGGCGCCCGGCGCTCCGGACGATCTCCCGTTCTATTGGTTGTTGGAAGGCGATGCAAAGAGATTGTCCGCACAGGTCAGCTGTCACCAGGACATCGCCGGGGACAGCGCCTTCTCGTTCGGGATGCTGGCGGAATTCGAAGGGGTCTTGCGCGCCCGAGGAGCCTGGTGGTATCCACGTTTCTTCTGGGAAGCCGGATTGCTCGGGCAGATCATGTATCTGGAAGCGGAGGCTGCCGGAGTGAGGGCGACCGGAATCGGCTGTTTCTTTGACGATCCCGTCCATGAGATTGTGGGCATCACGGGGCTTCGTCTGCAGTCGCTGTATCATTTTACGATCGGCGGGCCGGTCGAGGACCGGAGATTGATGACGCTGCCGCCGTACTTTCATAAACAGGCAACAGGCGAGGGGCGAGGAGAGTAAGACGTGTTCAAAATCAAAAAGAAAGTCGAAAAACCGAAGCCGCCCGTCCTCTACAACATCATCGAGGACTACTCGGAGTTTGACGCGCCGGGAAACGTGACCGTCTGCGCGATGACGGAAAAGGAGGATCCGGCCGCCCATGCGAAGATCCTGGCCGAAAGCTACGGCGTCCCCCTGGAGGCCATGACGCGGCTGTTGGAGGAAGGGGGAATCTACGTCTATCCGCAGGAGGGGGGGCTCCTGACCAGGGGACTGTTTGCCTGCCGGATCAATCCCGGCGGCAATTTGCCGAAACGGACGTTTGTCCTCGACCTGATGCAGTTCGCCGAGGCGGAACAATGGGCCAGGGCGCGGGCGGTTCCTCTGGAGGAAGCCGCGTACGAAGTCTTTCTCCGGACGTTGCCGGAGGAATTGAAGGCGAAGCTTCAACAGAACAATCTCGGTATCGACTATCGGACGCTGGATCGGGCGGTCGCCAAGGGCGGGGACATCAAGTACATTGATTTCCGGAAAGACTGGTCGCCGCATTTCAAGCGGCTGTGCATTATGCCGGACGGACGATTGGTCGAGACCGGCGGGCTCGAGGAATTCGCCCGGCTTCACGATGTCAGCGTTGCGCAGGCGAAAATTCTGGTCGAACAAGGAGGGACATTGGAAGTCGGCGAAGAAGTGCTGGCGTGCCAGATCGTGAACGGCCAGCCGGCGGTCGCACGATTCAGCGCGAAGAACTATGCGAAGGCCAAAGAGCTGGTCGCGACGAAGGGAATGCATCTCATGGATGCGTTGAGCGAGGTGGGGTACAACGATCCGGCCATGATGCGAGGGCTTGTTCGTAAAGAACTGACCGGAGGACGATAGCCATGGGAAGCTCCGGCCAGGGGTGGATATGAAGCGCGCGGTGCCGGTGACACTGCTGGTCGTCTTTGTCGCGGCCTGTGCGCCGAAGCCGATCCTCTATCCGAACGCCCATTACAAGGATGTAGGGGAGGAGGCGGCCGACCGGGATATCGACGCGTGCAGCGAGATGGCCAAGGAGGCGGGAGCCGCTCCCGGCCAGGGAAAGACGGGGCAGGTGGCGGGCAGTACCGCGGCAGGCGGCGCAATCGGGTCCGCGAGCGGCGCGGTCGGCGGCGCGGTCGGCGGTCGTCCCGGCCGAGGCGCGATGGTCGGCGCGGCCGGGGGGGCGACGGCGGGCTTCCTGCGCGGCCTGTTCAGGCGAGCGCCGCCGAGCCCTGCCTATAAGCAATTCGTGCAGCGTTGCTTGAAAGAGCGGGGTTACGAACCGGTCGGATGGGAGTGAGCACGGCGGAGGTCAGGATTTGGTCAGCTCTTCCGTCACCGCCTCGACCATCTTGTTCAAGTCGAAGGGCTTTTCGAATACGCGGCGGGCGCCGAAGAGTTTCGCCACATCGAGGAAGTTGCGGTCTCCTTGCGCGCCGGTCATCGCGATGATCTTGGCATCGAGATATTCCCGGGTCATCTGAAGCGTCGCTTCCAGGCCGTCGGTGCCCGGCATGAGAATGTCCATCAGCACGAGGTCGATCTTGTTCTTCTGATAGAGGTCGAGTCCCTCGCGCCCGTCGCGGGCCTCGATCACCCGGTGCTTGGCCTTCTCCAACACGTCCTTGAGCAGATGCCGGATGGAATCTTCGTCGTCGATGACCAGAATGGTTGCCATAGTGCTCATGACTCCTTAATCCTCGCGATCTTACCCGTCTTGAGACGACCTGTCTAGCGAGAAAATGATCGCCGCGCGACCGGCGACCCGGTTATGTCGCGGGTCGAGGCGTGTCCGGCGACGATGGCACGAGCGGCAGGGTAAGGGCAGACGAAGACCCTACGGGAGTATACAGAGGGCGAACCAGCGGCTGTCCGGCCGCCGAGCGCGCAAACGAGATGAATGAGACGGTCAAGGGATCGGGCCGTAGCGCGGTCAGGAGCAGCACGGGGCGTTTCAACGGGTAGCGACCGCTGGCGACGGTGGGCTCCCCCGGTTCGACGTGATCGATCGTCAGGACGCGGATGGGAACGCCGTCCTCTTGCGCGCGTAATGCGACGCCCAGGGACATGTAGCTGATCGCCGCATCACGCCCCGACACCAGCCGCAAGGTCTGTTGGTCCGATTTCGCCACCGTCGCCGCTTCCGCGAGTTTTCCGGCGATGCCGAGCGAGGCCTCATACCCGGCGGTGAGATTGTCCTTGGCGGTTCTCACGACGAGTTCCACGGGTTTGTCGGCTCCGTCGAGTTCGGACCATCGCGTCAGCCGGCCGGTAAACAGCCGACCCACCTGATCGCTTGTGAGCTCGCCGAGCGGATTGGCAAAGTTGACGACCACGGCGATTCCGTCCCATGCAATAAGACTGGAGTCGAGTGCGGGCTCCGGCCGATCGGTCACGGCGACCTGGGCTTCCCCCGTCTTGACCAGTTCGACGGCACGAACGGTCTTGTCCCACTCGATATCGATGGCGGCCCCGGGGTGGAGTTTCTCGAAGGCACGGGCGAGATCCTGGATGATCGGCTGCTCGGGACCGGAGCCGGCGACGACAATGCGGCCGGTGAGAGCCCCGGCGTCGAATGGAACGACGAGCGACGAGGCGAGCACGCCGCCGGCCGCGAGCAGGGCGATCCCCGCGGACCTTCGTAGGGCGGACTGCGCTCGGATCATCATCCTGTCGGTCTCCTCGTCGTTCATCATACCACTTGCGTCCGTCGATCGGGGAAGCGTCCGATTTCAAAGGGACCGAAGAAAAAGGTTGACCACGGTACAGGCATTTGATACAAGCCATCCTCAACTACGTACGTAGACCCCTCATACTATCCACTTTCTCGGGAGCGATTTCGTGCAACAGCCGGAGTGGTCGTGGACGCGTCGTATGCTGCTGAAGACGACTGTGGTCGGTCTGCTGCTGCTGAGCGGCCGATTGCTGACCCCTTCGATGGCCCGTGCGCAGGCCGAAGAATTGCCGGAAGGCGAGTTGTCGTTCTATAACGTGCACACGGACGAGCGGCTGCGGGTGCGCTATCGCGACGAGCAGGGCCGGTATGATCTCTCCGCCTTGGACGACGTGAATCACCTCCTCCGCTGTCACCACACCGGTGAGGTCGCGACGATCGACCCCAGGGTGATCGAGCATATCAATTTTGTCCAGAAGACGCTGGGCGGAGACGGCGAGATTCACGTCATCTCCGGCTATCGGTCTCCCGAGTACAACGCCATGCTGGCAAGACGCAGCCGTCGTGTCGCGAGGCACAGCCTTCACGTCGAGGGGCAGGCCGTCGATTTTTTCATTCCCCGAGTCCATCCGCGCGTCATCCGGCAGACCGCGTTGAGACTGCAATACGGCGGAGTGGGATACTACCCGCGCGCGCACTTCATCCATCTGGACTGCGGCCCTTTCCGCTCCTGGTAAGTCCTCTCCGGTCGTGATTCTTCAGCCAAGGAGGTTTCCGTGAACTGCTGTCCGCGTCTTCTTCGATCGGTATGTACGATGGCGTTTGGCGTTGTCCTGTCGTCCGGTACGCCCGCGCTGGCAGGCAGCGCGGCCAATCAGGCCCCGGGGAAGGTCGCCGACGGGATGCAGGTGTCGCTCGAATACACCCTGACGCTGGAGGACAAGACCGTCATGGATTCGAATGTCGGTCACGAGCCGATGACGTACCGGCAGGGCGCGCACGAGATCGTCCCGGGGCTCGAGAAAGCGCTGGAGGGAGCGAGCAAAGGGGAGAAGAAGCGGGTGGTGGTCAAGCCGGAAGATGCGTATGGTGCCGTCGACCCCAAGGCCTTCCAGGAAGTGAAAAAGGACATGATTCCCGAGAAGGCGAGAAAGGTCGGCGCGCAACTCGAAGCCAAAAGCCCCGGCGGCGAATCCATGTATCCCGTCGTGAAGGAAGTCAAAGACCAGACCGTCGTGCTGGATTTCAACCATCCTCTGGCGGGAAAGACGCTCATCTTCGACGTGACCGTTCTGGACATCCTCCCCGGAGAGCAGAAAAAGCGCTAGCGGGCTACGACTTCGCGGCGGGTTTCAAAAACAGAACGGAGAGGGGGGGGATCGTCAGTTGCAGCGAGCGGGAAAACCCGTGTGAGGAAACCTCCTCCGTCCGAAGACCTCCCTGGTTCCCGAGGTTGCCTCCGCCATACAGCGAAGCATCCGTGTTCAGAAGTTCCCGGTAGTAGCCTTCTTGCGGGACGCCGACCCGGTAGCCGTAGCGTGGGACCGGCGTAAAGTTGCAGACGCAGACAATCTGATCGCGTGGATCCGCGGCTTTGCGCAGGAATGCGACGACGGATTGTGCCGCATCGTGGAAATCGATCCATTGGAAACCGGGCCAGTCATGATCGACCTCGTAGAGGGCCGGTTCCTCCCGGTACAGCCGGTTGAGATCCCGTACCAAGTACTGGATACCCCTGTGGGGTTCGTACTGGAGGAGATGCCAGTCTAGACTGCGGTCGTGATTCCATTCGTTCCGCTGACCGAATTCCCCGCCCATAAACAGCATCTTCTTTCCGGGATGTCCGTACATGAAGCCGTAGAGCGCCCGAAGATTGGCGAACTGCTGCCACTCGTCGCCGGGCATCTTGTCGAGCAGCGATCGCTTGCCATGGACGACTTCGTCGTGCGAGAGGGGAAGGACGAAGTTCTCGTTGAACGCATACAGCAGGCCGAAGGTCAGCTGATTGTGGTGATACATGCGGTGAACGGGGTTGCGGCTAAAGTAATCCAGGACGTCGTGCATCCAGCCCATGTTCCATTTGAATGTGAAGCCCAGCCCTCCGGTATAGGTGGGGCGTGAGACGCCGGCCCAGGAGGTGGATTCCTCCGCCAGCATCATCGCGCCGGGAAAATCCCGATGGGCCAGCACGTTCAGGTCTTTCAACAACAGGACGGCGCTGAGGTTTTCATGCCCGCCGAACTGGTTGGGAATCCACTCGCCCGCCTTGCGCCCGTAGTCGAGGTAGAGCATCGACGCGACGGCGTCCACGCGGAGCCCGTCGATATGGTAGCGGTCCAGCCAGAAGAGCGCGCTATTCATGAGGAAGTTGCGTACCTCGACGCGGCCGTAATTGAAGATGCGGCTGTGCCAGTCCGGGTGGTAGCCGAGGCGCGGGTCGGCATGGTCGTAGAGGTGAGTTCCGTCGAACTGTGAGAGACCGTGGGGATCGTCGGGAAAATGTGCCGGCGCCCAATCCATCAAGACGCCGATGCCGGCCTGATGCGCGGCGTCCACGAACGCCATGAAATCTTCAGGCGCGCCGTAGCGGCTGGTGACGGAAAAATACCCCGTCGATTGATAGCCCCAGGAGCCGTCGAACGGATGCTCGGTCACCGGCAGCAGCTCGAGATGGGTATAGCCCAGGTCTTTGGCGTAGGGGATCAGTTTGGCGGCCAGTTCCCGATAGGTCAGCCAGCGATCGCCTTCTTCCGGCACGCGCATCCAGGAACCGAGGTGCACTTCATATATGGACAGCGGAGCGGTCAAGGGATCCCGGCGGCGCCTGGTTGCCATCCAGGCCTGGTCGTTCCACGTATAGCGGGTGATGTCGCGCGCGATCGACGCGGTCTTCGGCCGGAGTTCGGACGCCACCGCATAGGGATCCGCCTTCAGGAGGATGGCGTCGTGATCTCGGGGCCGGATCTCGTATTTGTACAACGTGCCGTCGGCGAGACCGGGAATGAACAGTTCCCAGAGCCCGGTGGCTCCACGGCTGGTCATCGGATGGCGGCGTCCGTCCCATTGATTGAAATCGCCGACGACGCTGACGCGCGCCGCGTTGGGAGCCCAGACGACGAAATGCACGCCCGCGACTCCATCGACGGTCCGGAGATGGGACCCCAGAGTGTCGTAGGCGCGAAAGAAGGTGCCCTCGGCGAACAGATGCAGTTCAAAATCGGTCAGGAGCGGCGCGAAGGCATAGGGGTCGTACCGTTCGGATGTGTATCCCGCGTCGTCGGTCAGGCGAAGCCGGTAATGCGAAGGGGAAAGGGGTTGCGGCAGGACCGCCTCAAACAATCCCGCGTCATGCACGCGCGTCATGGGAACGGTGGATCCGGTCCCCGGCTCGATCACGACGGCCGCTTCTCTGGCCTCCGGCAGAAAACAGCGAATGACGGTGACGGCAGAGCCGTTCCGTTTGCTCGGATGGTGTCCCAACACCGCCAGGGGGTCCCAGTGCTGCCCCTTCACGAGTTGCTCGATCTGGTCGCGCGACAAGCTGGACATATTCGATTGGCCCCGTTCAGCCGTATCGTACGGGGAGCGACGACATTATGGAAGGGGAAAAAACAATATGAGAAATAGAATGGACGATCGGTGCGAGTTCGATTGCCATCGCGCGCCGGTCTGTCCATAATGGGCGATCCACGATTCTAACCGTACAGGAAGATCTTCGCGATGCACATGATGTCGGACGTTTCACTCGCCCTGGTGATTTTCGGCCTGGCCTATCTGGTCATCATCACGGAACGGATTCACAAGACCATCGTGGCCCTCAGCGGCGCGGCCCTCATGATCGGGTTGGGGGTGGTGACGCAGGACGAGGCGTTTTACTCCCATGAGTTCGGCGTAGACTATAACGTGGTGTTTCTCCTGATCGGCATGATGGTCATCGTGAACATCGTCCGCGAGACCGGGTTATTCGAGGTGCTGGCCATCTGGGCCGCCCAGCGGGCCCGGGCCAAGCCCTTCCGGATGGTCGTGCTCTTGGCCGTCCTGACCGCGGGACTCTCGGCGATGCTCGACAATGTGACGACGGTGCTTTTGATGGCGCCTGTCACGTTGGCGATCACCAAACGCCTTGAATTGAATCCCGTGTCGTTTTTGATCGTCGAGGCCGTCTCGTCGAATATCGGAGGGACCGCGACGCTGGTCGGCGATCCGCCCAACATCATGATCGCGAGCAAGGCGGAGTTGGGGTATCTCGACTTCCTGGTTGTCCTAGGCCCGATCGTGGTCGTCATGATGGCCGTGTTCCTGGGAGCCCTCTGGGTATTTTTCGGTCGCACCATGCAGGTCGCCCCGCACCTGCAGAAAGCCGTCATGGAGCTGCGTATGAGCGATGCCGTGCAGGATGGCGCGCTCCTGCGCCGCTGCGTGTGGCTGCTCGGCATCGTGAACCTTGCGTTCTGCGTGCACGGGCCGCTTCACCTCGAGCCGGCGACCATCGCGCTCCTGGGAGCGAGCGCCTTCATGCTGGCCGGACATGCGGGGAAGAAGGAGAACTCGGAAGAGCTGTCCTACCTGACGGATGTGGAGTGGAAAACGATCTTTTTCTTCATCGGGCTCTTCATTCTCGTGGGAGCGCTGGTCAAGGTGGGCGTGATTCGATATCTGGCGGACCAGGTGGTGACGCTCACGCGGGGCAATCTGGCCGGGTCCACCCTGGCGGTGCTGTGGGGATCGGCCGTCCTCTCGGCGATCGTGGACAACATTCCCTACGTTGCCGCGATGAATCCCCTGATCGTGGATCTCGCGCGCTCGCTGCATCCGGAGATCGCCGATTATGCGACGCTGGTGCACCAGCCCGACATTCTCCCGCTCTGGTGGGCTCTGGCGTTGGGCGCCTGCCTGGGCGGGAACGGCACCATCATCGGTGCGAGCGCGAACGTGGTGATCGTCGATCTGGCGCGTCGCGCCGGATATCAAATCTCGTTCTGGCGGTTCTTTGCGTTCGGATTTCCGGTCATGGTGGGATCGGTCTTCATCAGCATGCTGTACCTGTGGCTGCGGTTTCTCGTCTGAAGCGGCGGGAGGCCGGCGCGCCTCCTCCGGTGCAACGGCCTGCGTTGCGACTGGCCGGCTACCCCTCCTGCCAGGATGAGAACAGGTCGCCTGAACGGCCGTATTGCATGAGCTGATTGTAAGAGGTGGTGCAGTCCGGGCAATAACTTTCCGAGAGCAGCAGGTCTTCGGCGTGGACGAGATACCGCCTGACGTACTCGGCGATCGTGCACCATGCCTGATCGACCGATCCGTCCCACTGCTCGTCTTTCACTTTCCGGCAGGCCCCGCAACAGAACGCCATATGGATGTCTGACATCAGAAGCTCCTTCTCGCCGATGTTGCTGTGATGCGTGCGGCAGCGTATTTTTCGGAGAGCCGCTCCGTCGCATCGGAATCTCCACGTCGTACATCCGCCCTGCGCCGTCGTAGCCGGGTGATGAGGAGGTTCCGTTGCGGCGGATCGGATTACGTCAGGACATTCGGAGGCCGAAAGAGCAGCTGCTCGGCGACGATGTGCTGCCAGGGAGGTGAGGAGTCGCTGACACTCTCGACGAGTACGGGAGGAGGAACGCCGAAGAAGGATGCGGGGAGCGACAGACCTTCAAGCAAGGCGGCATGAACCGGATCGAGGTCATAGTCGAGGTTCCACAGCGTCATCGTCGTGCCCAGCATCTGCATGAAGACGCAGCCGCAGAACACGAGGATTGCGCACGCCGTCAGGGGGGAAGCAACGGAGCTACGTTTCAGTAGCATGGGGCCCCTCAAGAATGGCGCGTAGTGTAGGTATCGGATGCGGGGTTGTCAATGGGAGAGAAGGATCCAGGCGAGGGTAAGGCTGAAATGCGGATCGCCGAACGGCCTCGACGTGCACGGTGCCGAGAAA
>DIHJ01000021.1:0-3862 GCA_002420105.1 Nitrospira sp. UBA5699
CTGCCGGCGTTCATCGTGAAGCCTTGAGCTCCCGCCCCGTCCGTATTGGCATTGATGCTCACGGTGCCAGACCCGGCGTTGACGGCGCCGGAGAGCGATATCGTATTGCGCGAGTTCAGCGTGATGTTGCCGGTGGTGGTGGTTAGGTTGCGGACATTAGCGATGCTTCCTGCGGAGAACACTCCTGCGGTCGGTCCGATGTTGAGTGCAATACTGCCGTTTCCCGCGTTGAGGTTCGCTCCGACGCCGAACACGATGTCGCCGGTTCCTGTCAGGCGGTTTGCCGCGATGGCCGCGGCATCGTTCGCAGTCAGAGAAATGTTGCCGTTGTTGGTCGTGATCGGAGCATTGACGGCGATGTCGCGACCCGCTTGCATGGTGATGCCGACTCCGGCGTTGGCCATGTTGATGGCGCTGCCGACCGTGATGTCGTTGTTGGCCTGCAGCACGACATTCGCGGCTGCGGCATTCATACTGCCGGCTGAGATCGTCACGTTAGCGGCCGGCGTATTGGCAAAGAGATTGTTCACGCCGGGATTGTAGGCAGCCCCTGCCGCGGCGATCGTGATGTTGCGTGGATCCAGGAGAAGCGTGCCTGCATGGCCGAAGGGAGCGAGCGCATTGACGCTTCCGGCGAAGCCCAGGTTCTCTTTGCCGGAGATCTCGACGAATCCGCCGTTGCCTTCCAGATTTCCGCCTCGAGCAAGGATAGTCGATCCGGCATTGAAGAAGGTATCCTGATCCGACCAGACGCGGAGACGGCCTCCCGATGAATGGCCGGATCCGCTCACATTGATCGTGCTGCCGTCTGCCAGCAATGTCCGGGTTGTCGAGGTGATGACGACGTCTCCACCGTTGGCGCCTTCCGCTCCGGTGGCCGCAATCGACCCGTACTGCCCCACCCGTTCACCGAGGAGGGTCACCGATCCCTGCGAGGCGTTCGTTTCGGCGGCCGAGACGTCGATGGATCCGGAGTTCACGACGGCGCCGCTCACTTCCCCGGCCGGCCGCATGGCTCCCGCATCGGTCGCCGCCACCAGCGTCTCGCCTCCCCCGATCAGCTTCACGACTCCGCCGTGATGGGCGAGACTGCGGGCGCGCACGACGCCGCTCTGGTTCACGACCGAGGAGAAAATGTCGCCGGCGGCTTTGGCCTGCAGAATCACCCGTCCGCCGTCGGCCTGTATCGTACCGCTGTTGCTGACGGCCGAGCCGAGAGGTTTCCCGTCGATCCCGGTCACGTGATCCAGCACCTTGCCGCTGAGGGCGTAATGGATGAGGCCGTCCCCCATCAGATCGACCGCGAGTGTCCGTCCGGAGCCGAGGACGACGGTGCCGAGATTGGCGACGATCACTCCCTCGTTTGCAACTCCCGGGGCGACGAGAAAGGCAAACCCGTGATCGGACACCTGGATCGTGCCTTGATTGATCACCGTGCGCAGGCTCTTCAGCGGATCCTGCGTGAAGAGATACCGACCGGCCATGAAATCTTCGTCGCGGATCTGCAGAGTCGTGGCCAGGAGGCCGCCGACGTTGACCTGGGCGCCGGCGCCGAAGAGAATGCCGTTCGGATTCAAGAGGAACAGGCGGCCGTTCGACTGCAATCGGCCGAGGATTACGGAGGGATCCGTGCCGACGACCCGGTTCAAGGCAATCGAACTCGCTGACGGCTGGACAAAGTGTACGGCTTCATCGGCCGCGATCGAGAAGCTCTTCCAGTTCAGGATGGCCTTGTCGGTTGTCTGCTGAATGTTCAGCGTCTTGGGGTTGGCCTGCTGAATAGTGGCGCTGCCGCCGACCACGGTGCCGTCGCCGGGGAGCGCGGCGGCCAGGCTCGGAAGGAGTAACTGCAGAGAGGCTAACAGTGTACAGAGGAGTCGATGGAGGAATAGACGGCTGTTCTTCGTTGCCCCTCCGCGGATGCTCTGGTGGTGCTTCCTGCTCATGGCGTCACCTCGCGTCTCCTGCTTTAACCATCGCGCTTTTCATGAAAAGCGCATCACGCTTAAGTTGTCCCTCCAACGGGTTACAGACGATACGGTTTAGAACCTCGCCACCGCCTGTACGTAGAACGTGGGAGAGCGGTCGCCGGCGACGGTCCCTCCGGTCGGTTTGGGGCCGATCGGGAATCCGATGTCGGCGCGGATCCTGGTCGAAAAATAGGGCAATTCCGTCTGGAGGCCGATCCCTGCACCGGTGAGGCTGCTTGAAGCCTTTTCGCCCGGTTGGGGATTGCGCAGTCGTCCCGATCCATGATCGAGAAAGGCCGCTGCCTGTGTCGAGCCAAGCAGCGAAGGGAAGACCGGCACGCGCGTTTCGGCCGTCACGGTGTAGCCTTCGTCAACGAACCGCTCCCCCAATTGATACCCGCGGACGGAGTCCGGCCCGCCGAGAAGCATCTGCTCGATCACGACAACCGGACCGGTCGTCGCTTGTCCGGCGGCCCTGAGGATCAATTGCACGTCGTGGCCGAGGCTTTGAATACGTCCTGCATTCAACGTCGCTTTGGTGAACCGGTTGTCGGCCCCCTGCCTGGTGGTATTCACCGCATTGTCGTCCATGCCGCCCAGGATTTCGCCCAGGCCCTGGAATCCGTACAGCGAGACATATGTGCGTCCCGTCAGGTCCAGCCGGTCGTAGTTCAACCCGACTTTGGCCATGCGCATGCGGTCGTCTCCGGTCAGCGATCCGAGCGTAAAGAGCCGGTTGTCTTTCGACGCGAACCCGGCTTCGGCCAGCAGGGATTGAAACCGTGTCTTGATGAAGGGGTGCGTGAGAGAAATATCGTAGGTCTTGATCTTGCCGCGGATCTGCAACGCCGCCAGCTCCGCGCCTACATCGAACCGCCCGTTGGATCCGGACAAGACCAGTTTTGTGCCATGGACGCCGACGGGAATCGCATAGGTGCCGGCCTGGAACAGCAAGCGGTCCGGATGGTCTCCCATGATCCCGTTGAGGGTCAGCGTGGCACCGTCGAAGACGACGTTGCCGACCTCGATCCCGGCGCCGACTCGATTGCGCGAGATCGTGTTGAATCCGTAGTTGTTGTAATCCAGCGTGGCGTGCACGGGGAATCTGTCTTCCGCTTTGACGCGGACGTTCGTCGATCCGGTGGTGGCCCCGGGTTCCAGCAGGGCGGAGACTTTGAGATCCGGGTAGTCGTTCAGGAGCAGGAGAGCCCGTTCCAGCGCCACGTTCCGGATGACGTTATGCTCCATCGCTTCGGCGAAATTGCCGCGGATGAAGTCCGTCGAATAGTGGCGGTTGCCCGACACGGTGATCTCGTCGATCCGGCCTTCCAATATGGAGATCAGCACAACGCCGAACTTGATCTCCTGCTGCGGGATGTAGGCCGACGCCAATGTATAGCCTCTTCGCCGGTAGAGATCGGTGACCAGTTGCGCCGCCTCTTCCACTTCCGGCAGGCTCAGCGCCCGTCCGACGTAGGGCAGGGTCAAGGCCTCGAGTTCGTCTTGTTGAACGACGGTGTTTCCGCTGAACGCAAAACCTTTCACCACGAGACGATCGGTCGCGACGGTCGGTTCCGCCTGCCCGGATGGTCCGGACAAGAGTGCGCCGGCAAGGAGACAGCATGCGAGAAGGCAGCGATGCGGAGGTCCGGGATATGAAGGCTGATCGGCGCCTGCGGGCGATGTCGTCGGTTGTCTCTTCACTTTGACGTCCGGCTATGCAAAAATGCCTCTGCGCGTCGCTGGGCATCTGCGCAGGAGAGTGCCGATATGGTGAAATGGCTGCTGATCGCCGTCATGGGGTTGCTCTGGTGCGGTTGTGTCATCCATCCCGATCCCTCGAAAGAACCGCGCACAACGAATGAGTCCGGGGAGACCCACCCCCCTCCCCA
>DIHJ01000021.1:3927-44118 GCA_002420105.1 Nitrospira sp. UBA5699
CCACCCCCCTCCCGATATCGAAAAAAGCGGCCCGCCGAAGCGACCGGCCACGACCTGCCCTCCCGCGATGCGCGGGTCCTGTTAACGGGGCGATCGCATGCCTGACACGGCATCTGGCGACCGTAGCGTAGTCCCCGTGGCAGGTCAATAAAATGTTAGGTTTCTGTACGTAGGCATTGAGATAGGGGAGAAGTTCTCCATGGCATTTCTGAAGGCAGGATGGCGATGACGGTTCGAGACGCGTTGGTGCGCGCGTTCCACGACACCCGGTCATTCAAATGGGACCCGGACAAGGGGTTCACCCTGGCGTCGGGCCAGGTCAGTCCCTTCTACGTCGATTGCCGGGCCTTGATGGCGCATCCCTCAGCGCGGAGATTCGTGGGACAGCTGGCTCATGAGGCGCTGGCGGGCGTGGCGCTCGATTGTCTCGGCGGGCTCGAAATCGGCGCAATCGCGATCGCGACGACGATCTCCGATTATGCGTACGGTGCCAGTCCGAACCGGGAATGGCGGACCTTCGTGGTGCGCAAGCAGGCGAAGGATCATGGGTTGGGGAAATTGATCGAAGGAGCGATTCAGCCCGGCGATCGTGCGTTGATCGTCGACGACGTGTTGACGAGCGGCGGGTCGCTGCTCAAAGCCATCGCCGCGGCCAGGCAAGCGGGATTGGCCGTCACCCATGCCCTGGTCATTGTGGATCGCCATGAACAAGAGGGGCGGTCCAGGGTCGAGCGGGAAGGGGTGAAACTGATCAGCCTGCTGACGATTGACGATCTGACCAAACAGCGGGTACGTCACCCCTGACGCCGGGGATCATTTGCAGCGAAACTCGATTCCCCACCGCCGCTCCCGTACGATCTCCTGACCGCCTTCCACCATCCCGGCCACGCGGGCCCGCCCTTTGGCCTCCCCTTCCCGGAGGATCGCGTAGGAACCGCCGCAGTGGTCCCTCATGAGGGTGAGGGCTTCTTTTCTGAACGACGAGATCAGGTGCCCCTGTTCTCCCTTGAAGGGATACGTAACGATTCCCCCGTCCCCGCTGTCTTGCGCCAGCTTGGCGCCTTCGGCGCAGCCGGCGAGCAGCACCAGGACCGCGCAAGCAAGACTTGACCGATTCTTCATACGGCTCCTATCATAATTGCAGATCGTATCCGGTGTCGAATGGGTTCATCGCAGCCATCAGGAGGTCGATTATGATGCAACGACCCGCTGTCTTCATTCTCAGCCTGGTCCTGTTCCTTGCCGGTACCGCCACGGCGGTCCCGGCCTACCATTCCTACCTGTTGACGGTCCACCAACTACGCGCCGGTTTGACGAAGGCTCCCTCGATGGCGAAAAAGGGCTTCGTCCTGATCGACGTGCGTTCCGTCGAAGAGCACGCCGGGGGCTTCATTCCGGGAACGGATTACAACATCGATTTTCGTGAGATCAAGGCACGGCATCGCGAGATCGGGGCGCAACCGGACGAGCACATCGTGGTGTATTGCCAATCCGGCCATAGGAGCAACCTTGCGGCGGAAACCTTGGCGGACTTGGGCTACACGCGCGTGTACAACGTCACCGGAAGTATGAACGCGTGGCTTGAAGCGGGATTTCCCGTTGCCCGCCCTGGCCGGTAGCGGCTCTCAGGGCCGTTCTACGGCTTGGGGACCGGTTGTCTGGGGGTGATGCCGATGACGGCAGGCAGGCCGATGTGACCGGTGGTGCCGGTACTCAGGAGCGTTTTCCAGGACTGGGCCCCTCCCCTGTTTTCAGCCGCCCGTCTGAGGGCGGGGCTGATCGACAGGTTGGAAGACGATCCTCCGTCCATGGCCATGGCTTGGCGGATGCCGGGATATGCCTCGTGGAGACATTGCCCGATTGCATGGAGCGAGGTGACCGCGGTCGTTTTCAGCAGGAGGATGCGGCCGTTCTCCTGCTCCGCCAGGATGGTTTGTTGGGACTGCTTCCCCGATTGTCTGACCCGGACCTTGCCGGTCCGATCGAGGAGCATGAGCGATTGAGCCGCTTCTCCATAGGGGGGCCGCTGCTCGTCAAAGGCGTCGAGCGCCAGATCGAGAATACCGGCGGCCTGCCGGCCGGCCGCGACCGGCTCCGCCACGAAGAGGCCCATCCAGGAGCTGTGCCGTCTGCTCCCGAGCGATTTCCCCTGCCCGTATAGCAATCCCAGATAGGCAAAGTTCTCCCGGAACAAACCGGCATTGAAGACCAGATCGTGCCCGGTTCTTGTCTGCCATTCGTGGATGTCAAGCGGTTCGTCAACCGGCTCATTCCGGAAATAATGCACGGAGAACCGGTAGCGAACGGGGTCGATCTCCGCCACCAGCAGCGGCGGCACGTCAGGGCAGACGGAGTGAGGGGTCCAGACCCCGATGGCGAGTCCTTCGGCCAGATGATCCCACGCGACCGGCTGCGCTGCCGCCGGTCGCGATGCTCCCAATAACATGAAGACCCCTGCGACGAGGATGATCCGACGGAACCGGTGAAACCTGGAGGGATCGTGGCGTGGTTTCATGATGCACCGGGTTCGAGTATAAAAAGGCGTTCTGCACCGCGTCAAATGTGCACGGTTTATTACGCGCCCGGCCTGGCGGCGTCACGGCGAAGCGAGGCGGTGTCGGAAGCGGAGGGGGGATCGAGCAGTTTCCGGATGGTTTGGGCGAGGGCTTCGGGCGTAAAGGGTTTTTGCAGGAAGCTGCTGGCGCCCCGCTCGTGGCCGGCGAGGATGCCGAGGTCGTCGGTGTAACCGGACATGAACAGGATGCGGAGGTTCGGCTTGATCGCCGTGAGATGTTGCGCCAGCTCCCGGCCCCCCATCCCGGGCATGACCATGTCCGTGAGGAGCAGATCCAGGGCCTCGATCTGTTGGGTGGCCAGCAGAGAAGCTTCCACGCCGTGCCTGGCCTCGATGACCTTGTAGCCGAGCTTGCGCAGCTCGTCGCGAATCAGGGTGCGCACGCCGGGGTCGTCCTCCGCCAGGAGGATGGTTTCCGTTCCCCGGTGCGGTTGTCCCGACGCCTGCGGTTGGGCCGCCGGCTGGACTTCCGCGGCGATGCGCGGGAGGAAGATATCAAATCTCGTCCCGTGGCCGATCCGGCTGGTGACGTCGATGCCGCCTCCCGATTGCGTGACGATCCCGAAGACGGTTGAAAGACCGAGGCCGCTTCCTTTGCCCTCTTCCTTGGTGGTGAAGAACGGCTCGAAGATGTGCGCCTGCGTCTCACGATCCATGCCGCTGCCGGTGTCGCCGACCGACAGTCTGACGTAGGGCCCCGGCGGCAACGGCTGGACATGGTACACCGGGCTGGTGGTCAGCTCCACCGGGGCCGTCTCGATCGTGAGCGTCCCGCCTTTCGTCATTGCGTCCCGGGCATTGACCACAAGATTCATCACGACCTGCTCCAGCTGAGCCTGATCGGCTTTGACCTGGCTGTTGGCGGGATCCAGCATGATGACCAGACGGATGTCCGATCCGATCAGCCGTTGCAGCATGCCCTCGAGGTTGGTCACGATGCCGTTGAGGGTGAGGATCCTCGGTTCGATCGGTTGTTTACGGCTGAACGCCAGCAGCTGCCGGACCAGCATGGCGGCCCGCTCGCCGGCCTTCTGCGTTTCTTCGATCTTGCCCTGCAGCGGGTGGTCGGGGCCCAACTCGGCCGAGAGCACGTGGCTGTAGCCCATGATGACGGTCAGGAGGTTGTTGAAATCATGGGCGATCCCCCCGGCGAGCCGCCCGACGGCCTCCATCTTTTGGGCCTGCCGGAACTGCTTTTCGCTCTGGATCAGCGCGTCTTCGGCCCGTTTCCGTTCCCTGCGGTCGTCGCGTTCACGGAGCGCGCGTTGGACCGAAGGGACCAGCCGCCCCAATCGCTGCTTGAGGACATAGTCCGTGGCGCCCTGGTGCATCGCGTCGATGGCCAGTTCCTCTCCGATGGTGGCCGAGACGAAGAGAAAGGGGATGTCCGGAGCCTGTTGACGGGCGAGCGCGAGCGCGGTCATGCCGTCGAATCCGGGGATCGAATAATCGGCGAGGATGAGATCGAACCCGCCTTCGCTCAGGGCCGCGAGAAAGGTGCTGCGGGTGTCGACGCGGCGGGACACGCAGGAGAGCCCCGCTTCCGTCAGGGTGGCGGCGACCAGGTCGGCGTCGACGGAATCGTCCTCGAGGTGGAGCAGGCGGAGCGGGGTCTTCACTGATCCTCCGCGGGCAGGCTACGCAGCGGATTCTGTTCCTTCGGGCGGCGGCTCGTTGATCACTCCCCAGAACACGCCGAGCTCTTTGACGGCCGAGATGAACTGCTGGAACTCGACGGGTTTGACGACGTAGGCGTTGGCGCCCAGCGCATAGCTCTGGGCCAGATCACGTTCTTCCCGCGAGGACGTCAACATCACCACCGGGATCGGTTTCAGGTTCGCGTCGTTCTTGATCGTTCGCAGCACTTCGATCCCGTCGACTTTCGGCATCTTCAGGTCCAGGAAGACCACCACGGGGTTGCCGCATTCCCGGCTCTTATACGGTCCGCGACAGTAGAGATAGTCGAGCACTTCGGCGCCATCATGGCAGACGACGACTTTATCTGCAATGTGATGCTCTTCCATGGCGGCCAGCGCCAGTTCCGCGTCGCGGGGGTTGTCTTCCGCCAATACAATCGGCTTTACGGTGGTCATGAGGCGATCCTTTTCATAGGCAGCGACAGGTAAAACGTGGCGCCCCGGTCGATGGCCCCTTCGGCCCAGGTCCGGCCGCCGTGGCGATGGATGATCCTCCGGACGTTCGCCAGGCCGATCCCGGTCCCTTCGAATTCGTCGTTCCGGTGGAGGCGCTGAAACACGCCGAAGAGTTTGTTGACGTACTGCATGTCGAATCCCACGCCGTTGTCGCGGACGAACACGGTGACTTCGCCGGGGGCCTCCTGCGTCGCGCCGATCTCGATACGCGGTTCGGGCCTGGTCGCCGTGAACTTCACGGCATTCGAGAGGAGGTTCATGAACACCTGCCGCAACATCGCCGGATCACCCGGAACCTCGGGCAACGAGCCAATTGTCCAAGAGATCGCCTTCCCTTGCAAGTCAAGACGCAAATCGTGAATGACGGTCTTCACGAGCTGGTTGAGATTGACCGTGCTGCGGAGCATTTCCTGGCGGCCCATGCGGGAGAAGACCAGCAGGTCGTCGATCAGCTGCCCCATCTGTTTGGCCGAGTCCGAGATGGTCTGCAGATAGCGCTGGGCCTTGTCGTTCAACGACTCGCCGGCGGTTTTGGCCAGGAGCGCCGCGTACCCGTCGATATGACGGAGGGGTGCGCGGAGGTCGTGCGACACGGAGTAGCTGAAGGCTTCGAGTTCCTTGTTGGCGGCCTGGAGCAGTTCGCCCTGCCGTCGCAGTTCGGCCGCGACCCGCCGCCGGGCGGTGATGTCGTGGTGGATCAGGTAGTACACCGATCCCAGGAGCACGAGTTGCAGGAGGGCTCCCAAGCCGAGAAGGGCGATGGTATTGCGGGTGCTGGACGCGGACTCGAGGACTCGGGCGCGAGCCGATTGCCGTTCCCGGTTCTCGAGGTCGCCGATGAGGTGATGGATCGTGTCGAGTTCCCGTTTTGCGACTCCCGGCAGGGCGAGATGCCGCACCGCTTCGGCCCCCAGCTCCGTCCGCCGTTTGATCGCGTCGGCTTCGATGTCAAGCTGCTGCTTGATGAGCGATTCCAGCCGGGTGAGGCGTTCCTGCTGCTCCGTCTCGCCGCCTACCAGGGCGTGGAGATAGCGCGTGTACTCGGGCATCTGCTCGGCGAGAGCCTGGTGCGCTTTGAGATAGGACTCGTCGCCGGTGACCAGATAGCGGCGGTGACCGCTTTCCGCCGCGACGAGGGCTTCCTGGATCGATCCGAGCAGCTGGATGAGATCATGGCTTCTCGAATCCAGCCGGCTGTTTTCGACCACCACGGACGTATTGCGGTACGACACGACGCTGATGACGAGAATGCCGGCGAACACCAACCCGAATCCGGCAAGGACCCGCTGTTCGATCGACCATCCGGACAGCCAGTCAGGCAGCCTTCCCGTTCGCGGAGTCCGGTCCGGGGGAGCCGCCGGAACCGGCCCGGCCAGAGGGGCGGCAACCGGAGTGTGTGGGGGGCGTTCCTGCGTGGCTGAGTCCATGGTTCGGGCTGGATCGAGCGGACAGGGGATGCCGGAACTTAGGAAACTCTACTCTGGCCGGTGAAACCCTGCAAGCAATATTTCAGAAGACCGTTCATCCGACGGCGCGAAGAGCGCGGCGGATCAGCCGCCGGAGGACACGACGGGCGGTACGGTCGGAAGCGCCGCCGCCGGGCCCGCCAGGTCGGAGAACATCATGGTGGCCGCCACGACCCAATCGATGACCGGCTGCGGATACACGCCGATGATCAACGTGCCGGCCAGCCCGATATAGACGACCGCCTTCATCGGGCCGGACACCGCCAGCGGCGAGGGATCGTGCGGCTCGGTGATGTACATCTTTTTGACGACGATCAGGTAGTAGTACATCGAGATGACGATGTTGATGAGGCCGACCGTGATGAGGGTGTACAGGCCTTCCTTGATGGCCGCGACAAAGATGTACAGTTTGCCGATGAAGCCGGCCAGCGGAGGCACGCCCGCCAACGACAACAAGAAGATCAACATCGAAAACGCCAGGAACGGCGACCGCCGCCCCAACCCGCTGTAGTCGTCGATTTCTTCGCTGCCGATGGCCTGGCTGACCGCGATGACGATCGCAAAGGCTCCGAGGTTCGCGAACAGATAGGTCAGCAGATAAAACAGGATGGCGTCGTTCCCCATTTTGGTGCCGGCGGCGAGGCCGATGAGGACGTTGCCGACCTGGGCGATGCCGGAATAGGCCAACAGCCGTTTGATGTTCTTCTGCGCGATCGCCACGATATTGCCGTAGGTCATCGAGAGAATGGAGGCGGCCACCAGCAGCAGCACCCAGGTCGGCTTGAAGGTCGCCAGCGCCACGAAGAACATCCGGAGCAGAATGGCGAACGCGGCCCCCTTGGGCGCGATCGACAGGAACGCCGTCACCGGCGTCGGCGAGCCGTGGTACGTGTCGGGGATCCAGGAATGGAACGGCACCGCGCCGATCTTGAATCCCAGGGCGCCGAAGATCAGCAGGAACCCGATGATCAGTCCCGGCGTGGCCTGGGCCGACTTCATGTCGGAAAACACGAGCTTGCCGGTTTCGCCGTAGACCAGGCTGATCCCGTAGGCCAGCAGGCCGGCCGCGAAGACGCCCAGGATGAAGAACTTGAGCCCCGCCTCGTTGGAAGCCACGTCTTCGCGCAGATAGGACACGAGGACGTAGAATCCGAAGGTCGAAAATTCCAGGGTGACGAACACGGACAGCAGATCGTTGGCGGATGCCATGAACATCATGCCGAGCGCCGACATCACGACCAGGAAGTAATACTCCCCTCGGAAGAATTTGAACCGATGGACGAACTCCATCGAAGCCAGGATGACGAGGATCGTGGCGCCCACGACGAACATCTTGAAGAAGAGCGCCATGCGGTCGACCACGAACATGTTGGCGAACAACGTCCCCGAAATACCGGAGATGTCGAACCAGGCGAGGCAGCCGAGCGTGCCGACGAGACCGGCGATGCTCAGATAGGCCAGCTGCTCCTTCGGCAGTCGGGGGAACGAGAAATCCACGATCAGGACGACGCAGAGCCAGCAGGTCAGAAGAATCTCCGGCAACAGCAGCAGGAGATCGGACGGCGACATGGTGAGCGAAAAGGTCATTCCGATCCTCGCGAGGCGTGAGGCGTACGGGGTACGGGGTTGTTCGCGACCAGCGGGACGTCAGGCGTCCGTTCCGGCATCATCGTCACGCCCGTCATCCCTGCTCCTTCCCCCGTGTGCGCGACCGGGACGACCTGGGTGATCCGCGCCACGAGCGGGTCCACGCCGGAGCGCACGACGTTGTAGAGATGCATCGGGAAGAGGCCGAAGCCGATGCTGACGGAGATCATGATGAGCAGGGGCAGACGGTCCACCGCGGCCACCGCGTCGTGCGAGTGGCTGTACTTCTGGTCCATCGGCCCGTAGAAGAGTCCCCGCATCATCTTGAAGAGGTACGCCAGGGTCAGCACGATGCCGACGACGGCCACAATCACCTGAAGCGGATACTTGCTCCAGCTCCCGACGATGATCATGACCTCCGCGATGAAATTCACGGTGCCCGGCATGCCGATGGAGGCCATGCAGCCGATCACGAAACAGCCGGCGATAAACGGCATCCGGTTGGACAGCCCGCCGAGCGAGGGAATGTCCCGCGTGTGCGTCTGATCGTAGACCCAGCCGGCCATGGCGAAGAGCATGCCGGTCGCCATGGCGTGCGCGAACATGTAGATCACCGCCCCGCTCAAGCTGATGTAATCCAACGCCGCCATGCCGAGGAAGACATAGCCCATGTGGCTCGAACTGGAGTAGCCGATGACGTACTTCGTGTCTTTGGCGTAAAACGCGACGAATCCCCCGTAGATGATGCTGAACATGCAGAGCACCGCCGCGATCGGCATCAGCTCGCGGGTGGTGTCGGGCAGGATCTCAAAGGCCACGCGGATGATCGAAAAATGGCCGAGCTTCATCAGCACGCCGGCGTGCAGCATGCTGGTGGCGGCCGGCGCGGCCGCGTGGCCGACCGGCGACCAGGAATGCAGCGGCCAGAGCGGCGCGATCGACGCGAAGCCGAAGAAGATCAGCACCCAGATGATCTTGTCCAGCGTCGTGCCCAGCACCGGGATGTTCATCAGGTTGGCGTGCTCGCGCAGTTGGAGAATGTCGAAGGTGTTCAGCCCCGAGTACCGGTAGATCAGGAGAATGCCCATCAGCGCGGCCACGGCGAATGCCGACAGGAACAACACCAGCTTCATCGCCGCGTACTCTTTGCTGTTCGCGCCGAAGTTGAAGATGAATCCGACGGAATCCCTGAGCTTGAGCCCTTCGGGATCGGTCATCTCCAGATACTTCTTGGTATGGCTGCCCCACATCCCCAGCAGCAGGTACATCGGGATCACGGACATTTCGTAGAAGAAGTACAGGAAGAACAGATCCAGCGACATGAACACGCCGATCGTCGCGGCGGCGAGAATCAACAGCCAGATGTAGAACTCCTTCGTCCGGTCCTTGATGTGCCAGGACACGAAGATCCCGGCGAACAGGAGGATGGAGGAGGCGAGCACCAGCGGGGTGCCGATCCCGTCGACGCCGAGATGCAGCGCGATCCCGAGCTGCTTGGACCATTCGTACTTCTGCACGAATTGATAGCCGCCCTTGACCGGATCGTACGCGTAGAACAGGTACAGCGACGCAAGCAGCGAGATGCCCGCCGATCCTGCGGCAATGCCCCTGACGAGGAGCGCCTGCCGGTTGGAGGCGAAGATCAGCGCGATGGCGCCGGCAAACGGGGCGAAGAGAATGTAGAGCAGCGTGTAATCACTCATAGTTAATTCACGGCGAGCGGCAAGGGGCGAGCGGCAAGAGGAACGGCGCCGGCCGCGCTGTCCCCCGCCTGCCTGTCTTTCTCCTCTTGCCCCTGCCCCCCGGCCTCTTGCCTCTCCGTGTCAACGGTTGCGACTGTCCCGCGGTCCAGCCGATCGACGAGCGCCTGCACGGAACCGTTCATCATGTGGAGAAAGGGGGCGGGATAGAGCCCGATCCACAGGATCATGATCGACAACGAGAGGGCGATGACCATTTCGCGGAGATGGAGATCGCCGATGGATTCCCTGACCGCCTTCCCCACCGGACCGAGCATCGCGCGCTCGTAGTACCAGAGGAAATAGGCCGCGCCGGTAATCACGCCCGTGACGGCGATGGCTCCGTACAGCCAATGGGCCTTGAACGTCCCCAGCAGGATGAGAAATTCGCCGACGAACCCGTTGGTTCCGGGAAGGCCGATCGAGGCCAGTCCGATCAAGAGGAAGAAGGTGGCCAAGAGCGGGGTGTATTTGGCCATGCCGCCGAAGGCCGCCATCTGCGTCGTCTGTTGCCTGGTGTAGAGAAAACCCGCGATGAAAAAGAGCCCGGCGGTGCTGAACCCCAGATTGATCATCGTGAGGAGGCTGCCCTGGAGGCCCTGATAGTTAAGGGCGAAGAGGCCGACGACGACGAAGCCCAGGTGGCTGACGCTGCTGTAGGCCAGGAGCCGGCGGAAATCCGGCTGGATCAACGCCATGATGGCTCCGTAGACGATGGCCGCCAGCCCCAGGACCATGACGACCGACACGACGGTGGGGCTCTTCGACGCCTCCGGCAGCAGCGGGATGCTGAACCGGATGAAGCCGAACGTGCCGAGTTTCAACCCGGCCAGGACGACGGCCATGCCGATCGGGCCTTCCAGCAGCGCATCCGGCAGCCAGGTGTGGAACGGAAAGACCGGCGCCTTGAAGGCGAAACCCAGGAACATGAGCCAGAAGATGAGAATCTGCTGGTTGAGCGGGATCGGGACGGCGAGCAGTTCCAGCAGGTCGAAGGAGTACGACGTGTCCAGGTGATGGAGCGCGGCATAGCTGTGATAGTTGATGTCCAGAAGGGCGATGCCCACCAGCATGAACACGCTGCCGAGCAGGGTGTACAACACGTACTTCAACGCCGCGTAGTGGCGTTCCGCGCCGCCGCCCCAGAGCTTGATCAGGAAATAACTGGGGATCAGCATGAGTTCCCAGAACACGAAGAAGAGAATCAGGTCGAGCGACACGAAGACGCCCATGGTCGTCGTTTCGAGCGCCAGCAGCGACATCATGTACAGTTTGGTCTGGTGGCGGATGGTGTCCCAGGAATAAATGACCACCAACACGGTCAGAAAGGCCGTGAGTCCCACGAAGAGGACGCTGATGCCGTCCACGGCCAGGTGATAGCTGATCCCGAGCGCGGGAATCCAGCGGACCTGTTCCACGAACTGCATCGCGGCGGAGTCCGGCACAAACCGCACCAGGACGAAGATCGCCAGGGCCAGCTCGACCAGGGAAATCGTCAAGGCCGAGGTGCGCACCATATCCTCGTCGTCGAAGAGCCAGAGCACCGCGGCGCCGGCGAGCGGGAAAAAGAGGAGGCACGACAGAATCGGAAACGTCGATTGCAGTTGTTCCAGCATGATGCCGCTCTAGCGCTGCACGATCAGTTGAATGACGACCGCCAGCAGAAATAATCCCGCGATGATGATGGCCGCATAATGGTGCACCATGCCGCTTTGTAATTGCCGCCACTGTTTGGCGAGGAGATGGTTCCCGTAGCCGATGATATTGAGCCCGCCGTAAATCACGTGCTTTTCCGCCCAGGTGGATCCCGCCGCGCCCAGTTCGGCCATGGTGCCGACGGCACGCACGATTCCGTCGATGACCACGCGGTCGAACCAATCCAGCGCGAGGCCGAGTTTTTTCGTCGGCTCCACCACCAGAACATCGTAGAGTTCGTCCACGTAGTACTTGTTCAGGAGCGTGTTGTAGATTCCCTGCGCCTTCGCCGCCCAGCGGTCCGGAGCCGCGGGATTCATGCTGTAGAGGTAATGGGCCAGTCCCCAGCCGAGCAGGGCGATTCCGGTGGCGATCATCATCAGCGTCAACACGAGCCCCGTGCCGACTTCGTGCTCGCCGCCGACCCCGGCGACCGGCGCCAGAAATTGGTGCAGCCAGCCGTGTTCGGGCGGAAACCCGAGAAATCCGCCGACCAGCGAGAGCAGTCCCAGGGCCATCAAAGGGCCGACCATCACCATCGGGGATTCGTGGACGTGTTCTTCCGTGTGGTGATCCATGCGGGAGGGTCCGTAGAACGTGAGATAGGTGAGCCGGAACATATAGAACGACGTCAGAAACGCCCCGAGAGCCGCCAGACCGTAGAAGACATAGTGGTGATGGACGAAGGCGTGGCCCATGATCTCGTCTTTGCTCCAGAAACCCGCAAGCGGCGGGATGCCGGCGATGGCCACGGTGCCGATCAGGAACAAACGGTACGTCCAAGGGATCTTCTTGCTGAGCCCCCCCATCTTTCTGATGTCCTGCTCGCCGGACAGGGCGTGGATCACGGAGCCGGCGGACAAGAACAGGAGCGCCTTGAAGAAGGCGTGGGTCATGACGTGGAACACCGCCGCGGTATAGGCGCCGATGCCGCATCCCAGGAACATGTAGCCGAGCTGGCTCACCGTCGAGTAGGCCAGGACGCGCTTGATGTCGGTTTGCACCAGCCCGATGGTGGCCGCGAACAACGCGGTACAGCCGCCCACGATGGCCACGGTTTCCATGGCGACCGGGGACAGGTCGAAGATGGCGTGGTTGCGCACGACCATGTACACGCCGGCCGTCACCATCGTGGCGGCGTGGATCAGGGCGCTCACGGGAGTGGGGCCTTCCATCGCGTCGGGCAGCCAGGTATGGAGCGGCAGCTGGGCCGATTTGCCGACGGCCCCGACCAGGAGGCAGAGGGCGATGGCGGTCGCCATGTCAGGCGACAGCTGTCCCACCTGCGCGAAGACCTTCGTATAGTCGAGCGTCTTGAAATTGATGAAGACGAGGAAAATGGCCAGGAGGAAGCCCGCGTCGCCGATCCGGTTGACGACGAACGCCTTCGAGGCGGCTTTGGCCGCCGACACTTTGTCGTAGTAGTAGCCGATCAGCAGATACGAGCAGAGCCCGACGCCCTCCCAGCCGATGAACAGGACCGCGTAATTGTTCCCCATCACCAGCAGCAGCATGGAGACCATGAAGAGGTTCATGTACGTGAAGAAGCGCGTGAAGCCGTCCTCTCCGTGCATGTACCCGACCGAGTAGACGTGAATGAGGAACCCGACGCCCGTGACGACCAGGAGCCACACGCAGGTCAGCGGATCCACGAGATAGGCCAGGTTGATCGTGAGGTCGCCTCCGAAGATCCATTGATAGGCGATGACTTCGTGCGCGGTGCCCGTCCGGAGAACGTCGGCGACCACGCCGATGGTGCAGAGGAACGACAGACCGACGGATCCCCATGCCAGACGGTGAGCCCAATCGTGGGACCAGAGGTACCGCCCGAACAGGCCGTTGGCGATCACCGCCAGCAGCGGAAATACCGGAATGAGTTTGATCAGCAGATCGGTCACGCTACCACTTCAATACATTCATTTCGTCCACGTTCGTGGAAATCTTGCCACGGAAGACGACGATGATGATGGCTAATCCCACGGCGGCTTCCCCGGCGGCGATGGCGATCACGAAGAGCGCCACCAACTGACCGGCCATGGACTCCAGATAATGGGAAAACGCGACCAGGTTGATGTTCGCCGCGTTCAACATGATCTCGACGGCCATCAGGACGATGATGAAATTGCGTCTGATGAGCACGCCGAGCAATCCGGTGATGAACAGGACGGCGCTGACGGCGACGTATGCGCTTAACGGAACCATAACCATTCCACCACGGTCTCAGCGATCAGCCGTCGGCTCCGAGGGCCGAACGGCGCTCGCCGCCTGTGTCATCATTCTCGTTCCGCGTCGATCGGCTTCGGCGTCTTGGCCAGCACGATCGCGCCGATGATGGCGCCCAACAGAAACACTCCGACGATTTCAAACTGCAGGAGATAGTCGCTGAACATCTTCATCCCGACCGCATACGTGTCGCCTTCCTGCAGGACGATGGCCGCCGGCGCATCGCCCTTGGCTCCGGCATAGGGGGATTTGAACAGAAGCGCAAGCACGTAGAGCGAGCCGAATACCGTCGGGATCAGGAAGTAGAGATAGGTGTTGTGAAAGTACCGTTCGTCGGTTTTGAGATTGAGGAGCATCAGGACGAAGAGGTACAGGACCAGAATGGCGCCGGCATAGACCACCACCTGCACGGCCCAGAGAAATTCGGCGTTGAGCAGAACGAACAGGCCGGACACGTGGAGCAGCAGGGCCAGCAGGGCCAGGCCGCAATGCACGGGGTTCCTCAATGCCACGGTGAGCACCGCGGCGGCCATACTCATCAGTGCGAAATAGGCGAAAAAGACCGGGATCATTCGTGTCGTTCAGCTCAGGTGTTTCGGCGTTGACTGCGTCGGCTTGAGGACGGATTGCGGGAAATAATACCGGTACTCCCGACTCTCCTCGACGTTCTTTTCCTGGTTGTGGGCGTACAGGTATTTCTTCGCGTCGTCAAGGTGCCGTTCGCCGATGTCATAGAGCCGTTTCTTATCGAACAGCAGCGTGCGCTTGTCGTGCGTGGAAAACTCGTACATCTTGGTCATGGCCAGCGCGTTGACGGGACAGGCTTCCACGCAGTAGCCGCAGAAGACGCACTTGGTGATGTCGATGTAAAACTCGCTGGCGTAGCGCTGAAGCGGGCGCTCCGCATCCTCCGAGCTGATGACCTTGATGCAGCGGGACGGACAGGCGGCTTCACAGAGATCGCACCCCACGCAGCGCTCGCGGTCGTCGTCGTAACGCAGCAGGCCGAGCGCGCCACGGTGGGTGTCCGGAATCGTCCGCTGCTCACGGGGATACTGGAAGGTGATCGGTTTATGGAACATGTGCTTGAAGGTGACCTTCATGGCGTCCCAGATTTCGTAAAACAGGGCGGCCTGCAGAATTTTCTTGGTCAATGTGCCGACGCTCATCACTCGCTCCGCTCAGGGCGAAAGGTTCGCGACGCGGGGCTCGGGGATTCATATTTTGTGAAAAATCTCTTACCCATTGCCGCTAGCCTCTTGCCTGTTTCAGGCCTTCTCGATGGTCACGCCGGTTCGCTTGAACGACGGCACGCCGGTGGTTCCGTCGACGTCGACGGTCATGAGATCCTTGACCGGCGGTTCGTTGAAATGTTCGGGGAAGAAACAGGTCTGGGGAGCGACGCTCTGATCCTGCTGCACACCCATCTGCAGCGCTCCCCGATCGGACGTCAGTTTCACCGATGAGCCGTCCTGCAGGCCCAGCCGTTCCATGTCGGACGGGTTCATCCGCAGCCGGCCGGTGTTGGGCGCGACCTTGATGAGTCCGGGCGCCGCCGTGGACAGTTTGCCCGAATGATAGAGCACCGGACCCATGAGGAGCGTGAAAGGCCGCTGACTGTCGGGAGCCGCGGTCTTGTATCGTCCCGCCACGGCGGCGGCGTAGCCGTTCGACAGGTACGCGTCCGCCGTCGGGACGAGCTTCCTCGGCTGGCCGAGATTGTAGTAGCCGGGCAGCAATTTCATGATCTCGGTCTGGATATCGTTGGCTGATTCGTATTCCCATTGGCATCCGAGTCCGTTGGCCAGGGCGGTCATGATATGCCAATCGGGCACGCTTTCGCCAATGGCCTCCATCGCTTGGCGGACGCGCAGCACGCGACCTTCGAGGTTCGTGAAGGTGCCGTCCTTTTCCGCGTAGGTGCAGGCCGGCAATACCACGTGGGCCATCCGCCCGGTGTCCGTCAGGAACGGATCCTGGACGACCAGCAGCTCCAGGCGATCCAGCGCCGCCCGGATGTCCATCGAGGCGGGCAGCGTCGCCAGCGGGTTCTCACCGACCACATACAGGGCGCGGATCTGACCGCTCCGGCAACGCTTGAGGATCTCCATCAAATTGGCGCCGCTGCCGACGGCCGGGAGGGTCACATCCCAGGCCTTGGCCACTTTGTCGCGCGCCGCCTGATCCGTAAACGGGGCGAGGCCGGGCAGGAATTCCGGTGCGACGCCCATGTCCACCGCACCCTGCTCGTTCGGCTCTTCCGTCACGGTGTTCACGCCGCAGCCCGGCTTTCCCAGTTTGCCCGTGATCCAGGCCAGATCGATCAGCTTCAGCACGTTCTGATAACCGCCGGGCTGACGGACGATCCCTTCGGCGCAGAGGATCACGGAACGGGGCGCTTCGGCGAAAATCGCGGCCGTTTCTTTGAACGAGTCGACCGTCAGGCCGGTTTTGGAGGCGATCTGTTCCAACGACAGATGGGCCGCGGCGGCCTTGAGCGCGGCAAAGGCCTGCGGGTGTTTGTTCACGTTCTCTTCGTCGACCAGATCCAATTCCAGCGCGGCCTTGACCAGCCCGTCGATCACGAGGCCTTCGGTTCCCGGCTTGATCAAGAACGGATGGGACGCCAGCTTGCCGATGTTCGTCACGGCGGAATCGAACACCATGACCTGCGCCTTGAAGACGCGAATCGCTTCCTTGATCCGCACGGCGGTCAGCGGGTTGGTTTCGGTCACGTTGGAGCCGATCACCAGTACGGCTTTGGCCTTCGTCAGATCCTCCCAATCGTTCGGGCTCCGGCCGATGCCCAGGGCCAGTTTGGACGCGTGGACGAAATTCATATGGCCGTAGCGTGCGCTGCTGTCCAGATTGTTCGTGCGGAAGCCCGCCCGCATCAGCTTCTGGAAGAGGTACAACTCTTCGTTGGTGCAACGGGCGGTGATGAGACCGGCGATGGCATCCGGACCGTGTTTCTTTCTGATGTCGGCGAATCGATCGACGACCGCATGCATCGTTTCCAGCCAGGGCGCTTCCGTCAACTGATTGCCCTTGCGCAGGAGGGGCTGCTTCAGACGGGTCGGGGCGTCGATGTATTCGAAACCGAACCGGCCTTTGACGCAGAGCCCGCCGTGACCTTTGGAGGTTTCGGCCCGATCCCCCCACTTGTTTTTCCAGGACAGGGGCGAGGTCACGCGGATCACCTCGCTGTCCTTGGTCTCGACGTACATCTGGCAGCCGTCCCCGCAGTAGTTGCAGGTGGAGGTCGTCTTTTTCATCTGCCAGGGCTTGTACAGATATTTGGAGAACTTGTTCGTAATGGCTCCGACCGGACAGACCGCGAGACAGTCGCCGCAGAATTCGCAGGCCAGCGGGAGATCGCCCTTGGCGACCACCTGGTTGAAGCCGCCCTTCTTCATGAATTGCAGCGCGTCGATCATCAGGACGTCCTTGCAGACGTTGATGCATTCGGCGCAGGCGATGCAGCGGTTCATGTTGAAGTCCAGGACCGGGCTGCGGGTGTCCTCCGGGATGAATTTCTGCTTGGCGTTGGCGAGATTGGTCACGCCGTGCTGGAACGCCATGTCCTGCAGTTCGCAATGACCGTCGGCGTCGCAGACCGGGCAGTCCAGAGGATGGACGGAGAGATGTTTTTCAACCGCCTTCTTCCGAGCCTGGAAGAGGTCGTCGCCTTCGGTCCGGATGATCATCCCCGCGGTGGCTTTGGCGGTGCAGGAACGGACCGGCGCCTTCTTACCCTCCTGCATGACCAGGCACATGCCGCAGGAGCCGAAGGGATCGAAGGTGTAGTGGTAGCACATGGCGGGGATGATCTTGCCCGTGCTGGAGATCACGTCGTAGAGCGACACGCCGTCCTTGGCCGTGACGGTTTTCCCGTCGATGGTCAATTCGATCGTCGCCGCTTCGACTTCCGGATTGGTCGCTGGTTTCAGTCCCACGTGGTCCTCAGGTTCTGCATTCCGAGTGCCGAGTCTTGAGTGGAAACTCAGAACGCGTCACTCAACACTCATAACGGTGCTATCGGTCGCACTCGCCCATGACGATGTCGTAGGTTCCAAAGAGCGTGATCGCATCCGCGATCATGTAACCGCGCGACATGTGGTCGAAAGCGCCCATATGGATGAACGACGGAGCGCGGATCTTGAGCCGATAGGGCTTTCCGCCTCCCGTGCTCACGATGTAAAACCCCAGTTCGCCTTTGTGCGCCTCGGTGCCGCAATAGATCTCCCCCGGAGGGGCGTTGAATCCCTGCGAGAAGAGCTTGAACTGCTGGATCATCGATTCCAGATTCGTAAAGACGCGTTGTTTCGGCGGCAGGGTGACGCTGGGGACATCGGCCATGATCGGCCCGTCCTGCATCTGCTCCAGACATTGCTTGATGATCTTGACGCTTTCGTACAACTCCATGACGCGAATCCAGTACCGGTCGTAGGTGTCGCCGTTCTTGCCGAGCGGCACGCTGAACTCGCATTTCGGATAGGCCGAATAGGGCTCGGCTTTGCGGAGATCGTAATCCACGCCGGACCCGCGGAGCGTCGGGCCGCTGAGACCGAAGCTCACGGCATCCTCCGCGGAAACAACGGCGACGCCCTTGGTGCGGGCCAGCCAGATGCGGTTCTTTTCCAGAAAGACGACGTACTCGTCGATCTTCGGCGGAAAATAGTCCAGGAACTGCTTGAGCTTGGCGAGCAGCGAGGGCGTAAAGTCCCGTTCGACCCCGCCGATTCGGTACCAGCTCGTCGTCAGGCGTGCGCCGCAGAGCTCGTCGAACCAATCCAGGAGAATTTCCCGGTCGCGGAAGCAGTAAAAGAAGACCGTCATCGCGCCGATGTCGAGTGCCTGGGTGCCGAGCCAGAATTGGTGGCCGATGATCCGCTGGACCTCGGCGACGATGGTCCGCAGGTATTCCGCCCGCTCCGGCACCGTGATGTTCATGAGTTTCTCGACGGCGCGACAGTAGGCGAAGTTGTTGTACATCGCACAGACGTAGTCGAGACGGTCGGTATGGGGAATGAATTGATGATAGGTGCCTTCTTCCGCGAGCTTTTCGACGCCCCGATGGAGGAAGCCCATCACCGGCGTGGACTTGACCAGCCGTTCGCCCTCCAACTCCAGGATGACTTTGAGTACGCCGTGGGTGCTGGGGTGCTGCGGACCCATGTTCAACAGGAGTTCTTCCGTACGCAACGTCGGAAGCGTTTCGCTCTCGGGGTGGGTCGGATCGACCTTATAGACCGTCGTTCTTTGATCTTCGAACGCCATCGCGCCTACCGTGCCGTCTCGTCCAGGAATTCAAACGTATCCCGCCATCCCCTGCCGCGGAGCGGAAAATCCTTCCGCAGGGGATACCCTTCCGTGTAATCGTCCGGCATCAGGATCCGGCGGAGGTCCGGATGGTGCCGGAACCGGATGCCCATCATGTCGTAGACTTCGCGCTCCATGAAATCCGCGCCTTTCCAGAGATCGGTCAGCGAATCGACCACGCACTCCGATTCGGGCACCCGGGTCTTGAGGCGGATGCGGTGCCGTTTCTTGATCGAATAGAACTCGTAGACGACTTCGAACCGCTCTTCGTCGTCGGGCCAGTCGACCGAACTCACGTGGACGATATAGTCGAAATCCATGGCCGGGTCGTCGCGCAGAAACTGGGCGACCTCATGCAGTTTGTCCCGCCTGACCGTCACGGCGAGATCGCCGCGCCACTCCACCGCCTGGAGGAAACCGTCGGCGAAATTCTCCTGGATTCGATTAGCCAGTTGCTGGAGCGACATCGGAGTTCCTAGACCTTCAGGCTCGCCTTCACTTGTTCCGGCTGCTTCACGAACACGCGCTTCTGCATGATCCGCTCTTGCAGTTTCAGAATGCCGTCGAACAGGGCTTCCGGCGTCGGAGGACAGCCGGGAACGTAGATGTCCACGGGAACGAAGCGGTCCACGCCCTGGACCACGCTGTAGCTGTCATAAATGTTTCCGGACGTCGCGCAGGACCCCATTGCGATCACGTACTTGGGCTCCGGCATCTGGTCGTAGATTTTCCTGATGACCGGCGCCATTCGCCGGCAGACCGTTCCCGCGACGATCATGAGGTCGGATTGCCGCGGCGACGCCCGGAACACGCCGGCGCCGTACCGGTCCATGTCGTATCGGGACGAGACGGCGGCGATCATCTCGATGGCGCAGCAGGCCAGACCGAAGGTCATGGGCCAGAGCGATCCCTTGCGGGCCCAGTTCACGGCCTTTTCGACCGTCGTGGTGATGACATCCGGTGCGCCGTCTTTTTCCTGCCGGCCGAGTTGAATTAATCCCATTCCAGGGCTCCCTTGCGCCAGGCATAGACGTAGGCCACCAGGAACAGCGCAATGAAGACCAGCATTTCGACGAGGCCGATGATGCTGACCTTGTTGATGTCGTTGAAGACGACCGCCCAGGGGTACAGAAAGATGACCTCGATGTCGAAAATCACGAACAGCATGGCGAAGATGTAGTAACGGACCGGGAACGGCATACGCGCGTCGGAGAACGGTTCGGAACCGCACTCGTAGGCGGAGAGCTTCTCCGGTTCGGGATATTTCGGCTGGACGAGATAGCTGATCAGCAACGTCACGACGCCGAACGCGAGTGCGACGAAGATGAACAGGAGTATGGGAAAGTACTTGGTCAGGTACTCAAGGAGTAACTCGATACCGCTCATGGAAATGACCTTTCAACACCTTGAGTTGCAAAGGAGAGCGGGATCTTAGACGTTGGATCGACGGGATAGCAAGCGTACAAAGGACCTAGGTTTCCTGCCCCGAAAGTCCTAGGGAGGGAACGAAGGGTCGGATCACACATGCCCGGGTCTCGGATCCTGTCGACGCCTCGCCTCACAACCGCGGACAATTCTGAAGAAATCGGTGCCTTCCGTCGAACCGCGGCCGCTTCTTCGTTGCTCTCAAGCTGTCCCTGCCAGGGCCGCTAGGTCTTGTTCGAGGGGGTCGACGGGGGGGCCATGCGATCCGAGGTCATACGGAGGTGGACGGGCGGCTCGGAATCGGTCTTCTCCCACTCGGGCAGCAGAGGGGAGGACGCTTTGGCCTTCTTCCGCCGGTGGATCTGGGTTTCCAGGCGAGCAGGGCTGGAGGCTCGAGGTTTCTGCTTTTGCATGGGGTCAGCCCCTGGGGTCGGTCGGCACCCGGCTTCCTGAACGGCTCAGACCTTAACACCGGGGCAGGCCGTGGTCAACAGGGACAAGACCGCAATATTCTTGACAGTATGGGACTATTTGCTATGGTTTTCTGAGCAACACTTGCCTCAACACAGAAGGATAACCACCATGATCATTCATCCAACAGCCTCCACCAGGTGCCTGCTGTTTGTGATCGTTGCCCTTTCCGGTCTGCCGGCCGCTTGGGCGGACGATCTCGACAGCATCCGTTTCGGCGAACCGGCACGGACCTTTTCCGCCGGAGCCATTCAGCTGTCCACACCGCAGGATGGGGCGGTTCATGTGATCACCGGCGATAACCAGACGGTCGGCAACCGCATGCGGCTGGGGCAGGGGGACGTCTTCTATCTCAAGCTGAAGAATCCTGCCGAGGTCGCCCTGGGCGATCTGTACACAATCTTCAAGCGCACGCGCAAGGTGTTTCATCCCGCGACCGGCCAGTACCTGGGACACCTGGTCAATCGACTCGCCATCGTTCGCGTCGTCCAGGTGGACAAGGAATTGACGACGGTTCAGGCCGTGCGGGCCTACGGACCGGTCTCTCCAGGCGACCCGGTCGCAAAATTCTCGCTCCCGACCGCCCCGGCGGAGGGTGCGGCTCCGGCTTCCGGTGATGTCACGGGCATGGTGGTCGAACTGCAATCCGACATGGGGATGACGCTCGTCGCCCAACGGAATATCGTATATCTCGACAAGGGATCGGAAGACGGGCTGAAAGCCGGTGATCGGATGGAACTCGTCCGTTTCGGGGGCGGGCTGCCGTCCCGCACGGTCGGCGAAGTGAAGGTCCTCTGGACCGAAGAGCGCACCGCCACGGCGTTGGTGACGAAATCGACGTCCCGCATTCTGAAGGGCGACCGATTCCAGGCGAAGACGCAGGCGACCCCGGTTCCCGTGTCGCAGCCGGCCAAACAATCGTTCGATCCTGCCCCGTCTACCGGGAATACCTCCAAGTTGATGCCGGTTCAAAACGCGGCGCGCGAGACCCGCTATAGTCTGACCGATCTGATGAAGCAGCTGCGTTATGAGTCCGGTGACGCGACGATCAAACCGGAAGGCTATCAAATTCTGGATCAATTGGTGGAACAGTTGCGAAGCGCGCCGCCTGATCAGTTGATCCGCGTTGAAGGTCATGCGGACAACATGGAGATCGGCCCTTCGCTGAAGTCGATCTATCCGACGAACTGGGATCTTTCCAAGGCTCGTGCGGGCGGCGTGTTGCGCTATCTCGTCGAGAAAGGCGGGATCGATTCGGCAAGAATCTCGTCGGTCGGCTACGGGGACAGCAGGCCGGTGGTGAGCAATGCCACGGAAGCCGGCCGCCAGAAGAACCGCCGGGTGGATATCGTGCTCTATACGCCCGAGTCGGCCAAGGCCCCTTCCGAACAGGCCATGAAGCCGGCGGAAGCCGTTGACGACGGGTACCGGACTTCCGGTTTAGGACCAGAGGTCCGGGACTCCTCTGCTCCCGCAGTAGACGCCGGCGTGCCGACGGAGTCGGCGGCGGCCGAGACCCCGGCATCGACACCCACCGGTCCCGCCCCGGACGCTGGTCCGGCGGCGGATGGTCTGCCCGGTCCGGATCCCGCTGGTCAACCGGTCGTTCCATCCCAGCCCTAAGACTCTTGCGAGGCGGCGGAGCGATCATGGTCCACCATGACGCCCCGCCGCCCTGCTCCCGAACCGGAGCGACCCCCCTTCCGTTGTCCCCCGTTTTCAGCCCCTGCTACAATGCGGCGTGACCGCAGACCCGACAGCAACCCCGCGGGCAGAAACCGGCCCGCTCTATGCGGACGTCATTGTTCCGCGGCATCTCGCCGGTTCCTTCACCTATCGCGTTCCGCGCTCCCTGAAGCCCGTTCTGCGCATCGGCCATCTCGTGTTGGTCCCGTTCGGCCGGTCCGTGCTTCAGGGGGCCGTGATTGCGCTGAGGGACACGCATCCTCCGTCAGTCGCTCGCGATCGACTCAAGGAGATCCGGGCTCTCGTCACGGACGGTCACGCCGCCGAGATACCGCCTGAACTCCTTCATCTGGCGAGGCGCGTGGCGGAGGCCTATGTTGCGCCCTGGGGGCAATGTCTCAGACTTGTGCTTCCTCCGAGAGCGATGGCGAAGACCGGTGCGAGCCGCTTCCTCCTGACCGACCTGGGGAAGCAGGCGCTTGCGGCCCGGCAGAGCGGTTCATCGGCTGTGCTCGATCTCCTCCGGCGGTTGAAGCGGCGGCCGTCGGGGATCAAAGGGGCCACCTTGCGGGGACGGCCGGATCAATCTCAACATGCCCTGCTCGCCTCGCTCGTCGAGCAGGGCTGGGTTCAGGAAATGCCGGATCCGGGCCTCTCCCACGGCCGAGCGGCCGAAGGGCCGCCCGCGGGAGAAGCTCGCGATCTGTTCTGCGGAGAGATCCTTTCGCCGGGGGACGCCTCGTTCCATCCGACGGAATGGGAATCCCGAATCGACGGCGCCCTTGCCGCGCGACGGCCAGCACGGATGCTTGTACAGGCAGCCTCGCCGGAACGTCTGGCCTTACTCCGGCATGCCGCGGGGCGCACGCTCGAACAGGGGCGCACGGTGTTGGTGATCGTCGGTGAGGCGGAGCGGGCCGAGTTGATTGCCGCCGCGCTTTCTCGGGACGGAGCGGTTGCCGCGGCCTGCCTTCACGGCGCGGTGCCGGACAATCAGAAAGCCGGCATGTGGGAGCGGATTCGCCGCGAACAGACCCGGGTCGTCGTCGGCACGAGATCGGCGGTGTTCCTGCCCCTCCGTTCGCTCGGCCTGATCTGGATCGACCGCGAAGAGGATCCGGCTCTCAAGGAGCCGCAGGAACCGCGGTATCACGCGCGGGAAGTCGCCTGGATGAGAGCTCAGGACGAAGGCGCCCTCCTGGTGCTGGGCTCGACGCATCTGACTCTTGAGAGCGCCCTGGGCGATGAACAAGGAGAGCAGGCGCTCCTGAAGGCCTCGATTCGGCGCGAGACGGCGACCGTCGAGGTTGTGGATCTTCGCGGAGAGGAACGAGGGACCATTCTGAGTTCCGCACTTGTGGAAGCGATGCGTGACGCCTGTGCGCGACAGTCAGGGGTCCTGCTGTTCTTGAATCGAAAAGGGTATGCCGGCGCGCTGATCTGCCGAGACTGCGGTCAAGTCCCCCGCTGCCCTTCCTGTCAGGTCGCCTTTGCCTATTACCGGTTGAAGGGGGCATTGCGTTGCCCGTATTGCGGGGGGACGAGGGCCATTCCCGACCTCTGCCCGTCCTGCGCAGGCCCTCGCGTTCAGCTGATCGGAGAAGGAACGGAACGGGTCGAAGAAGAGGTGAAGCGCCTGTTTTCCCGCGCCAGGGTGCTCCGGGTTGATGGAGAGACGATGCGGGGGCCGAAACAGGCCGCCGCACTGTATCAACGAATTCGGCGACGGGAGTGGGACGTGCTCGTCGGAACGCAACTGTTGCTGCGGGAGGACCTGGTGCCCGCAGTCGGCCTTGTCGGCGCGGTCCAGGCGGATGCGGGCCTCAGCCTCCCGGATTTTCGAGCGGCCGAACGGGTCTATCACCTCCTGGTCGATGCCGTCGGGTTGGCCCGGCCTTCGTCGGCTGGAGGGCGTGTGATCCTGCAATCCTACCTGCCCTCTCACCATGCCATTCAGGGGGTGCTTCACCAGGATGAGACCGTATTCAGCACGGAAGAAATGTCTCACCGGACGGCGCTGGGATATCCACCGGCGGTTCACCTGGTCGTGCTTCACGTATCCGGCACGCAGGAAAAATCCGTCGAGCAGGCCGCCTCGGCGTGGGTCTCCTGCCTGAGCGCGCTTCCCGTGCGGGGAACCGGCGCTTCCGGTACGGTCGGTCATGGCAGCGGGGATCGGGCCGGCGGCCTGATCATCCTGGGGCCGGTGCCATCGCCGGTCCCGAAACTGCGTGGCCGATATCGGCGGCAAATCCTGATCAAGTCGCCGTCGCGTGACGCCGCCGTCCGGCGGGTGCGGGCCACGGTGTTGCAACTCGAACAGGAATCTCCATTCCGATCGATCAAATTCGACGTCGACGTGGATCCGGTCGAGATGTGGTGAAGTCTAGGGCTTTCTGCGAGGCCGGACGGATGCGTCAGCCCGGGGCTGCGGGGAAGGGCTTCCGGAGTCGTCCGAACCCGATTCTCCTCCGGCGCGTTTGAAGAGCCCGTAGGAGAAGGCGATCCAGAACACCGCCGAGAACAGGCCCATCAGGACCGCGGAGAGAATGGTGCCCATTTCCTCGTCTGACGGTTGCGTACCGGCCGATCGAATCTGCACCATGGTGATGATGGGCCAGGCGAAACATTCCAGGCCCAGCAGGAGCGTGGACCAGGCCCAGACGAGGCCGATCGTGCGTGCGCGCCAGAGCAAAAACGCGGCGACTCCCGCCATGACCATTCCCGCGCCCGGCATCGAGAGCGAATCCCATGCCAGCCACGCTCCGACCGCCACGACAAGGCTGCCCAGTCCCGCGTTCAGCTGAGGCGTCCAGATTGAGGCCATGGAACCGGTGTGGTCTCCCTGTTCTGCCAGCGGTCGATGGTGCCCGTGGAGCCGGCCCGCGCGGTCCGGGTGACGACGGAACTGCCGTCGCGTTACGTGTGACGTTTGACGAAAAACGCGGCGGCCTGTGCCCGTCGGGAAATATGCAGCTTCTGGAACATGTTCGCCAGGTAGTTCTTGACGGTCTTATCGCTCAGCTTGAGCGACAGGGCGATTTCCTTGTTGGTCAAACCTTCGGCGACCAGGGCCAGGACCCGTTCTTCCTGAGGGGAGAGTGTCGACGTACGGGAAGGACCGCTGTCGGTCGGGGCAGCCTTGATCCACTCCAGCGCCCGTTGCCTCACCGTGGGATCAAGGATCGACCGGCCGTTCGCCACCGTGAGGATCGCGCGAATCAATGCACCGGAATCGATTTCTTTCAACACGTAGCCGAAGGCGCCTGCCAGCACGGCCGCCAACACGGAATCATCGTCGGTATACGACGTCAGGAATATGACCCGTGAGTCCGGATGGGCCGACAAGATTTCCCGGCAGGCTTCGACCCCGGATCCGTCAGGAAGACGCACGTCCATCAGGATGACGTCCGGATGCAGCCGGTCGGCTCGTTTTATCGCCTGAGCCTTGCTGTCGGCCTCTCCGATGACCGCGATGCCCTGGTTGTTGTGCAAGACGGTGCGCAGCCCGACGCGGACCACTTCATGGTCGTCGACCAGGAGCAACCGGATCGGAGCGGAACGGGAGGGAGAGGCGGAGCGACGTCGATGGAAAAGCACACCGCCAGCAGGAGGCATCCGAGTTAATCCGGTGACAGGAAGATGAGCGGACATTGCGGGAGAGACGGATTGCGGCCGCAACGCCCGCATTCGTTCCGCCGCTGCCCGGAGCTCTGCCGGAGGGATCCCGGTCGAGCCAGCATGAACCGTACTTGGTGCCGAAGGCGGGACTTGAACCCGCACGGCTTGCGCCACACGCCCCTCAAACGTGCGTGTCTGCCATTCCACCACTTCGGCATCTTCCCCGTGCATGAAGGATGAGGGAGCGGCATTATAGAAGTAGGCCAAAATTCTTGTCAATCAACGGCGCGTTCGGTAGAATCGGCTCCTCACGCCGCGAAGCGGCTTCATACGCCCCCGTGCCCTACGACTTCGGGATGATTGTCTCATGATTTCATTGAAATCCTGCTCCCCTCACCGCACCGAGACCCGGGTTGCGGCGATTTTCGACGTGGACAATACGTTGCTGCCGGGGGAAGCGAGCGAAATGCGTTTCTTCCGGTCGCTCTGGCGGCGCGGGGTGGTCGGCTGGCCCGAAGTGCGGGCGAGCGCCCGGTGGCTGCTGGGGCGGGTGCCGCCGCTGTCTCTCCAGCCGCTTCGCGAGCGCAAACTCTACCTTGCCGGCAAACCGGCGCAGGTGATCGAGCCGCTGGGAGAGGAATTCTGCCGCGAGGAACTCTGTCCCGTCGTGGCCGCCGACGGTATGAGCAGGATGGAGGTCCATCGCCGGGCCGGCCACGTGATCATTCTGATTACCGGTTCGCTGGATTTCCTCATCGAGCCGATCGCCGCCGCGCTCCAGGTCGATCGTTGCATTGCGGCCGAACCGGAACGGATCGACGGGTTGTATACGGGGCGGCTCCGCTCCCCCCTGCCCTACGGCGAAGGGAAGCGCCGGTTGATCCAGCAGCTGGCCGCCGAACTGGATCTTGATCTCTCCTCCTGCTTCGCCTATGGAGACAGTCCCGGTGATCGGGAGATCCTTGAAACCGTCGGGCACCCGACGGTGGTGAACCCCATTCGAGGCATGGCTGCCGTAGCCAGGAGGAACGGTTGGCCGATACAACATTGGCGATAGGCCGGGCTCGAAGGACTGAACCGCAGACAGGTGATGCAGACAGCATGCGCGTGACGGAAATCTTCCATAGCATCCAGGGCGAATCGAGCTTCGCGGGCCGGCCATGTGTGTTCGTCCGGCTGACCGGTTGTCCCTTGCGGTGTACCTGGTGCGATACCGGCTATGCCTTCTTCGGAGGCCGGGAATGTTCCGTCGACGAGATCGTGAGCACGGTTGCCTCGTTCGACTGCCCCCTCGTCGAGGTGACGGGTGGAGAACCGCTTGCGCAGCCGGAGGCGATTCCCTTGATCGCCAGGTTCTGCGATGAGGGCCATACGGTTCTCATCGAGACGAGCGGCGCCATCGACATCGGACCGGTGGACCGGCGCGCCCATCTGATTCTCGACGTCAAATGTCCCGCGAGCGGCATGACGGACCGGATGTACTGGCCCAATCTCGGCCTACTCGACAGGAAAGATGAGGTCAAGTTCGTGCTGGCCGATCGCCGGGACTACGACTGGGCCTGTGAGATCATGGCCCGCTATGAGCTGGCCGATCGGTGCTCCGTGCTCATGAGTCCGGTGTTCGGTGCGCTTGAGCCGCGCCAGTTGGCGGAGTGGGTGCTGGCCGATCGCTTGTCGGTTCGATTTCAACTCCAACTCCATAAGTATGTGTGGGCGCCGGACATGCGCGGCGTCTGAGCCGGGGCCCCGTGTCTCAGCAACCTGCCGTCGGCTTCGGCCCGAACCCCGGAAGTCGATGGCGTCCCGAACGAGGAGATATGAATGAAGATCATGCAGATTGACGTCAAGGTCGGCCGGCCGGAAGCGGAGTCCGCGGAGGTGCTGGTCGTGACCCATTGTGAAGGCGAAGGGCTGCACAAACAGGACGGGGCGGCGATCGATAAATCCCTCGGCGGCGCCTTGCGCGATCTGCTGCAGTCGAAAGAATTCGAGGGGAAAGCCGGCGAAACCCTGCTCTACCACACGCACGGGAAAATTCCGGCCAAGCGCCTGCTCCTGGTCGGACTCGGCAGGAAGAAAGACCTGACCCTCGATGCCGTTCGCCAGGCGATGGGGTATGCCGCCAAACGTGTCCGTCAGGTCAAGGCCGGCTCGTTCACGGTGAGTGTGCCCGCCGCCGTGCCGAAAGGACAGTCGCCGGTCGAGGTGGCGCAAGCCATGGCGGAAGGGGCGATTCTGGGCAGTTATCAGTTCACCGCCTATCGCAGCGAGAACGGCGCCGGGAAAGACGTGGAGCAGATGACGCTTCTGGGTCAGCACAAAGGCCAGATGCGACAACTGACGGAAGGGGTCCGTCGCGGCGCGGCCACCGCCGAGGCCGCGGTATTCGTGAGAGACCTCTGTAATCATCCGTCGAACGTCATGACGCCGGCGCGTATTGCGAACGAAGCCAGGACGATCGCGAAAGATGAAGGGCTCACCCTCAAGATTCTCGAGCAAAAGGACATGGAACAGCTCGGGATGGGGGCCTTGCTGGGCGTTGCGCGCGGCAGCCACGAGCCGCCGAAGTTCATCATCCTCGAATACAACGGGACGAAGAAGAAGGAGGAACGTCCGGTCGTGCTCGTCGGGAAGACGATCACGTTCGACACGGGCGGAATCTCCCTCAAGCCGGCCGAGAACATGGAGCATATGAAAGCGGACATGACGGGCGGCGCCGAAGTGCTGGCGTCGATCAGGGCTGCGGCGCGGCTCAAGCTGCCGTTGCGCTTGATCAGCATCCTGCCCGTCGCGGAGAACATGCCGGGCGGCCGGGCGATGAAGCCGGGCGATATCGTCAAGACGCTGTCGGGGAAGACGGTCGAGGTGCAGAACACCGACGCGGAAGGACGGTTGATTCTCGCCGACGCCCTCGCCTATGCGCAGCGCTACGATCCCGCCGCGCTGGTGGACATTGCGACGCTGACCGGCGCCTGCGTGGTGGCGCTGGGGCAGTTTGCCATCGGCATGTTTGGAACGGATCAGCGACTTAAGGAACAGGTGCGGAAGGCCGGCGTGAAGGCCGGCGAACGGGTCTGGGAGATGCCGTTGTGGGATGAGTATTTCGAGCAGCTTCGCAGCGATGTGGCCGACATGCGCAACATCGGCGGCCGCGGCGGCGGGATGATTACGGCCGCTCTGTTCCTGAGCAAGTTCGCCGGAGACGGCCCCTGGGTCCACATCGACATCGCGAGTACCGATTGGAGCGAGCGGGAGCGGGCGTACGTTCCCAAGGGGCCGACCGGTATCGGGACGCGCCTGCTGCTGCAATACTTGATCGATCGGAGTCTCTAGCATGCCGCGTCTCGAGCTGACGTCGCGCGAGAAAATCGGGCAGCTCTTCATGGTCGGCTTCCTGGGCACGTCCGTGACTCCCGAACTGGCCTCGTTCATCAAGGACTACAAGCCGGGCGGCGTGATTCTCTTTTCGCGCAACCTGGAATCCGTCGAGCAGATCGTCGAATTGACCAACGATCTTCAGCGCTGCAGTCCGAAGTCGCCCCTGCTGATCTCGATCGATCAGGAGGGAGGACGCGTGTCCCGCCTGCCGAAGGGATTCACGATCTTCCCGCCCTGTGAGCTGCTGGGCCGGTGCAATTCGAGCGAGCTCGCCTACGCCGCGGCGGCGACGATCGCGAAAGAACTCAAGGCGGTCGGGATCAACATGAACATGGCGCCGGTCTTGGATGTGAACAGCAATCCGGACAATCCCGTGATCGGCGATCGGGCGTTCGGCTCCACCCCCGAGGTGGTCGGCGAGATGGGGCTGGTCACGGCCGCGGGGCTCCAGGACAACAAGGTCGTGGCCTGCGGGAAGCACTTTCCCGGTCATGGCGACACGAACGCCGATTCCCACAAGGAGCTGCCGGTCGTCGAGGCTTCGCGTGAACGGCTGGAAGCCGTCGAGTTCCCGCCGTTTCGCCGCGCCGCCGCGGCCGGTGTCGCGACGATGATGACCGCGCACGTCCTGTACAAAGCGCTGGATGAGCGGATTCCCGCCACGCTCTCGCCGGCCGTCATCACGAACCTGCTGCGCGAAGAGATGCGGTACGACGGCGTGGTCCTCACGGACGATCTGGAGATGCACGCGATCGTCGACCACTACGGACCCGGAGATGCGGCGGTCCGTGCCCTGCTGGCGGGATGCGACGTCCTGCTGATCTGCAAGGACCGGGACCGCGAAATCGCGGCGTTCGCGGCGGTCGAACAGGCGGTGTCGTCGGGCACGATCGAGTCCGCGCGTCTGAATCAGTCGGTCGCGAGGATTCAACGGGTCAAACAACGCTTTCTGCTGCCATACAGGCCGGCCATCATTTCCGAAGCCAAGCTGGTCGCGGGCTGTCGGACTCATCAGGCGTTACTCCATAACATGCAACAGGCGAAGGCGAGGCTGGAGCATCTGCCGGCGGCGAGAGTCGTGTAGCCGCCGGCATCGCGTCGCGCGGCAAGGAGTCTTATGGCGCTCAAGAAGGGCGATCTCATCGATGAGCACAAACGCCACCCTCATTCGTGCGGATTGGTCGTGAAGGTGATGGGCGGCGGCGAAGGGTTCGAGAAGATCGTGTGTTGCGAGCACGAGCTGACGGAAGACGACGTGGTCGCCGATCTCGGGTCGCGCGGCGGACGGAAAAGAGGGCAGCTGCCGCCGGCCGTCATCCTGGACGAGAAGAAGCTCTATCCGGACTCCTGCGGCCTCCGGGTCATGATCATCGACGGCGGCGCCGGATTCAAGGAGATCCGTTGCTGCGGACATTCCTTGACCGCCAGCTCGATGAAGGAACTCAAATTCGGACAATTGCGGGGATCCGATCCCCAACAGAACGCCCCCTCGGGCACAGCCTAACCCAGCCGGACCGGAGGGCCTGTATGCGGAATCGTAAAGAAGTCATGGCACGCTGGTGCGGCGTCATGGAGTGGCTCGACCGGCTGGGCTACCTGACCGCGGGATTCAGTCTGCTCGTGCTCGGCATGTTGATCTTCGCCCATGCCTGGTACACGTTCGTGGCGAAAGCCGGTGAGATCGGACTTCTGCCGTCCGGCTTGAAGCTCTTGAATGACCTGTTGCTCGTCATCATCCTGCTGGAGCTTTTCCGAACGGTTATCCGGTTCCTTCAGACCGAAATCCTCGATCTCGAGCCGTATCTGGCCGTCGGCATCATCGCCTGCACGAGGCGAGTGCTCACGGCCAGCGCCGAACTGTCCCACCTGCCGAGCATGAGCGAGACGCAATTCTATCAATATCTCATGGACGTCGGCCTGAACGTCGCCGTGATCATGGTGCTGGTGGTCGGCGTGTTCCTCGTCCGCAAACGTCCCGCGCAGGCCGCAGCCGGCTCGTCATAGGGCGTCACGGACCGTTCTTCGTCGTGCGATCCCGTTCGGGCCCTCCGCCGAGAGCCTTCCCCGGGGGCAAGAGGCCGGAAATCCCGGGGTCGTCCCCTTCCCGCCTTGCCCTCCCAATCCCTCTTATGGCATCATGCCCCTCCCTGGAGACCGGCATGGCGAATTTGCTCGAATACGTCGGCTGCGTGCATATCTACCTCGGCCCCTATCGGGGCAATCCGATCGCGTTGTATCTGAAGCGGTCCGATAGCAGCTGTCAGATCGGCCCGAAGGTCTATCCCTGGAACGATGTCGTGGGCACCGGCGAGACGCCGAACAAGGCTGCGGCGGACTTCGAGGATAAGTGGAAAGCCAAGGGTCTGTCGGCCGACATGTATTCCGGTCCGTCGTGGGAAGGGGGGATTAAGCCCGAGAAACCGGCCCCTCCCAAGCCTCCCGCTCCTCCGAAGCCTGCGGCCCCGGCTGCCGCGGCCTCGTCCCCCCCGCAGCCGGCTCCTGCACAGGCTCCGGCGCCTGCTTCCGCGCAATCCGCCCCGACTGCTGCGCCGACTCCCTCGGCCCAGCCGACCGGTGAGTCCGGGTAGTTTCCCGTCCTTGCGTTATCGTTCGGAACGAGTTGCGAGAGTTCTCTCGGCAGAGAGTCCGGCGAGTCTGCTGTGCTTGAGGCCGTAGCCCATGTAAACGATGATTCCGACGATGGTCCAGACGCCGAATCTGATCCAGGTCAGTTGCGGCAACTGCCACATGAGGCCGAGGCAGGCCATGGTGCCCAGAATCGGCACGACCGGCATCAACGGGAGGCGGAACGGGCGCGGATGGTCCGGCTTGGTATAGCGGAGCACGATCACCGCGACGCAGACGAGGACGAAGGCGAAGAAGGTGCCGATGTTCGTCATGTCCGCCGCCTCACCGATCGGAATCAGCGCGGCCAGGGTGGCGACCGCCACTCCCGTGAGGATCGTCGCGCGGTGCGGCGTGCCGAATCGTGGATGCACCGCCGACAGCCAGGGCCCCAACAGCCGATCCCGCGACATCGCGAAGAACACGCGGATCTGCCCCAGCATCATGACGACCAGCACGCTGGTGATGCCGGCCACGGCCCCGACCGCGATCACCGCGGCTCCCCATTTGAATCCTGCCAGACGGAGCGCTTCGGCAACCGGCGCGTGGATGTCGATCTGCGAGGAGGGGATCAGACCCGTCAACACGGCGGCCACCGCGATGTAGAGAACGGTACAGACGCTGAGCGAGCCGATGATGCCGATGGGCACGTCTCGTTTGGGGTTTTTGGCCTCCTCGGCCGCGGTCGAAACCGCGTCAAATCCGATATAGGCGAAGAACACGATGGCCGCCGCCGCTCCCACTCCGGCAAACCCCTGGGGCATGAAGGGAGTCCAATTCTCCGGGTTCACCGACGTGCTGCCGATGCCGATGAAAAACAGGATGACGGCGAGCTTGACGAGGACGACGAAGCCGGTCGCCCGCGCACTTTCCTTGATCCCGACCGCGAGAATGATCGTGACGAGCAACACGATGATTGCGGCGGGGATATTGGCGATCCCGCCGTCGGGCCCGCCCGGCGCATGGGTAGCCCAGTGAGGCAACTCGAGCCCGGCGAGCATGAGGAGATTGTTGAAATAGCCGGACCAGCCGATCGCGACGGCGACGCAGGCCACCCCGTACTCGAGAATCAGGTTCCATCCCGTCAGCCAGGCCAGCAGTTCGCCGAGTGTGGCGTAGGAGAAGGTGTAGGCACTGCCGGCGACGGGGATCATGGCCGACATTTCGGCGTAGCAGAGCGCGGCGAGGGCGCAGGTCAGGCCGGACAGAATGAAGGAGAGGACGATGCCGGGGCCGGCGCCGGGCCGGTGAGAGTCCCCGACGATCGCGGTGCCGATCAGGACGAAAATGCCGGTGCCGATAATGGCGCCGATTCCCAGGCAGGTCAGGTCCCAGGCCGTGAGCGTCTTCTTCAGCCGGTGCGTGGGATGATCGGCATCGGCGAGAATCTGCTCGATGGGTTTCGTGCGAAACCACTGCCTGATCACCGGACCTCCCGTGACGGCGGGAGCGGCGACGGATGACGGGCCGAGGGCGTCGTGTTCCATGTTCCATCAAGTATAGCAGGCTGCGGCGTCGGGCCCGGGAGTTGGTGATGGGGAATCCGCATCGTGGCTAGGAGGATCGGCGGCGCGCGGCGCGGAGAAAGGCCTCGAACAACAGGCGATGCAGACGATGCCGCTCGAAGAGAAATTCAGGATGCCACTGGACGCCGAGGAAAAATCTCTGCGCCGGCGATTCGATGGCTTCCACGATGCCGTCTGGAGCGACCGCGCTGGCGATCAAGGACGGGGCCACGGTCTTCACGGATTGATGGTGCGAGCTGTTGACACGAAGCTTCACCGCTCCGACGATGCGGCGGAGCAGGCTCCCCGGAGCGACCGCGACGGTATGGCTGAGCTTGGTGGCGGGAGTCGCTTGTCGGTGCCGGAGCGGGCGGGGAACTTGTGAGGGGATATCCTGATAGAGGCTGCCGCCGAACGCGACGTTCATGGCCTGCATGCCGCCGCAGATCCCCAGCAGCGGAACGTCTGCGGCTCTGGCCAACTGGGCCATCTCCAGTTCGAATGTCGCCCGTCGCTGACTCATGACGCGGAACTTGTAGCGTTGCCGTTCGCCGTAGAACTCGGGAGCCAAATCAGGCCCGCTGCCGGTGAGCAGGAGCCCGTCGATTTGAGTCAAGAGGCGGCGTCTGGCGGCAAGGTCCGCAACGAGCGGGAGGACGATGGGGATTCCGTCGAGGTCCTCGATGGCCCGGACGTAGCGGGCCCGCAAGAAGTAGGTGGGCTCTCGCCCACCCCATTCCTTCCTGTCACCGGCGTTGAAATCAGGCGTCACGCCGATGAGCGGTTTCATTGTTTAGCGAACAGGCTCCATCGGCTCCATGGCGGGAGCGGTGGCCTGGGCCGGTGCGTCCGGTTCGGCGACACCGAGGAAGCGGATCGGCTTGTCGCCCCGCAGATGGTCCGGCGTGATGATATAGGTGCCGTACATGCTGGTCGTCCAGATGCTTTTCGCCGCGTTCTCGTTCCCGCCGGAAAACGCATAGGCGAGACCGCCGACGATTCCGCCGCCGATGGCGAAGGCCGCCTTCAGCGGAAGATAGAGCAGCGTCGAGAGGCCGGCAGCGGCTCCCATGCCCGCGCTGGATGCCGACCCGCCTTCCGTGCTGTCGCCGGACGCGGGCGGGGCGGCGTCCTGGCCCCAGGCCGATGGAGCCAGGGTGACCGTACAGAGGGCGAGGACGATGGCGAGGGCAATCATCCGGAAGCCGGTTGCCGCCGCATTGTTCGAAAAGGACGCATAAGAGTTCACGGATACTCCTCCTTCCTCAATGGAGCAAGCTGAGTCGCATCGGTCGCTACCAGAGCGCTCACTCACGATTCAGGGTTACGTGGGGTTATAACAAATTCGACTGTGAATGCAAACCCCCTGCCTCCCGCATGACCTCGGGCGAAGGGGCCGTATCGTTCGGTAAGAGGTCGAGTTCCGAGGCCACGTAGGAGGCGATGAACGCTTGTTTCCTCGTGGCGGAATCGATCAGGTCGGACACGAATGTGTCGGCGGCGAGACATTGGTTCTCCTGACTGATGCCGGTTTGCAACAACAGGTCCAGTTTGCATCGGGAGACGGCCTGGACGAAGAGTTCTTGCGCACGGTCCCGATAGGACGGGTGATCTTCCGTCGGCACGCCCGCGAGGGCCTCGGAGAGCCATTGCGGGAACCGGGTCGCGGAACTGATCGCCTCGGCCTGGCCCTGATCGAGCTCGACGGCGACTTGGATCCCTCCCTTCCAGCTTCGCTTCTTGACGTTGAAGACCGTGGAATGGATGAAGGGTTTTCCCTCCACCGGTTGGGGGCCGACAAAGAGCGTGACGCGAAATTGCGATGACTCTGAGGAGAGGTCCGTCGGCATGGCGGCCCATTGTACCATAACGATAGACATCGCCGCGGTCCCTTCGTTGACGCCCTGGCAGGCCGACGATAAGATGGTTTGTCTATGGTCACCAGCCATCAAGAGAGGGTCGCCGCGGTTCAGCAGGCGCTCCGTGAGCAGGCCTCCATCGACGGCTGGCTCTTTTACGATTTTCGCGGGAGCGACCCGCTGAGCTATCGGGTTCTGCTCCTCGACCCGTCGACGCATGTGACCAGACGCTGGTACTACTGGATTCCCGCCGAAGGGGTTCCGCGAAAGCTGTTGCACCGGATCGAGCCGCACGTGCTGGACCGCCTGCCCGGCGAAACGGATCTTTACGTTTCGTGGGAACAACAGCGCCGGCTGCTGGCCCGCCTGTTACAGGGCCGCCGCCGGATTGCCATGCAGTATTCGCCGTTGAATGCCGTGCCCTATGTCTCCCGTGTCGACGCCGGCACGATCGAGCTGATCAGGAGTTTCGGGGTCGACGTCGTCAGTTCCGCGGATTTGATTCAAGCGTTCGAGGCGGTCTGGACCGATCGGCAGCTGGAGTCGCATCAGTACGCCGCGGCGGCTCTGAGACGGATCGTGGACGAGGCCTTCGATCACGTTCGTGACGCGGTGACGAAGGGGCGCGGGCTCACGGAGTACGGGTTGCAGCAATTCATTCTTGCCCGCATCCGAGAGGCCGGAATGGTCACGTCCAGCGCTCCCATCGCCGCCGTGGATGAACACAGCGCGGATCCCCATTACGGGCCTGGGCCGACGGGATCGGCGGTGATCGCGCGGGACAATCTGGTGCTGATCGACCTGTGGGCGAAACAGGCGGCCGCCGGATCCGTCTATGCGGACATCACCTGGACCGCCTTTGCCGGACGGGAGGTGCCGTCCAGGCATCGGGAGATCTTTGATCTGGTCAGGCAGGGGCGCGACGCCGCGCTGAATTTTGTGCGTATGCAGGTGCAGGGCGGCCATCGCCCGTTCGGGTATGAGGTCGATGCGGCCTGTCGAAACGTGATCCACGCCGCGGGCTACGGCGACCGGTTCGTCCACCGGACGGGCCATTCGATCGGCGAGGAGGTCCATGGCAACGGGGCCAATATCGACGGGCTCGAGACGCAGGATACGAGGCGACTGATGCCGCGCACCTGTTTTTCCATCGAGCCCGGAATCTATCTGCCCGGTGAATTCGGTATCCGGAGCGAGTTGGATGTCTACGTGTCGGAGCGCGAGGCGCTGGTGTTCGGCCTGCCCCTGCAACGCGAACTGTGTCCTCTCCTGTAGCTCTCCCGGGCCCTCCGTTCCTTGACAGTCCCTGTTCTCGGCCTATAGAGTGGCTGCTGTTCTTGATGGGACCTGACGGGGTCGGTGACGGCCCTTCAACCACCGGAAAAGGAACCAGGTTATGTTCGGGACCATGGGGATTTCAGAATTGATCATTATCCTGGCCATCGTATTGATCATTTTCGGCGCCGGGAAGCTCCCTCAGATCGGCGAAGGGGTCGGCAAAGCGTTGAAGGGGTTCAAGAAGGAAGTCCACGACATCCCGCAGCCCGAGGTCGCCCAGGTCGAGACCGTCAATCCGACAGCTCCTTCCCAAGCGCCGGCCCCGGTTCAACAGCCCCAGGCGGTTTCCCCGGCCCCTTCACCGGGTCCGGGCCCTACGGCGCTCAAACCGACGGCTCCCTACACGCCTGGCCCGGAGCTCACGCCCGGAACGACGGCGGCGATGATGTACAACATCGCGGCGCAGCCGCAGGCGCCTCGTCCGGCGGGAGCGCAAGCACCCGCGCCTGTGCCGCCCGTTGATCAGAGTCAGCGCCCCCTGACGATGGAGGAGCGTGCGGCGACGCCTAGTCCGATGATGCGTGCCCAGTATCCTCCCCTGCCTCCGAACGCCCAGCAGAAGCCGTCAGCCAAACGTCCCTCGGCGATTGTGAACAAGGATGCGGTGGCGCGTGTGCAGGCCCAGCAGGCGGCGCTGAAGGCAAAGGCGTCACAACCGGCCGGCGGCGTCTCGCCCGCCGACATGCAGAGTCTTGGCGAAGGGCTTGGAGACGCACTGCGCACGTTCAAGCAGGCCGTCGCGGACGTCCGCAATTCCGTCGATCCTGAAATGCGAACGATTCAAGCGGAAGTGGATGCGGCGCAAAAGGAGATTCAGCAATCTCTGGAGGCCGCGAGGGAACTGCCTGTGGTGCAGGAAGAGCCTCAGAAGCCTGTGTGACACAGCATCGGCGGTTCGACCAGCCTCCCTGTCGGGTCCCTGCCTCGACACGCGCGCGTCCCCCCGGCCGGTTTCTGTTCTGTCTCCTCCTGATTTCGCTGTCCGGTTGCCTGCAAGAGGATCCTGCTCCCTCGGCGGAGCGTACGGCGGCGATCCTGACCGCGTTACTGCACGATGAGGACGCCGCAGTCCGAAGAACGGCCGCCGAGTCCTTGGGCAAAATCGGTGACCGAGCCGCCGCGCGTGCCGTCCTGCCCCTGCTGACCGATCCCGCACCGAGCGTCCGCGCCGCCGCCGCCACGGCTTTGGGTCGGATGGGTCCGCCGCCGCCCGATGAAGTCGTCATCGGGCTCATTCGGGCACTTGAAGATCCCGAGGAGTCTGTCACCGGTGCGGCGGCTCTCGCCATCGGCGAGCTGGAGCCCGACTCCGAACAGCTGGGCGCCGCGGTGAATCTCGTGCGCGCTTCGGACGTGAGGGTCAGAAGAGCCGCAATCCGGGGGCTGCTGCAGGCGGAAGGGAGCCTCTGGGGGGCCGCGCTCGTAGCGGCGCTCGGCGACACGGACGCGGAGGTACGACAGAGCGCCGTCGCGGCACTGGGGATGTCGGGAGATCCGGCGGCTGCTGCTGCAATACGGAAGCGACTGGCCGATGATCGCTCACCGGCGGTGCGAGCGGAAGCAGCCTACCAAATGGGGACGATGGACACTCCGGAAACCAGAGTGTCGCTTGAAGATGCGGCGGCGAGGGATCCGGATAGTGGTGTCCGGCGGTGGGCGGAAGCGGGGCTCAGGTCGTTGCGCGGGAGCGAGTGAGTGCGGCGACGAGGTCGACGAGTTCCTTGCGGGACTTATCGTCGATGTCGGTGAATTGGACCCCCATACCCGGAAACAGGAGAAAACGCTCCGGCTTGTTGCGGGTCCATGCGACCTTGGCTTTGGCCTTGTGTTTTTCCCAGGGCCGGTCCGGAAGGGCGAACTCCACCGCGAGTTCGGTTCCGGGTGCCAGGGGCTGGCTGCTTTCGATGAACATGCCCCCGCCGCCGATCCCGCCCGTCAAACTGTCGAATTGCCTTCCTTCGGGTGTCGTGTACTTGACCTTCACGGCAAGCGGGGCCCTGGCGTGCGCACGGGCATGAGCGAACCTGGTGTCGTCGTCGGTCGCGAGGACCCGCTCGATGATCTCCTGCCAGGACAACGTCCCGAGCAAGGCCCCGTTGGGACCGTGGAGGTTGATCACTTCTTGGTTCGGATCGACTTCGAGGGTCTTCCCCTGATGGCCGGGTGTTGCGGCGACTGAAAACTTCATGAAACGGTTTCCACTACACGAAGGATGAAGTGCAATGCCGGGGCTCCACCGTCGTCACGCCGCCGGCTGGCCGACCTGCTGCAGCGATTTGACCATTTCGAGCACGCGATTTCGGATTTCGGGAGCGATGTCGGTAAACCGTACGCCCATGCCGGGGCTGAAGGTGTACTGATCGGCCTTCGGGCAGACCCACGCCACGACGCCTTTCGCCGGCAACCATTCCGCGGGGCGTTCCGGAAAAGAGAATTCCATCGTCAACTTGGTGCCGATCGCGAGCGGCACTAGACTTTCGATGAAGAGACCGCCGCCGCCGATCCCGCCGGCCCGGCTTTCGAACTGTTGCCCTTCCGGCGTCTTATATTTCACGCGAAAGGACAGAGTGACGCGCGGTTCGGTCCTGGCTTCTTTGGAGGCCGGCGGTTTCCGGTAGGCGAGAATCTGGTCGATGACGAAATCCCACGACAGATTTCCCATGGGTTCGCCGTTGATGCCCAGAAGGGTGATGATTTCCCTGGTCGAGTCCAACTCGATCGTTTTGCCTTTGTGTCTCAGGCTGGAAACTACGGGATACTTCACGCGTCCTCCCTCATTGCAGCGTCACTTCGCAAGTATAGCGCAGCATTTCACCTTGTCGAGCAAAACCGCGGACTTCTCTCGGCAATGACGCGGCTTGATTGAGCGGTGCGGAAGCGCGATGAAGGGAAGAGATGAGCGCCTGCGGCGATGAAACGCACCGGCCTCGCCGATGCGAGGCCGGTACTCTGGAGTCCGCAACGTAAACTATTGATTCTGCTGGGATTAGGCTGTCTTGACGTCTTTGTCCTGCTCGAAGATCCGGATGGGCGGATGTTTCCCTAATATGGCATCCTCGGTGATGAGGACTTCTTTGATCTGCTTCTGGGACGGGGCGTCATACATCACGTCCAGCATGACTTCTTCCAGAATAGCCCGGAGGCCCCGGGCCCCGGTCTTCTGCTGATACGCTTTCCGGGCGACGGCTCCCAGCGCGCCCTCGGTGAATTTGAGTTTCACCTTTTCAAAGGAGAGGAGCTTTTCATACTGCTTGGTCAGCGCGTTTCGCGGTTCGGTTAGGATCTTGACCAAGGCACGTTCATCGAGTTCATCCAGGGTTGCGACGACCGGCAGGCGCCCGACGAATTCCGGAATCAAGCCGTACTTGAGGAAATCTTCCGGTTGCACCTGCTCGAACAATTCGCCCAGCCGGACGTCGGCCCGGCCGCGGATTTCCGCGCCGAATCCCATCGCCTTCCGGTTCAACCGTTGCTCGATGATCTGTTCCAGTCCGACGAACGCGCCGCCGCAGATGAACAGGAT
>DIHJ01000035.1:0-5112 GCA_002420105.1 Nitrospira sp. UBA5699
CTAGAGATTTACCCGTTTCTTGATCTCGGCCCGCAGAACGTCCCTCTCCCGCTCAAGCCATTCTTCCAGCCGCGCAAATCGATGCGCCTCCGGCCCCGAATAGGGCGGGAGCACCACCTCGCGGCGTTCCAGCAACTGACCGTCCGCCTCCGCGATCCGCACTTTTTCGTCCGCGATCCGGCGGCTCAACACCTGGGAGATCAGCAACTGCTGCCCCGGCGTGCCGGTGACCGGGCCGAGCAGCTTGCTCCGCAGCACGTCCAGTTCCTCGGGAATCCCCACCTTCACCCGCACGGCGTGCGGCATCGGCCAATTCGATCGCTGGATGGAATAATCGTACGAGAACACCGGCTCCCGCGGCTCGCGAAACGGGCCGCTGACATCGATGATCGTCATTTTGCTTTCGATGGTCATACGTGTTCGTCCTTTAGCTCCGTTCTCCGGAAAGATACCGCACCACACGGTCCGCCGCCAAGGCTCCGTCGCGGATGCAATCGGGAATCCCCACCCCCCGATAGGCCGCGCCGGTCAGGATCAGCCCGCCGTAGCGGCTCAAGGCCGTCTCCGCCTGCTCCACACGATCCAGATGCCCCAACAGATACTGCGGCATCGCTTTCGTCCAGCGATTCACTTCCACGTAGGTCGGCTCGGCGGTCACCCCGCAGATCTGTCTGAGTTCCGACTTCACCCGTGCGACCAGGGCCTGATCGTCGAGCCCGAGGATCTCCTCCCGCCCGACCCCGCCGACGTAGCAGCGCACGAGCAGCTGATCCGGCGGCGCGCGGTGCGGCCATTTCAGCGACGTCCAGGTCGCGGCGATCAGATCCCGTTGCTCGACCCGGGGCACGACGAATCCGAATCCCTGCACGGCCCCGCCCACGACGGAGGCGGGATAGGCCATCGCAATGGTCGCCGTCGACGCGTAGGGGATCAGATCCAACAGGCCTCCGGCGATCGGCGTCAGGGGACGCAGCAGCTCGGCCGAGACGTAGGCCGGTGTCGCCAGAACCAGACTGTCCACCGAGAGGGCCGGGCCCTCGCGCAGCATCACATCGTAGGTCCAGCGGCCGGGTTGATGGGACCGGACGCGCAGGGACTCCACCAAGGCGCCGCGTCTGAGCTCCACCCCCTGCTCCGTCAAGCGCCGGACCAGCGCCGTGACAAGATCCTCCAGGCCGTTCCTGAGGCTCACGAACATGGTCCGCCGCGGACCTGCGGACTGCCGGCCGGCATCGCGTTTCCGCCCCGCCATCATCCCGCGGATGACGCTGCCGTACTCCTGCTCCAATTCCAGAAAACGGGGGAACGTCGCCTTCAAGCTCATCTGTTCCGCATCGCCCGCATAGATGCCGGCCATGAGGGGTTCCATCATGCGATCGAACGCCTGCCGGCCGAACCGCCGGCGGAAGAACGAGGCCAGCGACTCGTCCTCCTGCGATCGCTTTGCCGGCATCACGAGATCGAGCCCCATGCGGGCCAGGCCGCCGGCCGTCAGGAGTCCGCTCCGAAGAAACGGCCCGATCTGGCCCGGCGTGATGACGACCAACCCTTCCGGCAACTCCCGGAGGCGGCCGCCGGAATAGACGAAGGCCTTCTTGCCCGTTTCGTTCGTATTGATGAGCTGGCCGGTGAGGCCGAGCTTCTCGATCAGTTGCAGTCCGGCGGGTTTCTGCGAGAGGAAGGAGTCCGGCCCCGCTTCGGTCACCAGATCGTCGATGCGATGCGTGACGATCTTGCCGCCCCAGGAAGGACCGGCGTCGAGCACCGTGCAGCGGATCGGAATGCCGGCCGCCTCCGCGCGTTCCCGCAGCGACAAGGCGGCGGCCAGCCCGGAGATGCCTCCACCGGCGATGGCGACTGTGCGGGGCGTGCTCACGGGGCGATCGTCAGGGAGGATTCGTGCGCGGCCAGCACATCGACCAGCGTCTCGATCAAGGCCGGTGAGTCGTTCAGCATCGCGATGCGCTCGAGCCGCATCCCGCGGCTGCCGGCCAGTTGTTTCAACTCGATGTCGATGTCGTAGAGCGTTTCGACATGATCGCAGAGGAACCCGATCGGTGCGACCAGCACATGGCGATGGCCGGTCCGACTCAGGTCCTCGATGACCGATTCCACCGTCGGACCCAGCCAGCGCTCTCCCGACCGGCCCTGGCTCTGGTAGGCGAACCGCGTCGGCTGGCCGCCCAGCAGCGCGGTCACGGCGTCGACGGTGCCCTTCACTTCCTCGGGGTACGGATCCTTCATCGCGACGATCCGCTCCGGCAGGCTGTGCGCCGTGAACAACACCGGCACCGCCGCCCGGATCTCCGCGGGAAATTTGAGGAGCCCCTGCAGGACGTTCTCGACGATCGCCGCGATGAGCTTCGGATGCCGGTTCCAACTGCCGACGTAGCTGACCGGACAGGCGCCCTCCAGACCCGCCTGCGCCTCTTCCACCTTTTTGCGATAGGCGCCGGTGCTCAACGACGACTGCTGGGGCGCCAGACAGACGCCGATGATCTGCTCCGGCCCATCGCGCAACAACTCGGCGTAGGTGTCTTTGATGAAGGGATGCCAGTGCCGCAGGCCGACGTAGACCCAGTACCGTTCGCGGCCGGACTCGTTGAGCCGCTGCTCCAGTTTCTTCGCCAGATCTTTGGTGATGCCGACTGCGGGAGACTTCCCTCCGGTCGCGCGGTACCGGGCGCGGATCTCCTCGACCAGTTCCGGCGGCGTGGGCCGTCCGCCCCGCACATCGAGGAGGAACGGCTCGACGTTCTCCAGAGAGTCGGGCCCGCCCATGGCCATCAGCAGAACCGCAATCGGACGTTGTGATCGAGTCATGGAGCTTCCTCGGCTAGTGGTACGGGGCAAGAGGAAAACCCCGTTAGGGACCTTCATCTTATGGCTTCGAGCCGCTAGCCTCTCGCCACTGGCCCCGAACCTACCTTTGACTGAGTTTGTGGATCATGTTGATGGCGGCTTCCACATGCTCGACGGGCGTGGTCGGCAGGATCCCATGGCCCAGATTGAAGATGTGGCCGTGCCGGCCGCCGGCGCGGCGCAGGATGTCCTCGACGCGGCGTTCGATCTCGTGGAGCGGAGCGTACAGGCTCACGGGGTCCAGGTTTCCCTGCACCGCCCGGTCGTGCCCGATCATGGCCCAGGCGTCGTCGAGAGGGATGCGCCAATCGACGCCGATGACGTCGCCCCCCGCTTCGCGCATCTGTCGCAGAATCGCGGTCGTGCCGGTCCCGAAATGGATCAGCGGCACGCCTTCGCGCTTCAACCCGTCGAAAATCAGCTGCACGTGAGGCACGACGTACTCGGCGTAATCGCCGGCGGAGAGACAGCCGACCCAGCTGTCGAAGAGCTGGACCGCCTGCGCCCCCGCGCGAATCTGCCGGCGGAGGTAGCCGGTGACCACGCGGGCCAATTTGTCCATCAACTTGTGCCAGACATCCGGCTCGCGATACATCATCGATTTCGTGAGCACGTAGTTGCGCGACCCGCCGCCCTCGATGGCGTAACTCGCGAGGGTGAACGGCGCGCCGGCGAATCCGATCAGGGGCACCCGCCCGTTCAGGGCCTTGCGCGTCTGCCGGATCGCCTCCGCCACATAGTCCAGTTCGCTTCCGTCGATCACCTTCAACCGCTCCACATCGGCCTTCTCCCGGACCGGATTGTGGATGACGGGCCCCTCCCCTTCCGCGAATTCCAGGTTCAATCCCATGGCCTCGAGGGGGAGCAGAATGTCGGCAAAGATGATGGCGGCGTCGAGGGGGAAACGGTCGATCGGCTGGAGCGTGACCTGGGCCGCCAATTCCGGCGTCTTGCACAGATCCAGCATCGAATGTTTGGCGCGGAGCGCCCGATACTCGGCCATGTAGCGGCCGGCCTGGCGCATGAACCAGACGGGGGTGCAATCGACCGGCTCGCGCCGGCAGGCTTTCAAGAAGCGGTCGTTGATCATTCGCGCATTCTAGAGACGCGCGGGCGAGGGTGTCAAATTCGGCGGCGGCAACTTGACTGGCCGGGCCGGACGGCCTTCGGCCATGCCATTGGCGGCTTTTCTGGACAAGCGAGCCGGTTCCAGTACAATGAACAACCAGGTCCCGCCGGGGCCCGCAAATTGACGGTACCATTCACATCGGTTTGCATGTATAATGAGACCCCGTCATCTACGGGTTTCGAACTGGTTCCTGTCGCAACCCGTCACTCTGCGGCCTGCCACGCGAACCACCAAACAAGTGCCGCGGCTTCATTGAGTTCTACGGGATTGTGTGTATCCGGCGCCGCGCGCCGGTTCTGACTGGAGGTACCCCGCATGTCCGACGTACGTATCCTGCACCCGACCAAGGCCCAGAACATTTGGTTTACGTTTCTCCGCTGGTTCGACTCCTGGGCCGGTCTCGAGTACATGAAGACGGACGGCGTGCCGAAGATGGACTGGTTCCGTTGCGTGCCCATCATCGCCGTCCATGCCATGTGCCTGGGCGTCATCTGGGTGGGATGGAGTTGGACCGCGGTGGCCGTGGCCGTGGCCTTTTACTTCGTTCGCATGTTCGCCATCACCGGCTGGTACCATCGCTACTTCTCGCACCGGACGTTCAAGACCACCCGCGCCTGCCAACTGGCGTTCGCGATCCTGGGGGGCTCCTGCGCCCAACGGGGTCCGCTCTGGTGGGCCGGCCATCACCGCCATCACCACATCGCCTCCGATACGCCGGACGACGTCCATTCGCCGCGCCAGGGGGGATTCCTCTGGTCGCACATCGGCTGGTTTACCTCGCAGACCCATTTTGCCCCGCGGCTCAAAGCGATCGCCGACTTCGCCAAGTATCCGGAACTGCGTTTTCTCGACCGCTTCGACATTCTGGTGCCGACGATCGCCGGGTTCGGCATGTTCGGCCTCGGCAAGCTGCTGGAAGCCTATGCGCCGGAACTCGGCACAAACGGCCCGCAAATGCTGATCTGGGGCTTTTTCATTTCGACGGTGGCCCTGATCCACGGCACCTGCACGATCAACTCCCTCTCCCACGTGTACGGCTCGCAGCGCTACGAAACCGGCGACGACAGCCGGAACAATTTCATCCTCGCGCTGATCACGATGGGCGAAGGCTGGCACAACAA
>DIHJ01000035.1:5211-9203 GCA_002420105.1 Nitrospira sp. UBA5699
GACATGACCTACTACTGCCTGAAGGCGATGGAATGGCTCGGGCTGGTGTGGGACATCAAGGACGTGCCGGTCTACGTGCGGGAACAGAAAAGCAAGCACGAAGCCATCGCGGTCTAAATCACCGGCAGGCTGAGGTGAAGGTTCAACGCTGAGGGAAGAAGACTCCCGCTCCCTCTCACTCCTCAGCCTGCGCTCACACCCAATCGGAGTCTTCCCGCGGTCCCGGCCGTCCGGACGCCCGGCCGGCCAGGGCTTCACGAATCCTGCGACTCTCCTGATCGATCGCCTCCCGCTCTCCCTCCGCAACGACCCAGGCTTCGTTGGGATCGAGCTCGAACCGGTAGTGATTCCGGCCGGCCGAAAACCATTCCACGTAGGGATGCGGGACCAGGTTCGGATGCGGATCGAACGAGATCAGGTTCACCGTGCCGATCTGCGGGTTCTCCATATCGCCGATTACCTGCGCCGCCATGTCGTCGTCCTCGAAGCGGCCGTTGGAGAACCGGATCACCTGACCGGCGATGTCGGCCTTGAAGTTGCCCCGCAGAAACAGGTCCACCGGACCGATCGCCGCGAAGACGATCCGGCCGACGACGGTTCCCTCGACGCGATTGTCGAGAAACCCTTCCCGGACCCAGCGCCCGTTGCCGAATTTCTGTGCCATGACACTCCTTGTCCGTAACTCTCGCCGCTAGGCGGGTTCGGCTGCGCCTGCCGCCGCCGGTTCCGCTCCGCTGCCGAACGCGCCGATGATCACCGCCGACAGGATCAACCCGCTGCCGATCCATCCTTGCAGATCCAGCGTCTCGCCCAGGAAATACCACGACAGCCAGGCCGCATAGGCCGGCTCCGACGCGAAGACCAGCGCGACTTGCTGGGCCGGCACGATCTGCTGCGCCCACATCTGCACGGCAAACGCCCCGGTCGCCAGACCGCCGGTCACGCCCAGTCCGATGAGCAGCACCGCGGTCGGGGTGAACGCGGCCGACGGGGCCTGCTCCCAGGCCGTGATCGGAACAAACAACAGAGCCATCGCCGCCATCTGCCACAACAGCAGCGACGGCGCGTCGAACTGCCGGGTGAACCGCTCCAGGCAGACGATGTGTCCCGCAAAGGCCACCGCGCAGCCCAGCGTCATGAGATCCCCGACGTTCATCGAGGCGCTCGGCTTCACGAGCAGCCAGAGACCCGCCGTCGCGACCGCCGTCGCAAGGATCACCCGCCCGTCGAAGCGCCGCAGGATCAGCGGCACGAAGATCACGTACAGCGCCGTGAGGAACGCCGAGTTCGACGCGCTGGTGTACCGCAAACCGACGGTTTGCAGCACATAGCCGAGAAACAAGAAGATCGTGGCGATCGCGCTGGCGTACAGGACCTCCCGCCCGCGGTGCACCCGATGCCGGGCCACCGCGAACCATGCGCCGACCAGCAGCGCGCCCAGGAAGAACCGGAGCAGCAGAAAGGACAGCGGAGGAATCTGCTCCAGCGCCGCCTTGGTGGCCGGAAACGTGGCGCCCCAAATCAACGTCGTGAGGAGCAGTGCGAGTCGAGGCATGAGGGGAAGAAGGGTTCTGAGTTATGAGTGCTGAGTTCTGAGTTGGGGAAGGCGGGACGCCCCAGATCTGGCCCGGTCCGGAACTCAAAACCCCAAACTCGAAACCTTCCCGTTCAGGGTTTGCAGAGCGTGCAGCGGCGTTGATAGGTGGTGCCGGCCTGCTCCATCGCCGCCAGAGCACGCTCCTTGTCCGGATAGTCGAACCAGCCGCCTTCCCAAAAGTCGCTGGACGAATGGACCGACGGCACTTCGGAACAGCGGTCCTTGTGAAGCGTCACCCGATCGATGGAACGCGCGATGTGAATCCAGTAAATCATGTCAATCGATGAGGGAGGAGGGGTGAAGGGCACGGGGTGATGGGAGGAAAGACGGGATCATCCTTCACTCCCGGACCAGTACCCTCTACCGACTTACGGAAGCAGCTGCCATTCGTCCTTTTCAATGAAGACCTTGACCCCGGTCTCCAACTTCTTGACGTCGTCCTTCTCGAACAGCCTGAAATAACGCTCGATCCGGTCCTCGTCGTCGATCCGCTCTTCCTGCATCATCCCGTTGGTGGTCTTATACCGTCGAATTAACACCGGCATCGAACATCCTCCTCCTCCGCTGAGCAAACCCCTAGTCTTCAAACCAGGCAGGTGTGCTACAATACGGCATCGTTCAACGACCGGTCAAGGGTCGCCGGCTCATGACGGGCCGGCCCCGGCAAGAAGGACGGATCCCATGCCGATCTACGAGTACCGTTGCGGACAATGCGAAAAAACCTTCGAAGCCACGCAGTCGGTCCATGCCCGGACGGAGGATACCGTCTGCCCTTTTTGCAACGCGCAGGACGCGACCAAGCTCCTCTCGTCGTTTGCCTCGACCATCAAGGGCGACCACAAGCCGGGCTTCGCCGAAATGAAGGCGTACAGCATGTTGAACGAGCGCATGGATAAGTTCGCGAAACTCCCCCCGATTATCGGCAAACGCGCGCTACCGGGTTCGGACCCGGCCCCCGGCGGCGAAAATCCGGGAAATTAACCAAACCACAGGCCGGGACGTGAGAAGCCGAGACCGACGCGATCACGAGCAGACCGCAGCAGGCCTCCCCCGCACCGTGAGACTGCTGCGCCTCTTCGGATTCGTGCTCCTGCTCGCGCTCGCGCCCCTCTTCTCCGCACGGGCGGAGCTGTCGGGCAATCTGATCATCGCCGGAAACGGTCCGGAGCTCACGATGATCGAAGCCCTTGCCCGGGCCTTTGAGAAGGCGAACCCGCGGGCCTACGTCGACGTACTCTGGGACGATCACTCCAAGCCGGTGGACATGCTCAAGGCCGGCGAAGCCCATCTGGCCGTGACGGGGGCCGAGGAAGCGGGACTCGCCGCGTCTCAGATCGCCTGGGACGGCATCGGCATCCTCGTGCACCTCTCGAACTTTACAAAAGAAGTGACGAAGCAGCAGGTCGCCGACATCTTCTCCGGCAAAGTGAAGGAATGGGCGGAACTCGGCGGACCGGAAACCAAGATTCTCCTGATCGACCGGCCGAAGAACCAGAACATCCGGGACGCCTTTGAAAGCCAGCTCGGTATCGGCGGCAAGATTCCGGACAGCGCGAAAGTCATCGGCAAGGACGACAAGGTCGTGAAGACCGTCGTGGGCACGCTGCCTCCGCTTTCCGCGGTCGCCTACATTTCCTTGAGCCAGGCCCTGTCCGTCGTCTCCGGCGGCGTCGCCGTCCGGTTGCTCCCCGTCGACAAGGTGGAGCCCGAAGTGCCGACGGTGAAGGACGGGCGCTATCCGCTGCGCCGGCCGATCCTCCTGCTCTCCAAGAAGGAGGGGACGCCGTTGATCGACGCCTTCCGGCAATTTGCGCTGTCATCGGCAGGCCAACAGATTATCGCCGAGACCTATATCCCGTTCGACCGGAAATAATTCGCTTCTTTCATCAAGGAGGGTCTTATGCAGACGTGGCAAGCAGCAGTCTTCACGCTGATGGGGCTGACCGCAGCGATCCTGTGCTCCACCCCGTCGGTCGGCGCGGAGGAATCCAGCACCAGCGGACAGGGCGCGATCGTCGAGGGCGCCGGCTTCACCCTCTACGACATGGAATCCATCAAGGGTTTCGACTCCGACAAGGTCGAGCGCGATCCGGTCTGCGACCGCAGCAAACGACCCCGCATCGCCAAGGTCGAACCGGACGACGTCAAACCGGGCGACAAGGTCGTCATCAAGGGCGAGAACTTCGGCACGAAGGAGTGCTTCCATACGGTAACCTTCAGCGCCTCGCCCAAAGCCAAGGTGGACTATAAATTCGTGAACGACACCACCATCGAAGCGACGGTGCCGGACGCGAAAGCCGGGATGTCCTTCCTGATCATCGTGGCCGGAGGCGGCAGCGCCCAGTCCAAACCGCTGCTGATCCAAGCCAAGTAACCCCGACGGCCCGGGACACCG
>DIHJ01000035.1:9353-9478 GCA_002420105.1 Nitrospira sp. UBA5699
ATCCTATGCTAGCTTACGCGCTCCTTTGCGCCGGCCTGCGAGGAGCGACGCGTGGGTATACAGGGGAGCCAGAGGGAGATGTTCAAGAAAATTCTCGTGGCTAATCGCGGCGAAATCGCCATGCG
>DIHJ01000035.1:9532-17736 GCA_002420105.1 Nitrospira sp. UBA5699
CGCGGCGAAATCGCCATGCGGATCATCCGCGCCTGCCGCGAGCTCAATATCGCCACGGCCGCCATCTATTCCGAGGCTGATTCGACCGGCATTTACGTTAAGAAGGCCGATGAGGCCTACGTGGTGGGTCCCGGCCCCGTCAAGGGCTTCCTCGACGGGCAGCAGATCGTCGACCTGGCCCTCCGGATCGGCGCCGATGCCATCCACCCAGGCTACGGTTTTCTTTCAGAAAACGCCCAGTTCGCCGAATTGTGCCGGGAGTCCGGCATCACCTTCATCGGGCCCTCCCCGCTGGCCATCACCCTCATGGGAAGCAAGGTGAAGGCGCGCGAGCTGGCCCGGGAGGTCGGCGTTCCCATCGTCCCCGGGACGGAGGGCGGTGTCAGCGACGTCAAGGAGGCCCTGGCCTTCGCGAGAAAAGCCGGCTATCCGGTCATGATCAAGGCCAGCGCCGGCGGCGGCGGCCGCGGCCTGCGGGTCGTCCGTTCCGACGCGGAACTGCGGGAGAACATGGAAGTCGCCGCGCGGGAAGCGCAAGCCGCGTTCGGGGACGGCAGCGTCTTCATCGAAAAGTACATCGAGCGCCCCCACCACATCGAGTTCCAGATCCTGGCCGACCGCCACGGAAACATCATCCATCTCGGAGAGCGGGACTGTTCCATCCAGCGCCGACACCAGAAACTGATCGAGATCGCGCCGTCCCTGATTCTCACCCCGAAACTCCGGGCGGAAATGGGCGACGCCGCCACGACCATCGCGCGCGCCGTCAAATACGACAACGCCGGCACGGTGGAGTTCCTGCTCGACCAGGAGGGGCGCTTCTACTTCATCGAAATGAATCCCCGTCTCCAGGTCGAACATACGGTAACCGAGCAGATCACGGCGATCGACATCGTGCGCAACCAGATCTCGATCGCGGCGGGGAAACCGCTCGACATTCAGCAGAAGGACGTCATCCTGCAGGGACACGCCATTCAGTGCCGGATCAACGCCGAGGATCCGAAGAACAACTTCATGCCCTGCACCGGCACCGTGACGGCCTACCTGTCGCCCGGCGGCATCGGCGTCCGCATCGACGGCGCCGTGTACAAGGACTATACGATCCCCCCCTACTACGACGCCCTGCTGGCCAAACTGACCGTGCGGGGCCGGACCTGGGAGGAAACCGTGAGCCGCATGCGGCGTTCGCTCGAGGAATATGTGCTGCGCGGCGTGAAGACGACGATCCCGTTCATGAAAGCCATCATGCAGGATCAGGACTTTCTCGCGGGGCATTTCGACACCTCCTACCTGGAAACACACCCCGAGCTCTTCGACTACCACGAGTTCGAACAACCCGAGGACCTGGTGGTGGCGATTTCCGCCGCGATTGCGGCGTACGAAGGATTGTAACCACCCCCTGCTGCTTATCCTGTGAGGCGCTAACGCGGACGACGACATTATGGCGAGAACACGACCTTCAGCAAAGAAACCGGCGGCGAAGAAACGCCCGTCCGGGCCGGCCGTCAAGACCTCGAAGGGGCAGAAGCCGCGGCCGCAGGATCTGGCGATCCAGCCCGCCCCCGGCAAACCGATCCTGATCACGGACGTCGCCCTGCGCGACGGGCATCAATCGCTGCTCGCGACCCGCATGCGGACGGAGGACATGCTGCCCATCGCCCAGAAACTCGACGCGGTCGGCTATTGGTCGCTGGAAGTCTGGGGCGGCGCCACGTTCGACACCTGCCTGCGCTTCCTGAAGGAGGATCCCTGGGAACGGCTGCGCGCCCTGCGCGCGGCAATGCCCAACACCAAGCTGCAAATGCTCCTCCGCGGACAGAATCTGGTCGGCTACCGGCACTACGCCGACGACGTGCTGGAACGGTTCATCGAGCGCTCGGCGGCCAACGGCATCGACGTGTTCCGCATCTTCGACGCGCTGAACGACGTGCGGAACGTGGATCGCGCCATCCGCGAAGTCAAAGCCTGCGGCAAGCACGCGGAGGCCGCGATCAGCTACACCGTCAGCCCCGTCCACAACGTCGACCGCTATGTCGACATGGCCAAACAGCTCGAGGATCTCGGGACGGATACGCTCTGCATCAAGGACATGGCGGGGCTGCTGGCCCCGCTCGACGCCTACCACCTGGTCCGCCGCCTGAAAGCGGCGGTGAAGGTCCCGATTCACCTCCATTCGCACTACACATCCGGCATGGCGTCGATGTCGTCGCTGATGGCGATCCTCGGCGGCCTCGACATGCTCGACACGGCCATGTCGCCGCTGGCCGGCGGCACGTCGCATCCGGCGACGGAAACGCTGGTCGCCTCGCTGCGCAATACTCCGTACGACACGGGGCTGGACCTCGCCTCCTTTCTGCCGATCACCGAGCACTTCCGCGACGTGCGCCGCAAGTACCGCCAGTTCGAAAGCGACTTCACCGGCGTGGACGCCGAAATCCTGACCTCGCAGATTCCGGGCGGGATGCTGTCGAATCTGGCCGCGCAATTGACGGAACAGAACGCGCTGGACCGGATGCGGGAAGTGCTCGACGAAGTGCCGCGGGTGAGAAAGGACATGGGCTACCCCCCGCTCGTGACCCCGACCAGCCAGATCGTCGGCACGCAGGCCACGTTGAACGTCCTCACCGGCGAGCGGTACAAAGTCATCACGACGGAGACCAAGAACTACTTCCTCGGACTCTACGGCCGCGCTCCCGGCCAGGTCGATCGCGATATCATGGCGCGGGCCATCGGCGACGAAGAGCCGATCAAGACGAGACCGGCCGACCGGTTGGAGCCGGAACTGGACGCGGTCAAGAAGGATCTGCCTGCCTCGGCCGAGACCGTCGAAGATCAGCTCTCGTTCGTCCTCTTCCCGGCGATCGCGCGGGACTTCTTCGAGGCGCGCGAGAAGGGCGAACTGACTCCGGAACCGCTCGAGACCTCGTCGGCAAAAGGCCCGGCCGTGGGCGGAGAACTCCATCTGGCGCCAGCCGAGTTCAACGTCACGGTCCACGGCGAAACCTATCACGTGAAGGTGTCCGGATCGGGCCGCAAGACCGACGGGCGCAAGCCGTATTACATCCGCGTCAACGACAAGCTCGAAGAGGTTTCGCTTGAACCGATCGAGGAGGTGCTGGCCGGCGTCCCGGAAGCGCCCGAGAGCGGCAAGGGCGCGAAACCCAAACGGCCGAAACCCTCGAAACCGGGCGACGTGGCGCCGCCGATGCCGGGTCGCGTCGTGAAGGTGCTCGTCGCGAAGGACGACCGGGTCAAGACCGGAGATCCCCTGCTGATCATCGAAGCGATGAAGATGGAAAGCCGGGTGCCCGCGCCGGTCGACGGCACGGTCACCGCGATCCTGGTGGCCGAAGGGGACAATGTGAAGACGGATGAAACGGTCATTCAACTGGAATAGCCCGAGCCGTCGTCGCCCGACCCTCTTGTCGATCAGCCCGCGCAGACCGCTCCTCACGCTCAGCCTCATCATGGTGATCATGGCGGCTTGCGCTTCTCCCCCTCCGATTCCTCCGCAGTTCGACGCGATCGAGCGCATCCCGATCAAGACCGTCGCCGTGAAGGGCCAGAGGATGGCGTATCTGGACGTCGGAACCGGCCAGCCGGTCATTCTCATCCACGGATTCGGCGGGTCGATGTGGCAGTGGGAGCATCAGCAGGCGGCGCTCTCGGCGCACGTGCGCCTCGTCACGCCGGATCTCATCGGGTCGGGACTGTCCGACAAGCCGGACCTGGCGTACGACCCGGACCAGATGCTGGACTACTTCGTCGGCTTCATGGACGCCCTGCAGATCCGCCAGGCAACGCTGGTCGGCAATTCGATGGGGGCCGGACTCGCCATCGGCATGGCGCTCACCCGCCCGGAACGCGTCGCCAAGCTGGTGCTGATAGGCGGCCTGCCGGCGAACGTGCGCGAGAAACTCACGAGCCCGTCGATCAGGCGGGCCCTGGAGACCGGCGCGCCGGCCTGGCTCGTTGCGTTCGGCAACTGGCTCTTCGGCGGGTTGATGGTCGAATCGGTGCTGAAGGAGATCGTGCACGATCCGGCCTTGTTGACGCCGGCGGTGATCGAGCGGTCCAACCGCAACCGGCAACGGCCGGGACTGATTCCGCCGCTCCTCACCGTCCGCGACAACCTTCCCCTGTGGGAGGCCGGATTCGCCAAACGCCTCAAGGACATCACCCATCCGACGCTCATTCTGTGGGGCGAGGAGGACCGGGTGTTTCCGGTCGCGGTCGGCGAGGAGCTGCAGCGCACGATCAAGGGATCGACGCTCGTCCGCATTCCCAAAGCCGGGCACATCCCGCAGTGGGAACAGCCTGACCTTGCGAACGGCGCTATGATAGAGTTTATACGCAGCCGGTGAGCCTGCCCGGCGCAGGTTCCCCGCTCTTCGCCGGACCGCCGCCGGAGCGGCGAGTCCTCTATCCAGACGGAGGGTTCACATGACCATGACGATTTCGCGCTTGTTGCCGACGCTTGCATTGCCGGGTCTGCTTGGTCTCGCGGGCTGCCTGGGCGCGGGGCACGACTCCGAATTCCTCTACAAGAACCTGCCGGTCGCGGGCGGCAGCGCGGTTGCGGGAGAAGGCCATACGGTGCTCTTCAAGGGCAGTCCGCTCGCGCTGGCCGGCACCGGCGTCAAAGTCGGCGACCGGCTGCGGGACGTGAGATTGACCCGGACCGATCTCTCCCAGGTGAACATCGTCGACACCAGGGGAAAGGGCAAAGTCCGCATCATCAGCGTGGTGCCGTCGCTGGACACCAAAGTCTGCGAGCAGCAAACCCATCACCTCAGCGAGAGGAACAAGGGGCTCGACAAGATGGTCGAGCTGATCACCGTCAGCATCGACACGCCCTTCGCGCAGAAACGTTTCGCGGAGGAAGCCAAGATCGACAACGTGACGTTCCTCTCGGACTACCGCAACGCGGATTTCGGCAAGACCTACGGCCTCTTTTTGAAAGATCCGCACATCCTGGCGCGCGCCGTCATGGTCGTCGACGCGCACAACACGATCCGCTACCTGCAGATTACGCCGGAGCTGGCCCAGCTCCCGGACTTGGACGAAGCCTTTCAGTTCGCGCGCAAACTGATCACGGCAAGCTGAATCAAGAAAGGCTCAGGTGAAGGTCGAGGTTGAGGTACAATTCTCCCTTAGCCTACACCTTAACCTTAGCCTTCCCGCACAGGGGTCCTGATGGCCCATTACGACCTTCTCGTCATCGGCACCGGACCCGCAGGCCAGAAGGCCGCCGTTCAAGCGGCCAAGCTCGCCAAGAAAGTCGGCATCATCGAGCGGAAGGCAGTCGTCGGCGGCGTCTGTACCAATACCGGCACCATTCCCAGCAAGTCCCTCCGGGAAGCCGTCCTGTACCTCTCCGGCTTCCGTCAGCGCAACCTCTACGGAGCCGGGTATCGCCTCAAGCACGCGATCACCATCGAGGATCTCGCCTACCGCACCGACCACGTGATCAAAAACGAGATCGCCATCGTCGAAAATCAGATGGCCCGCAACCGGGTCGACATGATCTACGGCACCGCCGGCTTCGTCGATCCGCACCGCCTCCGGATCCGGCAAGCCGGCGGCCCGGTCGAACATACCGCCGACTTCATCGTCATCGCCGTCGGCACCGAGCCGGCCCGTCCCGCCAGCATCCCGTTCGACGGCGAATCGATCATCGATACCGACGGCCTCCTCACGCTGAAGCGCCTTCCCGATTCGATCGTGATCGTGGGCGGCGGCGTCATCGGCACCGAATACGCGTCGATCCTCGCCGCCCTGGGCGTGCCGGTGACGCTCATCGACAAGCGCCCCCGCCTCCTGGAATTCGTGGACGCCGAAATCATCGACGCGCTGCAGCGGCAGATGAAGGACATCGGCGTCACGCTCTATCACGAGGAGGAAGTCCTCGCCATCAAGAAGGACGCGGACCATCGCATCGAGGTCCGCCTGAAGCAGGCCAAACCGATCCAGGCGACGACGCTGATGTACGCGATTGGCCGCGAAGGGGCGACCAAGGAGCTGAATCTCGACGCCATCGGCCTCAAGGCGGACGAGCGGGGGCGCCTCTCCGTCAATCAGCACTTCCAGACGGCCGTGCCGCACATCTATGCCGCCGGCGACGTGATCGGCTTCCCGGCCCTGGCCTCCACCTCCATGCAGCAGGGCCGTCACGCCTCCTGCCACGCGTTCGGCCATCCCGACCGGACCGACACGGACCTGCTGCCCTACGGCATCTACGCGATCCCCGAGATTTCCATGGTGGGCCGGAACGAGGAGGACCTGACGAAGGCGGAGGCGCCCTACGGCGTCGGGATCGCCCGCTATCGCGAAATCGCCCGGGGCCAACTGATCGGCGACGAGACCGGCATGCTCAAGCTGCTGTTCCACCGCAACACCCGCGAACTCCTGGGCGTCCATGCGATCGGAGAAGGCGCCACCGAACTCATCCACATCGGACAGGCGGTGATGGCCTATCACGGCCGCATCGACTATTTCATCGACACGGTCTTCAACTACCCGACGCTCGCGGAATGTTATAAGGTGGCGGCCCTGGACGGAATCAACCGTCTTCCGCGACCCTGGGCGCCGATCGCCTGATCTCCCGTTCACCGGATAAGGAGCCCCAGATGCTGTTTTCCGATCGTCTCCGACAACTCGCCGCCCCCGCATGGGAGGCGCAACTCACCCATCCCTTCGTCGTCGCGCTCGGCGACGGCACGCTGCAGGAACGCAAGTTCAAGTATTACATTCTCCAGGACGCCCGGTTTCTGGGCGACCTGTCCCGTGTGTTCGCCGCCGGCGCCCTGCGCGCACCCGATTCGGATTCCGCGCTGCGCTTCGCCAAGCTGGCGGAGGAAACCATCACCGTCGAGCGGAGTCTGCACGAAGGATACGGCAGCAGGTGGGCCATGTCGGCCAAAGAGATGGCCTCCGTGCCCATGGCCCCCACGAACTACGCCTACACGAGACATATGCTCGCCGTGGCCGCATCGGGGTCGGCCGCGGAAATCACCGTGGTGGCTCTCCCCTGCGCCTGGATCTATTGCGTGGTGGGGCGGCACCTCCTGAAGAACGGCCCCCCCTCGAAGAAGCATCCCTATCGCGACTGGCTCATGCTGTACGCCTCCCCGGAGTTCGCCGAAGTGCAGCGGTGGATGCGGGGAAAGGTGGATCAGTGGGCGAAGACCGCGGGCAAGGAAGAGCGGCGGCGGATGGAGGAATCGTTCGTCATGAGCTCGCGCTACGAGTGGATGTTCTGGGAGATGGCGTGGAATGAGGAGAAGTGGCCGGTGTGAGAAGGTGGGCCAGGGCCGGACGGCTCTCTCCGCTCGCAGCCACAGAGCGCCGTTGACCGCTCTATGCTTCGCCTCCGCTTGACGCCGAAAACTTGCCACACCACTTGCGTCGCAAAGGTGTGGCTTCGAACATTCGTCCCACTGCCTGCGGCAGCCGCTTCGGCTCAGCAAGCGCGGTGGCCCAACAGTCACCACTGAATTCTGACGGGATACTGGGCGATCAGCGGATCGGGGGTGAGGAGGATGCAGTCGTGCTCGATGGCTTGACAGACGAGCATCCGATCGAATGGATCGCGATGGAGCGCCGGCAGCTTGTGCAGATGGACGACCGCTCGTTCATCGAGCGGCAGCGCAACAATCCGATGTCGCTCACGCTGCTCGACGACGAATCGATCCAGCGAACTCGGCATCGGCAGCTTTCCGAGAGCGTGCTTGACGGACAATTCCCACACCGACACAGCGCTCAGAAACACATCGTTGCTTGGATTGACAAAGAGTTCTTTGACGGCGGGAGACAGTTCCGGCGAATCCGTAATGATCCACAAGAATGTGCAGGTATCGAGGAGGCACCTCACCCGCGTGTGCCCTCAAAGGCTCGCAGCAATTCTTCGGGCAGCGGATCGAAAAAGGAGCGCGGAACGGTGAATCGTCCTTTGGCGAGCCCGATAGGGCGAGGACGATCCGGCGTTTGAGGCAACGGCGTAATCTGGGCGATCGGATGATTGTGCTTGCACAAAACAATCCGCTCCCCCGCCTTGAGCTTGGCTAAGTACTTGGACAGGTGGGTTTTCGCCTCATGGATATTCAGCTTGATCATGATCATAGAGTAAACTAACTTTTGAACTTGGTCAAGAGATGTAGACAGTACACAGCATGAGTGTATCAGCGAGCCACCACCTGCGGCTC
>DIHJ01000035.1:17893-22374 GCA_002420105.1 Nitrospira sp. UBA5699
CGCGCCGTCCGATCGCATCATCCCGTGTGGCGGCATCGGGAAGCCGCTCCCCAACTTGCAGGATTTTCTGCTTGGCCGTTTCGGTGGCCATCGCGATCACCCCGTTCGTATAACACTTCCAATTTCGGGCAGGCGTCAACTTGGCTCTCCGACGATGCCGGCCGCAAGAATTATCCCGCGCTAGACAGAATTCCACGGCAAAGTATATATATTCGGCTGACGGTCCATATCGAAGGAGCGAAACACCGCACACATGAGCACGACTTTGCCCCAAGTGTTGACGATTGCCGGGTCGGATTCCGGCGGAGGCGCCGGCATTCAGGCGGACATCAAGGCCATGTCGGCGAACGGGGTCTACGCCATGTCGGTCGTCACGGCGATCACGGCCCAGAACACGGAAGAGGTCACCGACGTGTTCGAGCTGCCGGCGTCCATCATCGCCGCACAGATCGACGCCGTGTTCGACGATTTCGACGTGGCCGCGGTCAAGACCGGCATGCTGTCCTCGGCCGCGGTCGTCGAGATCGTGGCCCGGATGCTGAAACCGCAGAACGTGGCCAATCTGGTCGTCGATCCGGTCATGCTCTCGAAGAGCGGGCATCCGCTCCTGAAGCCCGACGCGATCGAGGCGCTGAAACATCAGCTGTTCCCCCTGGCGCTGCTTGTGACCCCGAACGTCCATGAGGCGCAGCAGCTGTCCGGCATCGAGATCAAGACGCTCGCCGATGCGCGCCGCGCCGCCAAGGTGATTCACGGATTCGGCTGCAGGCACGTCCTGATCAAGGGCGGACATCTCCTCGCCGAACGCGCCACGGATCTGCTGTACGACGGCCGCTTCTTCAACGTCTTCAAGGGCGAGTTCATCGACACGCCCCACACCCACGGGACCGGCTGCACCTTCGCCTCGGCGATCGCCGCGCATCTGGCGCGCGGCAAGGCGCTCAACGACGCGGTGCAAACGGCCAAGACCTATCTGACCGAGGCGATCCGCCATAGCCTGGCCATCGGCCACGGAACGGGGCCGACCAACCACTTCTACTTCCTCGGAGGGTGACGGGGACGCGATGCCGAAACTCTCCTGCCGCCCGCTGACCTTTCTGCTGACGGGATTCGCCTGGCTGCTTCTCTCGTCGCTGATCGGTCTGGCGGTCCTGATCGGACTGGTTCAGGGCACCCCGCTCCCCTCGTGGCTGCGGCTCGTGCATGTGCACGGCGCCCTGGTCGGCGGGGTCGCGCAGATGATCATGGGCGCCATGCTGGCGTTCATTCCCCCGCTGCTGATGACGGGACAGAAACGGCCGGACTCCCATCCGATCCTGTTCACCGTCATGAACGGCGGCGCGCTGGGGATGCTGCTGGGCTTCGGTTTTCAGCGGTTCGCGGTCGTCGCGGCGGCAGGGCTGTTCATCCTCGGGGCCTTTCTGTCCGTCGCCGGAGACGCCTGGCGACAGACCAGGCGGAGCCTCAATTCGCCGCCGTTGAACCTCTTATTCTACGGACTGGCTCTGTTCGCGCTCTTTGCCGGACTCGCCGTCGGGCTCGGCATGGCCTTTCGGCTCATCGACCTGTCCTGGTACAGCCACGCGCGGCTGGTCCATCTCCATCTCAATTTGTTGGGCTTCGTCACGCTGACGATCATCGGCACCATGCACAATCTCCTGCCCACGATCTTGCAGCAGAGCCTCTACAGTCCGCGCCTCGCCCGGACGGTCTTCTTCGTCCTCCCGGTCGGGATCGCGGTCCTGATCGCGGGTTTTGCGACGGCGTCGCTCAAAGTCGAGATTCTGGCGGGAATCCTGCTGATGATCGGGGCGGGACTCTACGCGTTCAACATCTTCTCCACTTGGCGCACATCCGGCCACCCCGGCAATGCCGCCTCGGATCATCTGCTCGTCGCCACATTCTTCCTGCTGCTCGCCATGGCGACAGGGGTGCTGGTCGGGATCAACTCGCTCTGGGAAGTGCCGCTCTACCCCTTTGGCACGCTCCATCTGGTGGCCTATACGCACCTGGCGCTGGTCGGCTTCATCCTGCAGACCATCATGGGGGCCCTCTCGCACCTGGTTCCGGTCACGCTCGCCGTCAGCCGCGTGCCCAGCCACAAGAAGCGCGGACCGTATCTGGCCACGCTCACCTCCATCATCGACCGATGGCGGATGGTGCACGTCGGCCTCATGAGCTTCGGAACACTGGGACTGGTGCTCGTAGCGACCCTGACGTGGACTACGCCGCTCAGTTCCCTGACGGTGCAGGCCGCAACCTGGGTCACCTTCGGCCTGCTGCTCGCAGCCCTCACGCTCTTCTCGACCAAACTCGCCTGGGCGTTGGGCACCCGCCCGCCGGAATAGACACACCGCCTCCCGACAAGAGGACGACCGATTTATGGAAGAAGCGCTGACCTTTCATGACGAGTGGGGCCATCGTGTCTCGGCCGTGCTCAGCCGGCCCGAGACGTCGCACCGGGTCGTGGTCGTGCTCTGTCACGGATTTCTCTCGAATAAGAACAGTACGACGAACAGGACCTTGACCAGGCTGCTGAACGATCGGGGCCTCGCCACGCTCCGGTTCGATTTCTTCGGTCATGGCGAAAGCGAAGGGCTCTTCGAAGACATCACGACCTCGCTCGCGGTCGGACAGGCGATGGCAGCGATCGCCTGCATGATATCAAGAGGTTATGCGACGGTCGGCCTCGTGGGATCCAGCTTCGGCGGGCTCGTCTCGATCCTGACGACGGCCCGGCGACAGGACGTTGCCTGCCTCGCGCTGAAGTGTCCGGTGGTGGATTTTGCGGAAGAACTTCGCTTAGAATTCGGGGCGGACGAGATGGCGCGCTGGCAGGAAACGGACACGGTTCCGAACATCACGGGAGGCCCGGAGCGGATCCGGTTGAAATACGGCCTCTACGAAGACTGCCTCCGGCACATTGCGTATGGTCCTGCGGCGCAGATCGCGGCTCCCACGCTGATCGTGCAGGGGCAACGGGACGAATTGGTTCCACTGCATCAGAGCCGGAAGCTCTTCGACCTGCTCAAGGGCCCGAAGCGGCTGGATCTCCTGCCGGACGCCGACCATCAGTTTTCGCGCGCGGAGGATTTCCACGCCATGACGACGGCGATCACCCAGTGGCTCGCGCTGCACCTCACGGCGGCATCCGGACGGTAAACCACGACGGCCATGATCACGGAAGGCGTTCAGCAGGTCCTCACCACCCTCTACCCCCTTTACAAGGAGGAGGTCTACAAGCGCCGCGAACAGATGATGAGGCTGACCGCGTTCGGCGCGTTCGGCCTGATCGCCATGATCTTTGCGCTGCTCCTGAGCCCGCTCAAGTACCGGCTCTCAGCCCCCGAAACTTTCTTGATGGCCCTCACGAGCCTCGTCTGGTGCGGGCTCTGCTGCAGCTTGATCCTGCAGCAGCAACATCGTCACCGCCTCGCAAAGCAGGTGTTGATTCAACTCGAACAGGCGTTGGGCTTCTACGAGGAGGGGCTCTTCCTCGAGCGTCAGCCTCTCTACCCCGGCAAATGGAAGACGGCCTGGATCGCCGATCGCACCGGGACGCTCTACCTCTCCTCGCTTTGCGGCTTGACCGGCATCTTTCTCCTCGTCCTGATCCTGCTCTGACAGGCTGTTGAATCAGCCCGCCGCCTCACGCGCCGCCGCGCAAAAATAACTTTTCCTGGCGCATCCGCACCTGCGGATTCAGAATGCTGGAAACGACGACGGGATTCCGCGCAACAGCCGCACCGACCGACCGGCGCAGGCCGCGAGACCCCGGACCATGCCTCAGGGACCGCACCCGTGAACCAGTTTCCTGTGATCGATCGCCAGCGCCCGTTCGCTCTCGCCATCGGCCTGTTCGCCCTGCTCGGACTGCCGGCTGTCGCACCTTCCGTATCGGCAGCGGATCAGGAGCCGGCCAGACGCCACAGCCTGATTCTTCGGCAGGACCCTGTCGCCGCGGCGGGCGTTCCCGGGAATCCATCCACGGCTGCCCCGGCGCCGGTCGTCACCGCACCGCATCCGCTTCGCCGCAAGCTGACGAAACGACCGGCACCCGCGAGCGTGAGCGCACCGCCGGCCGGCGCATCGCAGGTCACCGCTCCCCTCAGGCAGGAGAACCAGATGCCGCCGCCGACACAGACCGGCGGCAATCGCCGGAGTTCGACGACGGGAACCGGATCGTCGAGCCAATCTCTCCCCGCCGCCGCGCCTGTCACGGGAACCGCGACCGGGAGCACGAGATCCACCGTCCCGCTTGCCGGCGCCGCTCTGTCGACGGCAAAACCTTTCACCTCCGGTGCCCTGGCCGGAATAGGCATCGGCACCGCCGCCCCGTCCGGCGGCAACGCGTTGGGAGGACGGGGGGCGCAGCGCCTTGCCGGGCAGCTACCGGGCCTCACTCAATTGCTGGCACCGGCCCTGTCCGTCTCCGCTCCTCCGCCGTCTCCTCCGCAATCACCGCCGGCATCTCCGCCGCC
>DIHJ01000035.1:22468-24045 GCA_002420105.1 Nitrospira sp. UBA5699
TCTCCGCCGCCTCCCATGCCGGGCACCGGCAGCGCCACGCTCAGCTGGACCCTCAACGGCGAGACCGATCTGGCCGGATACAGGATCTATATCGGCACCGCACCGGGGCTCTACAACTATCCGAGCTCGCCCGTCTCGCTCGGCCGCGTCAGCAGCTACACGATCACCGGCCTCCCCTACGGCCAAACCTACTTCTTCGCCATCTCCGCTTATAACTATTCCGGCGGCGAGAGCGAGCTGTCCGGCGAAGTCAGCAAAAGCATATATTGAAGGCCGCTGAAAACGGTCCCCAACGGCGTTCTCACCTCGGCAACATCCTCAACGTAGCCCAGAGGCTACGCCTGCGGTGTTGCCATCGGCTGCGGCCTTGTTGGATGACCATTTTGACCAGCCTCAACACTCCGATACCGCTCAAGTCTTACTTTTCACCACCCCCGTGACCGAATAGGGGGACCATTTTCACCAGCCAAACTCAAAAAAAAACGCCCTCTGGCTTTTCATCCCACAACCGGGGAAAGAAATGCCGGAGGACGTCATTGTCCGCCTAAATCGATCGGTGCAACCGGAGACTTCGTTGTCTCCGAAAAATGATAGGTCGATTTATAGCAATGCCACCGCGTTCCTGTCAATGGAAGAAACCGCCCTTCCAACAGAGCTGTTCCCTGAAGATTCACGTACAAACCTATGCTAGACTGTGCCGCATGATTCCTCACTCCTCCAGGTCGATGCTGGCCGGCATTATCGTGATCAGCGCTTTCCTTTTAGCCGGGTGCGGAGCTTTTTCCGATCAGACCCTGGTGACCGACAGTACAGACGGGGCAGTCTATCTCCAGCAGCTCTCCAATCGGGGGACAACGATGCGCTATAGCGGTCCCCTCAAAGCATTCAACGCAAGTCACCCGATCGACCTGGCCCCTGATACGTTAGCCAAGGCGTTCGCCGGACTCTCCATCGGTATTTACCCGTCGGATGGTCGCAGCGCACCCCGGGGAGTGAAACCCACCCCGGTCTTCTCAGCACAGCAGGTCGCTTTTCTGGCCCCGGCCGTTGCTACGGCGCTCAAACGGGCTCAACCGGACCACCGGGTCAAATTTCAGGTCGGGAACGGCAGCGATGTGATCGACGGAACACTCTACATCGATGGCCCGGTATTGCACCTTGCCTTCAACCATTATCATTCACCGGCAGACCGCCGTGACGAGCACCTCTCGATTTATGCCCTCTCGTTCGAGCCCCAGGACTTCCAACTCCCCTCAGACGCACCGCAAACCTGGATGGAGATCGAGCCCGATCTGCCTCGTGTGGCACTCGCGTATCAACTGCTGGCAAAGCTTCCCTCCGCCCTACAGCTCGTCCCGGCTTTAGCCCATCCCCTACCGGCAAGCGGGTCCGCCCCGCAGACAGCCGACTCCTCCACGGCCATCAAGACCGTCGTGGATAAACAGGCCCAGGAGCTGGAAGCTTTGCGTGCGGAGTTGGATGCACTCAAGAAGCAATTGAACGAGCAGGAGCCCAAAGCCAAGTCCAAAGCAAAACCGAAGCTCTCGCCGTAAGTTGCTCTCCCTGTTGAGTCGCTA
>DIHJ01000118.1 GCA_002420105.1 Nitrospira sp. UBA5699
AAGGTCCATACGAAGAAGGTGCCTGTGGCCTCCAATGTGGAATTGGAGAAGATCGCCCGCGGTACGCCCGGGTTCTCCGGTGCGGACCTGGAAAATCTCGTCAACGAAGCCGCGTTGTGGGCGGCCCGTCAGAACAAGAAAGAAGTCGAAGTGATCGACTTCGAAATGGCCAAAGACAAGGTCCTGATGGGCGCTGAACGGAAGAGCTTGATGCTCACGGATGAGGAAAAACGCACGACGGCCTATCACGAAGCCGGCCATGCCTTGATCGCCAAGTTGCTGCCGGGAACCGATCCGGTGCACAAAGTGACGATCATTCCACGAGGCCGAGCCTTGGGCGTCACAATGCAGCTTCCGACGGACGACCGGCACAACTATTCTCGGGACTTCCTTTACAACAACCTGGCCATTCTGATGGGCGGGCGCGTGGCGGAAGAACTCGTGCTGCACCATGTGACGACCGGTGCCGGTAACGATCTGGAACGGGCCACCGAACTGGCTCGTAAGATGGTATGCGAGTGGGGAATGAGCGAGAAGCTCGGACCGCTGACCTTCGGCCGGAAGGAAGAGGAAATTTTCCTTGGCCGTGAGATCGCCACGAAGCGGGACTTCAGCGAACAGGTTGCGCTCGAAATCGATCATGAAACTAAACGACTCGTGACCGAGAACTACGAGCGCACGAAGCGCCTGCTCACTGAGCACATGGCGAGCCTCAAGGCCTTGGCGGAAGCATTGTTGGAAAAAGAGGTGCTTGATGCCACCGAGATCGATCAGATTTTGATGCAGTCGTTCTCACAGACCGTCCCCGCCTAATCAATATCAATCTCGGCCGCGCTTCTTGTTCGGGCACCGGAAGCGCGGCCTCAGCGGCCGTATTCACACCACCGAGACCGTATCGTCTCTTCGGAGATATGTATGCGGCGTTGTTCGACGGGTGCTCCGGTCCTCCCATACCCAATGGCTTACGACTCTACACAGGCAGTGGAACCACGCGTGTTGCTCGCGTGCGGTCGCCGGATTCTTCTTCACGACACCCCATTGGTCATGGGCATCGTGAACGTGACGCCGGATTCGTTCTTCGACGGCGGACGCTATTTCGATCCCGGAGCCGCCGTGGAGCACTCGCTGCGATTGACGGCGGAGGGGGCGGATCTGCTGGATATCGGGGCCGAATCGACCAGGCCGGGATCACTTCCGGTCGACGAAGCGGAGGAGTCCCGCCGCTTGATCCCGGTCGTCGCCGCCGTCGCAAAGGCGGTGTCCGTGCCCATTTCCGTCGATACGTCGAAAGCCGCGGTGGCGCAGGCTGCGATCGATGCGGGAGCGGTCATCGTCAACGATGTCACGGCTCTGCGGGGCGATCAGGCCATGGTCGGACTCGTGGCCAGGACCGGGGCCGGCCTGGTGCTGATGCACATGCAGGGGACGCCCAGAACGATGCAGCAGGCGCCCCGTTATGACGACGTCGTTGAGGACGTGCGGTCGTTTCTCCTTGAACGGGCGGGATTCGCCATGGAGCACGGCGTCGCAAAAAGCCAGATCCTGCTTGATCCCGGCATCGGGTTTGGTAAGGTCCTGGTACAGAACCTTGATCTTCTGGCCCGGCTGGCCGTCTTCGCAAACACGGGTTTCCCTCTGCTCGTCGGTCCATCCAGGAAGGCCTTCATCGGTCGGCTCGTCGACCGGCCCGTGCAGGATCGCGCCTGGGGAACGGCGGCGGCGGTGGCCCTGGCCGTTGCGCAGGGCGCCCATGTGCTGAGGGTTCACGACGTCGCCGCGATGCGGGACGTGGTGAAGGTGGCCGCGGCCATTTCGCGTCGAACCTCTTTTCCACTGCGGGAGCAACATGCGTAAACTGTTTGGGACGGACGGCGTCCGGGGGATCGCCAACCTCGAACCGATGACCAGCGAAACCGCGATGCAACTCGGCCGGGCCGCCGCCCATCTGTTCAAGCGCCGGGCCGGCCGCCATCAAATCGTGATTGGGAAGGACACCCGGGTGTCCGGCTACATGCTGGAATCGGCCTTGACCTCCGGCATCTGTTCGATGGGCGTCGACGTGCTGTTGGTCGGTCCGCTGCCGACGCCGGCAATCGCCTTTCTGGCCAGAAGCCTGCGGGCCGATGCGGGTGTCATGATTTCGGCGTCGCACAATCCTTACCAGGACAACGGCATCAAATTCTTTTCCAACGACGGATTCAAATTGCCGGATGAGATGGAGTTGCGGATCGAGGAACTCATCGTCTCGAACGAGATCGCCCATCTGCGCCCGACGGCCGATGAAATCGGCAAAGCTTTTCGGATCGACGACGCCGAAGGGCGGTACATCGAGTTCGTCAAGCGGTCCCTTCCCAGGGACCTGGATTTTCAAGGCATCAAGCTGGTCGTCGATTGCGCCAATGGCGCGGCCTATAAGGTGGCGCCGACCGTGTTGCGCGAGCTGGGCGCCAAAGTCGAGGTCATCGGCAACAAACCGGACGGTATGAATATCAATGCCGGATGCGGCGCAGTCCATCCGTCCCTGTTGCAACAGGCCGTGAAGGAACACTGCGCCCATCTCGGGGTGGCACTCGACGGGGATGCGGACCGCGCGATTTTCGTATGCGAGCAGGGTACCGTGATCGACGGCGACCACATCATGGCCGCGTTGGGGCTCGACCTCCACCGGCAGGGGCTGTTGGCCAAACAGACGGTGGTCGGCACCGTCATGAGCAACTTCGGGTTGGAACTGGCCATGACCCGCGCCGGTATCACACTGGTCCGGACGGCCGTGGGCGATCGGTATCTACTCGAACGGATGCTGGCGGACGGCTACAACTTCGGGGGCGAGCAGTCAGGTCATTTTATCTTCCTCGATCACAATACGACCGGAGACGGATTGATTTCGGCCTTGCAAGTCCTGTCGCTCATGAAGCGGACGGGGAAGCCCCTGTCGGAATTGGCCAAAGCCATGACGGCCGTGCCGCAAGTGCTGTTGAACGTCAAAGTGTCGAAGAAGCCGGATCTGAACAGCATTCCGGACCTGCAACGGGCGATCTCCGAAAGCGAACGCCGGCTCAACGGCAGCGGCCGTGTCCTGGTCCGCTATTCAGGCACCGAGTCGCTGCTGCGAATCATGGTGGAAGGCGAACGTGACAGTGTCATCCGTGAGGAAGCCGATCGATTGGCCAAAATCGTCTCGTCGTATCTCGGCTGAGTGACCGGTTCTTGCGGGACGGGCCGACCGGCCGTCCCGTGATCGGCGGGAGCCCATGCTGCCGTCCCTGACTCTCGCCTTCACCGTAGGGCTCACCGCCGGTTCCCTTGTTCCCTATTATCCGCTTACCGTCTCGTTCATTCTGGTCCTCACCGCCATCGGAGGGACCATCCTCGAAGTCCGGCATCCCGGGACGCGCGCGAGGGGCGCGGCGGCCTTCGGTGTGGTTCTGATCGGCATCCTGTATTGGGCCGTTGCCGTCGAGCGGGCGGCCGGTTCACCGCATGTCGACGGCCTGCAGGGAGGCCCGGAGTCGCTCACCGGGCGGATCGTCGCCCCCGTGCAGCAGGCCCCGGATCGAATGGTCCTGCTGGTCGAGCGTGACCGGGGACCGGCGGGGCGCGACCGGCGGCTTGTGGTTCGCTTGACGTGGCGTGTGCCCGAACGCCTCCTGTTCCAGGGGGATCGCATCCGCGTGCGTGCGAAGTTGCGGGAGCCGATCGGCGCCTTGAACCCCGGCGGGTTTGACTATGCCGCCTATCTCGATCGGCAGGGGATCGACGCGACGGCGTCGGTGACCGGCGCGGATGCGGTCGAGTTTCTGGAATCGGGACGGGAGGATATCCGGTGGGCCCTGTGGAACCAGTTTGACCGGTGGAGAGCGGCGATCCGGCAGGCGGCGATCAGAAGCTTATCGCAGCCGGCCCTCGGGCTCTATCTCGGCGTCATCATCGGCGAGCGGGGCTATCTCGATCAGGATCTGCGCGACCAATTCATGGTCACCGGAACCGTTCATCTGCTGTCCATTTCCGGGAGCCATCTCGGGTTGGTGGCGATTCTCGTCTTTACGGCGGTGAGGCGCGGGTTGTTGCTGTTGCCCGAAGCGTGGTTGTTGACCCTCTCCCGGAGCATCACACCGACCCGGGCCGCCGCCGTCGCCACCGTGCTTCCCGTGACGTCCTACGCCTGCCTTGCCGGCGCGGAACTTGCTACCGTCCGGTCCCTCGTCATGCTGCTGATCGCATTGATCACCAAATGGATGGGGCAGGAGCAGCGCATGTTTCACGCGCTTGCCGCCGCTGCCATGGTGATTTTGCTGCACGACCCGCAGGCGATTTACGATATTTCGTTTCAGTTGTCGTTTCTGTCCGTCTGTGCCATCGCCTGGTGGCTCGCCTGGCCCGTGGCTCCGCAGGAGGAAGCGCCGCCGCCGGAACGGTCGCTGATGCGAAAGGGCGTACAATGGGGCAGGGACGCCATCGTCATGAGTGCGGCGGTGACGCTGGTCACGATTCCACTCGTCGCGTTCTATTTCAATCAACTGCCGTGGCTCGGATTGTTCGCGAATGTGGTGGCGGTTCCGGCGATGGGGGCCGTGCTCGTTCCCTGCGGACTCGTGGCGGCGCTCTGGCAAAGCGCCGCGGGGGCCGAGAACTTGCCGCTGGCCGGGTTGCTGCAGTGGTCGCTGGATCGTTTCGTCGAGGGACTGAGTCACCTGGCGGGCGTGCCCGGCGGAGAGTGGCACGTGGCGGCGCCATCTGCGGTCGCGATGCTGATGTTTTATGGATGTCTGGCGATGGTCCGGTTCGGCTCCGCACAGGCACGTTTTCGGTGGCCGGCCGTCGCGGGGGTGGCGCTTCTGCTGGCATGGTGGACCTGGTCTCCACGATTTCTGCCCGACGGCGACCGCTTTCGCGTGACCTTCCTCGATGTGTCGCAGGGGGACAGCGCCGTGCTCGAACTGCCGGATGGCCAGGTCGTGCTCATCGACGGCGGGACCGCGTACGAACGATTCGATATGGGGCGGGGCGTGGTCGGGCCGTATCTTTGGAACAGGGGAATCAGAAACATCGATCACGTGATCGCCACGCATCCTCAACTCGATCACGTGGGCGGATTGGCCTGGGTACTGCGACATTTTGCCGTGCGGCATTTCTGGGGCACGGGAGACCGCCGCGAGGAGCCGTTTTTTCAGAAGCTTCAGCAGGCGCTGGCTGCACGAGGGGTGACGGAGGAGCGGGCACGAGCGGGAGAAGACATCCTTTCGTCCGGGAACTGCCGGCTGCAGGTCTTGAATCCGGCGGATAATCCGGCACTGCGCCAGGCGGCCGTGGGTCGCCGGATGGAAGGACATGCCCTGAATAACCGTTCCATCGTCACGGAGCTGAGATGCGGTGTCCACGGGATTCTCTTTACGGCCGATGTCGAGCAGGAGACATTGGGGCGTATGACGCAGGCCGGGCAGCTAAAACAGGTCGATGTCGTCAAGGTGCCGCATCATGGGGCGGCCAGTTCCCTGCAGCGGGACTGGTTGAAGGCGGTCCGTCCCAGGCATGCGGTCATCTCGGTCGGCCGGCACAATCCCTACGGACATCCCGCCGCCCCGGTGCTGGATGCCTACACAACTCAAGGGGTGTCCATCCATCGCACGGACCGGGACGGGGGGATCTGGCTGACGGGAGTGAGTTCCGAGGCGGCCCTCCGGCTGCATGGGACGAGAGACGAGATGGCGCAAAAAGTCGTGCCGTACTCGTGCTGGTGGACTTGCGAACTGTCGAACTGGCGAAAGGTGGTTCACCAATGGTTGGATCGCTATTATTAATGAGGGAAAACGCTCGTGGACGCGCCCCGAGCTGTACAATTGAGGGCAAATGCAGACGAAAATAGGCAAAAGACCCCGTTCGTATCCTTCCGCTTTCTTATAAGTCCTCAATTCTATTCGGTGCCGGGCCTATGCTAGCAAGGCATAGCGTGTGCAATCATCCCTTACGGATAACCCTGCTCGTACTTATCAGATCAGAGGAGTGTGGCCATGTCGAAGCTTGTGCGCATCGTGATCCAGTTACCGATGGATCTGAAAACCCGGTTGGACGGCCTGAAGCAACAGGGCTATACCACCAGCGGGTTTATTCGCGCGATGCTCGAGCGCGAACTGGCAAGAATGGATCAGCAGCATTCCGAACACAAGCCCGTTACCCTGGTTCCGGTGGCCAAGAGAGCGAATAGCCGCTAGCCGGGCCGTTTCTTCCCCACACCGAACACTCCGATCATTCATCCCTTCACGCTCCGCGGTTGCCCGGCCGCGGCGGCCCTCTTGCACTCCGCCCCGATTCTCGCTACAAGAGTCCGTCATGGTTCCTACCGTTGAATGGAAAGACGGCGCGGTGCGCCTGCTCGACCAGAGCCGTCTGCCCGAGTCGGTCGAATTTCTCGACTGCCGCGAGGTGGAGACCGTCGCGCGGGCGATTCGCGAATTGAAGGTGCGCGGAGCGCCGGCCATCGGCGTGACCGCCGCCATGGGTGTGGCGCTGGGGGCGCAATCGATCGCGTCGACGGACTACGAGACGTTCGCCAACGCGCTGGTGGCCATCTGTGACCGGCTCGCTGCGACCAGACCGACGGCGGTGAACCTTTTTTGGGCGATCGAGCGGATGAAACAGAAGCTGCGCGCGTTGCGCGGTGAACCGGTGGCGTCCATCAAGACGGCGTTGATGAAGGAGTCGCAGGTTATTCTGGAAGAGGACATCGCGCTCTGCAAGGCGATGGGGAAACATGGCGCAAGCTTGATTACGGACGGACAGACCGTGCTTACGCACTGCAATGCCGGCGCGCTGGCCACGGCCGGCTACGGAACGGCGTTGGGCGTCATTCGCGCGGCCTGGGAGCAGGGGAAAAAGATCCGGGTGATTGCGGATGAGACCAGACCGGTGCTGCAGGGAGCCAGGCTGACGGCATGGGAGCTGATGCAGGACCGTATTCCCGTCACCCTGATTACGGACAACATGGCGGGCGCGCTCATGCGGCAAGGGAAAATTCATCTTTGCGTGGTGGGCGCCGACCGGATTGCCGCCAACGGCGATGTCGCGAACAAGATCGGGACTTACTCGGTGGCCGTGCTGGCGAAGGCGCACGGCATCCCCTTCTATGTGGCCGCGCCGTACTCGACCATCGATTTGAAGACAACCTCCGGAGCCGACATCCCGATAGAGCAGCGCAATCCCCTCGAAGTGACGACGATTCACGGAAGTCCTTCCGTGGCGCCGAAAGGCGTCGCCGTCTACAACCCGGCCTTCGATGTCACGCCCGCCGAGTTGATTGCCGGAATTATCACGGAACGGGGCGTGTTCAAACCTCACGAAGTGGCGCGGCAGTTCGCGTCCTGAGCCCCGTCCTCCCTTGCAAGTACCCGGTTCCGTCCCTATAATGCCTCGATATTTTTCGCTGTTCCATCACTAGATTGGAGGAAGAGTTCAAGCGATGAGTGAACGCACATTAGCCATCATCAAGCCGGATGCCGTCAAAAAGAATGCGATCGGTGACATCATCAACCGGTATGAGAAAGCCGGATTGAAGCCGGTGGCGATGAAGCTCATGCAGATGTCAAAGCCGGTGGCCGAGGGGTTTTACGCCGTGCATAAGGCGCGACCGTTTTTCGACAGCCTCTGCACCTTCATGTCCTCCGGGCCCGCGGTGGTGCTGGTACTGCAGGGCGACAATGCCATCAAGAAAAACCGCGAACTGATGGGGGCGACCGATCCGGCCAAAGCCGAGGCCGGAACCATTCGCAAGGCTCACGGGGCGAACATCGAATTCAACGCGGTGCACGGATCCGATTCTCCGGAGACCGCCCAGTTCGAGATCGGCTATTTTTTCCCCGGCATGGAGATCTTCGGCTAGCGGCGTCGACCCGGTCCGGCGGGAGGAGGCGGGCCGGTGAAGCGCTCGTCCCGTCATTTTGAAAGAAAGGATGATCATGATTCCTGCGGATCTTCGTTATCATCACGAGCACGAGTGGGCCCGCGTACACGGCGGTCAGGCGACCGTCGGGATCAGTCATTTCGCCCAGGACGCGCTCGGCGACATCGTGTTTATTGATCTGCCGAAAGTCGGGACGGTCGTCAATGCGGGACAGCAGATCGGAGAGGTCGAATCGACGAAGACCACGTCCACGATTTATACGCCCGTCGGCGGGACCATCAGCAAGGTCAACACCGACCTCAAGGATCATCCCGAGGTTGTGAACAGCGACCCCTATGGAAAAGGCTGGATGGTCGTCATCGATCTCACGGACGGCGGAGACGTCGACAAGCTGATGACGGCGGCTCAATACGAGGCGTTCCTCTCCACCCAAAAGCATTGATTCGCATCCATGGCTACGCACATCGCCATTCTCGGCGCCGGACCTGGAGGATACGTCGCGGGCATCCGGGCTGCCCAGCTTGGCGCGCGCGTGACCGTCATTGAATCTCAGGCCCTCGGCGGCGTCTGTTTGAACTGGGGATGCATTCCCAGCAAAGCGCTGCTCTCCGTGGTCGAACTCGGCGACAAGGTCAAGAAGGCCGGACCGATGGGGCTGCAGATCCCCGGTCCCGTCGCGTACGACCTGCCGCAGATGGTCTCACGAAAGAATCAGGTCGTAGCCGGCCTGGTCAAAGGGATCGCGACTCTTTTCAAAGCCTGGAACATCGAGCATCTCGAAGGGACCGGATCGATCCAGGATCGCCAGACGGTGCGCGTGACCTTGAAAAACGGGACGGAAGAATCGGTCAAGGCCGATGCCATCGTGATCGCGACCGGCTCCTCCTGGCCGAACCTTCCCCAATTTCCCGTCGACGGCGGGCAGATTGTGACCAGTCAGCAATTGCTGGACCTCACCGTTGTGCCGCCCCGCCTCCTGATCATCGGCGGAGGAGTCGAGGGCTGCGAGTTTGCCTGCCTTTTCAGCGGATTAGGCACCAACGTCACGATCGTAGAATTGATGGACCGCGTGCTGCCGATGGAAGACGAAGAGATCTCCGCGACGATGAGCCGTGAACTCAAGAAGCGCAACGTGACGATCATGACCGAAACAACCGTCGAACAGGTGGATCGCCGCGCGGAGACCGTACGGGTGCGGTGCAAGGACGGGACGGAACTCGAGGTGGAGAAACTGCTGGTCTCGGTGGGACGGGGATTCAACAGCCGCGGGATCGGGCTTGAGGCAGTCGCCGTTCAAACCGGCCGGCGGGGCGAGATCCTTGTCAATGACCGGATGGAAACGACGGTCCCCGGCATCTATGCGATCGGCGATGTGACGGGAAAGGCGATGCTGGCCCATGTCGCCTCGGCGCAGGGGAAGGTGGCGGTTGAGAACATCATGGGGCATCCGACGACGATTCGCTACGATGTCATTCCCGCCGGCATTTTTACATTGCCCGAAATCGGCCGCGTCGGCCTGACGGAATCTCAGGCGCGCGAGCGCGTGCAGGCGGCCGGAGGCGGGCCGACGGCCGGCCTCAAGATCGGACGGTTTCGTTACGCGGCGCTTGGAAAGGCCCAGGCGACCGGCGAGACGGCAGGATTCTGCAAAGTCATCGCCGAGGATGCCGGCGGGAAGATTCTCGGAGTGCACATGCTCGGCGCCCATGCGGCCGATCTGATTCATGAGGCGGCCCTGGCCATGCAAGTCGGGGCTACGATCACGCAGGTCGCCGAGATGATCCATGCCCATCCGACCCTCGCCGAGGGGCTCATGGAGGCGGCCGAGGATGCGGAAGGCAAGGCCATTCATCAGATTCGCAAGAAGAGCGGATGATGATTGTCTCGTTGCTCGTCAAGCTTGCCATGCTTGCCGCGACCATGAGCGTGGTGGTGTGGATCGGCTGGACCGTTCCCCAGGTTCACTCCGGCGATCCGGATCGTGGAGTTGAGCCGGAGCCGGGTGAAGCCGTCGCCCCGCCATCGGCGGCTTCGGAGGCGGTCGCTGCCGGTTCTCCCGGTCCCCTTCTCCGGGAGCCGCGCGGCTCAACCGAGGCGGGACGGCGGTCCGTCGCCGACAGGCTGGATCTGAATCGGGCGACGGAGCAGGACTTTGAATCGCTTCCCGGCATCGGTCCGGTGCTCGCCGAGCGGATCATGGAGTTTCGGCGATCTCGAGGAGCGTTTCGTGACGTCGGGCAGTTGCGCAACGTCAAAGGCATCGGCAAAAAGAAGTTCGACCGCATCCGGACATTGGTCAGCGTGGAACCGCCGGCGATTCCCTCGAAGGGAGGGAGAAAGACGACATGAGCGAGCTGTCCCGTCAACTCGACCTTATTCTCCGCGGCGCGGTCGAGGTCATTCAGCAGACCGAACTGGAATCGAAGCTGACCCGTTCGCTCAAAGAACATCGCCCCTTGCGCGTGAAGGCAGGGTTCGATCCGACCGCCCCGGATCTGCATCTGGGGCACACCGTCCTGATCCATAAGCTGAAACACTTTCAGGATCTCGGCCATCAGGTCATCTTCTTGATCGGTGATTTTACCGGGATGATCGGCGATCCCACCGGCGTCTCGGAAACCCGGAAAGCCCTCACCAGAGAACAGGTCCAGGAGAACGCCAAGACCTATCAGCGGCAGATCTTTAAGATTCTCGATCCGGAGAAAACCGTCATCGAGTTCAACAGCCGGTGGATGGGACCGATGACGGCGGACGGGTTGATTCAGCTGGCCGCCCATTATCGTGTCGCGCGCATGATGGAGCGGGACGATTTCCATAAGCGGTATCAGGAGCAGAAGCCGATCAGCGTCCACGAGTTTCTGTACCCGCTGGTGCAAGGGTACGACTCCGTGGCCCTGAAGTCCGATGTCGAACTCGGCGGCACCGATCAAAAGTTCAACCTTCTGGTCGGGCGCGAATTGCAGCGCGACTATGGGCAGGAGCCGCAGGTCGTGATGACGATGCCGCTGTTGGAAGGCACGGACGGCGTGAAGAAAATGAGCAAGAGCCTGGGCAATTACGTCGCCCTGGAAGACAAGCCGGACGACATGTTCGGCAAGATCATGTCGATCAGCGATGCGCTCATGCTTCGGTACTACGAATTGCTGACGACCGAGGATCTGGGGAAGGTGAAGGCGCTGCATCCGATGGAGGCGAAGCAGGCGTTGGCCCGCTTGCTGGTGGCGCGGTATCATGGCGAAGACGCCGCCACCCACGCGCGAGAGGGATTCCAGCAGAAGTTTCAGAAACAGGAGTTCCCCAGCGAACCCGATGTCCGGTTGACGTTGACGGCCGGCGATTTAAAGGATGGGAAGACCATCGGCCTGGCCGATCTGGTGGCAAAGACCGGACTCATTCCGAGCAAGAGCGAAGCGCGCAGACTGATCATTCAGGGCGGACTCGAAGTCGATGAGAAGAAGCAAACCGATGCGAACGCCGTCCTGACTCCGGTATCGGGGAAGACCTACCGACTGAAGATCGGCCGGAGAAAGTTTGCCGTCGTCGAACTGCAGGGTTAGCGGTTCGGCCTTCCTTGACTTGAAGCCGGTGCCAGCGTAGGATTCGGACAGATTCGGATCGAGCGGGCGTAGCTCAGTGGTAGAGTCCTAGCTTCCCAAGCTAGTTGTCGTGGGTTCAAATCCCATCGCCCGCTCCAAAACCGAGCTTGCTCGATCCGGACCCCGATCATTGCTCCGGTGACGGTGTACACCTCTTCAGAGTTCTCCCGTGCTTGCTCTTCGATTCGATCATCCAACGTCGTAACGCGATGAGGGGAAATCTAGCCAGGATCATGGTGTGTGTGGCCGTAGGGGTGAGCTGTTCCGGCTGCCACTACTATAAGGAATATCGGGTGTTGACGTCGAAGGCGGACATCCAAGATGAGCAGGCGGAACTCATGAAGGCGTACCGGCTTTGCCTGGGGAAGTATGAACAGGATCCTCCGAGGGCGAAGGAGGTGTGCGGACCCTATACCCCCATGCTGCGGGATGCGGAAGTGCGGCAACAACATACGCGGTAGCGGTCATTGTCACAGAAAGGATCAACCGTGAATCGATATCAGTTGATGTTTGTGGTGCTCGTGACCTTCTTCGGCAGCCTGACCGGGGGGGCGCTTATCGGTTGGTTGACGGGGCCGTCGCAGGTCGGTGCCCAAAAGACCAACGGGATGAATGCGGAGGAATTTCTGTTGCTGGATCAGACCGGAAAAGCGCGGGCCGGGCTCGGGCTGGATCAGAACGGGGAGGTGGGGTTGGTCATGACCAGCCGAGACGGCGGCAGAACGCTGGCTCTCTCGCCGGACGGACCAACGGCGATCAAGCTCAGTGACAGGTCCGGACGTGTCTTATGGTCGGCGCCGTAGAACGGATGACGGGAGGAGGCGGGGAAAGCTAGACGGCCTTCTTCACCTTGCCGCTTCGGAGACAGCGCGTGCAGACCCTGATACGTTTCGTCGATCCGCCGACCACCGCACGAACCCGCTGGAGGTTGGGGTTGAACGTACGCTTGGTCTTGTTGTTGGCGTGACTGACGTTATGGCCGCTCTGATGTTTCTTTGAACAGATGTCACATGCAAATGCCACGGGATCACTCCTTCGATCGAAGAATTGTAGCCAGTAATCAGCCTGGAAATTTACCACAAGGCCCATGCAGGTGACAAGACCCGGGGGAGGATGAGACCCGGGAGGCT
>DIHJ01000008.1:0-13885 GCA_002420105.1 Nitrospira sp. UBA5699
CATCCGGCCCGCCGAACGCGTGAGCTGGTTGTAAGATCCCGGCAGTGGAAAAGGGGGGGAGAGGCCGGGCCTCTCCCCCCGATCACTGGCGCTGCGCATCCGGTGCGCAGATCATCCGCGCGCCGGGGCGAGCACGCCCGGCGCAGCCGGGAAGGACTCGCCCCTTCTGAGAGATGCGTCCGGCGACCGGATATGATTCGAACCATGGGGCCGAGAGGAGCGTGACGGGGAATGTCGAAGGGAAAACTCTTCGGGGTGCTGGTGGCGACCGTCGTCTTCGTGTGTCTGCTCGCGTTGCAAACAGTCTTGGTGGAACAATGGAAGGCGATCCATGAGGAGCGGGAACGCCATGCGCGTATCAAGCAGGAGATCCTTCGGCTCGAGCGGTTGGTGACGGACGTCGACAACGGATTCCGGGGCTATGTCTTGATGAAACAGTCCGTCTTTCTCGGCCCGATGATCGCAGCGGAAGGAAAGATTCCGGGGGTGATCGACGGGCTCAATCGGCTGACGGAGGAGGCGCCGGATCTCCAGCGCGGGGTCCTGATCCTGAACAATCGGGTCAACGAGTTACTCGATGTCAAGCGCCGGCTGACCCTCGACCTTGAGCGCGGACAGGAAGACGACGTGCTCGCCTACATTCGGGGAGGAGAGGGGTTGGCGCTGGCGAGCACCATCGGCTTGGCCTTCCAGGACTTGCATCAAAAGCTCGATGGACGACAGCGGGACCGCGAGGGGAAGACCGCGCAGAAAATCGAATGGGTGCAATGGGGATTGACCGCGACCGTCCTGGGCGGGTGTGTGTTCGGAATCGGCCTCGGCCGGGCCACGAGCCGTTCCGACATGATGGCGGCGCGCACTGGCAAAACGGCCGGCGCGCACGATCGTCTGGAGCGAAGCCAAGCGGCCGGCCGGGGCGGTGCCGTTTAGTCTTGCGGGCGGAAGAATGACTCACGTATCCTTTCACCAAGACTCTGATGATACCGTGCTGACAGCTTCCAAGAGCGGCGATCTCATGTCCGTAGGATTCCGGCGCAGCCGACCCGCGGACGCTTTGCTATCTGAGGGAATGCAGATGCGGGATGACGAGGGGAGCTATCGGGCATTGTTGGCCGTGACCAACGTGCTGAACTCGCAGCGCGACACCGACAGTCTGTGGCGGGCCATCACCGAGCAGATTCGCCAGGTCCTGCCCTGGGAACGCGCCGGCGTGACCTTGTACAACGCGGAGAGCGATTCGTTCCGTTTTTATGCGGTGGAAACCAGCCTCCCGAACCGGGAGCTGTCGCGCGACGCCGTGATTCCCAAGGCCGGGAGCGCCGTCGGCTGGGTCCACGAGCACCGGACCGTGCATGTCCGTCCCGATCTCCAGCAGCAACGGATTTTTCTCGAGGACGAGTATTACGTCCGGGAAGGCCTCGGCCGGATGATCAATGCGCCCCTGTTGGTCGGCGACACCTGCATCGGCACGCTCAATATCGGCAGCGTCCAGCGGGGGGATCCGGATCCCGCCGATCTGGAGTTTCTGCAGCTCGTCGCGACGCAGATCGCGTATGCCATCGATCATGTGCGGGCCTACGAACAGATCGACCGGTTGCGGGATCAGTTGGTGCGGGAGAACGAATACCTGGTCGAAGAACTCAAGCTGACGCACAACTTCGGTGCCATGGTGGGGGTCAGCGAGGCGTTCCGCCAGGCGATGGCGAAGGCCGAGGCGGTGGGCCCGACCTCGACGACGGTGCTGGTCACCGGTGAAACGGGAACGGGCAAGGAACTGATGGCGCGCGCGATTCACGAACTCAGCGCCCGCCGGGACAAGCCGTTTGTCCGGGTGAACTGTGCGGCGCTGCCGATGGGCCTGGTCGAAAGCGAGCTGTTCGGTCATGAGCGGGGCGCCTTCACCGGTGCGGATCAACGGCGTCCCGGACGATTCGAACTGGCCAACGGCGGCACGTTGTTCCTCGACGAGATCGGCGAGATGCCGCTTGAAGCCCAGGCGAAGCTGCTGCGGGTGCTGGAGGACGGGCTGGTCGATCGCGTCGGGGGAACACGCCCGGTTCCGGTCGACGTGCGCATCGTCGCCGCGACCAATTCGGATCTCGCCGGCGCCGTGCAGGACGGGCGGTTCCGTCCCGATCTCTATTACCGGCTTCATGTGTTTCCGATCGTGCTGCCGCCGCTGCGGGACCGGCGCGAGGACATTCCCCTGCTGTCGCGCCATTTTCTCGAGTCATACCGGATCAAATTGAAACGGCCGGTGCTGGAACTGCATCCCGATTCCATGGCCCTGCTGGCCGGTTATGTCTGGCCGGGAAACGTGCGCGAATTGCAGAACGTGATCGAGCGTGCCGTGATCCTGGCCCGGTCGCCGGTCGTGACGATCGATCCGCAGTCGCTGGCGGCCGCCCAGACCGCTCCGGAATCCACCGCCAATCTGGTCGAGATGGAGCGGCGCCACATTCTCAGGGTCCTGGAGGCCTCCCACTGGCGGATCTATGGCACGTACGGCGCCGCCGCGCAGCTGGGCATGAACCCGAGTACCTTGCGCAGCCGCATGAAGAAGCTCGGCCTCAGCCGGCCGAATCATCTTCCGTTCTCCTGATCGTTCCTCTGCCCGACCGCGACCGGTCGCGGTCCGTCGCGACCGGTCGCGGCGCCTTCCTGCCCTCTCCGCCTGGCCGTTTTTCAATCCCGGCGAATTCACGACGGTTTGTTCCTTCCCGCGGTCCGGAATCCTCCGGCACGTCTGTTGCTGAGCCTTCAGTCAGTCGGCATCTTCAACTACACCGGGAGGAGCAACGTGACGGAGGAGCAGACGCACAATCGGGATGGAAGACGGGGGCCGGGGATCACGGCGGTCATGGAGCGTGAGAGACGGATGCACCGGCTTGGGTGGTCGATGCTCATGCTGGCGGCGGCGGGGCTCTGCTGGGCCGACGTGAGTCGGGCGGAAACCGTCGCCGTTCAGTTGAGCGCCAAGGTCGTGACCGTCGAGGTGGCCAAGGACGACCAGCGTGAAGCCTGGACGTTCAACGGGACGTTTCCCGGGCCGGTCATCCGGGTGAAAGAAGGAGACGTGGTCGATTTCACGCTCAAGAATGAAGCCGACCGGGTGCACTCCATCGACTTCCATGCCGCGAAAACCCCCTGGAATCTCCACTTTCAAGGCGTGCCGACCGGGTCCGAATCAACCTTCCGCTGGAAGGCGGAACACCCGGGCGTGTTCTACTACCACTGCGGCACCGATCCGATGATCCAGCATATCGCCAACGGCATGTTCGGAGCCGTCATCGTCGAGCCGCGCCTTCCCGTGACGAAGCCCGATCGCGAGTACGTGATCGTGCAGAGCGAGATCTATCCCTCGGGGTTCGACGTCGATGTCATGATGGCGGGCAAGCCGAAGTTCGTGGTCTTCAACGGCCGCGCCAACCGGTATCTCGAGGAACCGCTGACCGCCGAGCCGGGCGAATTGATCCGCCTACATGTCGTGAACGCGGGTCCGAATCACTTCTCGGCCTTCCACGTCATCGGAGCCCTCTTCGACCGCGTGTACTCGAGCGGCAACCCCAAGAACGTGGAATACGGGGTGCAAACCTACACGCTGCCGCCGGGCGGGGGCGCCACCTTCGATCTCGTGATTCCCGAAGAGGGGATGTACCCCATGGTGACGCACTCCTTGCAGGACGCGCTCACGGGAGCGCTGGGCGTCATCCACGTCAAAAAAGAAGAGACGCAAAAGATCGGCTCGGACATCACGGGATCCGCCGAACCGCAGCCGGTGGCGCAGGCGGAGCCGGCGGCTCGCTGAACCAGACACAAGGGGAAGACACCATCATGACAAGAGACATCGCGATGTGGAGGTTGTTCCGGCATCATCATCGAGTGCTTGCGAATCTGGTGTGCACCCTGACCCTGGCGCTGGTCGGGGACGAAGCGGCGGCGCAGCACGCCGCGCATCCGGGGGCCGCGGAACACGCGCCGGCGGCGGCCTGGACCGAGCGGCTCAAAGGGCAGACGATCGTGGAGGACACGATGGAAGGCCGGCCCGAGCGCACCGCGATGGTGGAACGCCAGCATCATCGCATCATGCAGCAGATGCAGCAGGACGCCGACGCACAACGCACGGGGGGGTTCTACAACAACCTGAACATGATGCACCAGTACGGGGCCGGCAACCAGGACGTGCTGCTGATGTCGAATCCCGGTGCGGAGCCGGTCGCGGCCACGGGCGGGCGTTGTCCGGCGACGGCGCCGGTCCGGCAGTACGATGTCTCCGCGATCAATGTCGAAATCTCGCTCAACATGTGGCTCGACTACTATCCCGGGTACATGTACGTGCTGACCGAGAACATCGACAAGGTGCGTGAGGAGGAAACCAGGAACCGCGAGGCCCGTGAGAAGCCCGATTATGACCCGGGGGCGGTGAAGAACGGGTTGCAGAGTCAATGGATCCAGCCGCTGGTCATCCGGGGGAACCAAGGCGATTGCGTGAGGCTCACGCTGCGCAACCAGCTGGAGGGTAGCGAGGAGGTCAGCCTCAACATCCACGGCTCCAGCATGATCGTCGCGTCCACGGGGCAGCCCGCGACCACGACGAATCCCGACAGCATCGCGCCTCATGGGAAGACCGTGGACCTGGAGTGGTACATCCCGCCGACCCAGCAGGAAGGGGGGCGGCAGTTCCATTCCTACAGCAACGATCGCGAATTGACCGTCATGGGCCTCTTCGGCACGTTCGTGATCGAGCCGAAAGGGTCCGAATACCTCGACCCGCTGGGATCCGGCGACCCGACGCCCATGAAGAGCGGATGGCAGGCGATCATCAAGAACGGAGGGGGACCGGACTTTCGGGAGTTCGTGCTGATGTATCACGAAGTCGGGGACGAGGCCTTTCGGCCCTTGAACAAGAAGGGCGATTTCCTCCCGCAGCGCGATCCCTTGACCGACGTCTACCGGCCGGTGGCCCGGGCGCTGAATTACCGGAGCGAGCCGTTCGGCGTCGACAACATGCACACGCAGCACGAGTACTTCGGCTTCGAAGACGAATCGATGGCCTACAGCGCCTATACGTTCGGGGATCCGGCGACGACCGTGCCGCGCAGCTATCTGGGCGATCCGGCCAAGTTCCGCCTCGTGCACGGGGGGTCGGAAGTGTTCCATTCCCATCATCCGCACGGCGGCTCGATCCGCTGGCCTCGGAGCCCGCGGGCGATCGATGAAATGCCCTTGTGGCACGCGGCCAAGAACGGACCGGTGAAGTATCCCGTGATCCGGACCAAGTCCGACCGCGTGGACGTCGAGGTCATCGGCCCGTCGGAAGCGATGGATCTGGAAACGGAATGCGGCTCCGGTCTCTGCCAGCAACTGGCGGGCGATTTCCTGTTCCACTGCCATGTGGCCCATCACTATATCGCGGGCATGTGGGGGTACTGGCGTGTCTATAACAGCCTCCAGCAGGGAGCCCATCACAACGATACGATGCCCGACCTCCGCGAACTGCCGGACCGCGCCGGCCGCATCAGGCCGGGGGTGACATCCGACGAGCTGATCGGCAAGACCCTCGACTGGTTCGGTAAACAGTTCCGCATCGTCGAGAAAGGCAAGACCGACTGGAAGGCCGATCCGGCCGTGGTCACGATCAAAGACTGGGTCGAGATGCAGTTGCCGCCCCAGGGCAGGCCCGGTCATACGGACGATGAAAAAGGACAGACCCTTTCGTACGATGCGAGCGTTCTGGATTGGGTCTGGCAGGGCACCCGCGCCATGACCGAACGGGAAAACACCATTCAGAATCCGCGATACCAATCGGAGCATCCGGGCGGACGGCTTCCCATTGTCTTCGAGGCGGCGACCGGCAAGATCGCGTGGCCGCATTTGAAACCGCACTTCGGGCGGCGCGTGCCGTTTTCCCAGAACCACAACCCGTCCCCCTGGCTGGACATGATCCATCTCGACGACGACGGGCTGCCCAGCTCCTACCCGGCGAAACCCGGCGAAAATGGCCGCTGGAGCATGTGCCCGGAAAACGCCGGATCGAAGAAGTACAACGTGCATTTCATTCAGACGCCGATGACCCTGACCGAGAAGCAGGGCGATACGCCGGCCATCGTGGATCGGGACGGGCTGATCTACGTCCTGCACGAGGAGGAGGCCCAGGTCCGCAGGAGCGACATCAAGTATCCGCTGGTCGTGCGCGCCAATATCTACGATTGCATCGATTGGATGCTGACCAGCGAATGGGAGGACGACGATCACATCAATTTCCAAGCGTCCAAGATCAATACGCACTGGCATTTCCTGCAGTTCGACAATCAATCCTCCGACGGCGTGATCACGGGCTTCTCCTACGAGCAATCCGTGCGTCCCTTCACGATGCTGGAGAAAAAGGTGAAACGGGGTCTGCCCCTGCCGATGAACACGGTCTTCACCAAGCCGGCCAGGAAGGGCGAACGGGTCATTACGGTGAAGAACGCCGCGCAATACCACCCCAACGTGGAAATTCTGATCGGGGCGGATAACGTCGACGGCAACGAAATCGGCCGGGTCAAATCCATCAAGGGCAATCAGATCACGTTCTACCGGCCGCTGACGCACGCTCATCCGGTCAACGACATTGTGACGGTGGAATTCGTCCGGCAGCGGTTCTGGGTGGACTCGGACGTCGGGACGGTCTTCTGGCACGACCATGCCCTGGGCCGGGTCACCTGGCCCCACGGCGGTTTCGGCACCATCATCATCGAGCCCGTCGGTTCGACGTACCATGATCCGAAGACCGGCAAGCCAATCCGCAGCGGACCGATCGCGGACATCCGGACGGCCGAGCCGGTGGGGTACGGTGTGAATGGGAGCTTCCGGGAACTGCTCGTGCAGCTGAACGACACGGTGCCGCACACGGTGAACATCGTCACCGAAGGCAATCCGCCTGGGCAGCCGATCGAGGTGGCATTGGAGGCGGGCAAGACGGTGTCCTTTCCGATGCCCGAGCACATTCCGATGACCCCGATGGCCTTCCTCAACGGCGGGACCCATACGACGGGCGGCGGCCTGAACTTCAAGGCCGAACCGATCGCGGGCCGCTTACAAGCGAATCCGGATCAGTCGAAGCTCTTCAGCAGCGCGGTCCACGGGGATCCCTACACGCCGATGGTACGCGCGTACCTGGGCGACACGGTGGTGTTCCGGCTGCTGCAGACCATGGCGAACGAGACGATGGTCTGGACCCTGTCCGGGCACACCTATCTCACCGAGCGCTATGCCGGGGATGCCAACCGGAAGAACTCCATCCATATCGGCATCGCCGAACGGTACGATCTGGTGGTGCCGCAAGCCGGCGGTCCCCGGCTCCAGCCGGGCGACTACATCCATTTCAACGGCCGCGCGTCCAAGCTCTCCGAAGGCGCCTGGGGCATCATGCGGGTGCTGGACCAGGAGGTTCCCGATCTGCAGAAACTCCCGGCAGGCTACAGCCGGAGAAACGAAATTCCGAAGCCGCTGGCGGTGTGTCCGTCGGAGGCTCCGGTGAAGAGCTTCAACGTCGTCGCGATGGACTTCCCGTCGATGAAGCTGAATCCCAACGCGCCAGACGCCATCGAAGTCGACTTTGAGCGGACGATCCAGATGGTGAACCCGAACGCAAAGATCTACGCGCTGGAGGAAGAGGTCTCGACGGTGGCTTCAGGCCTCCAACCGATGCCGCTTACCCTGCGGGCCAACGTCGGGGACTGCCTGAAAGTACGGCTGACGAACCGGATGAAGGAGGGGCGCGCCTCCTTCTCGGCCATCGGCTTGGCGTTCGATCCCAAGGACTCGTTGGGCGCGAACGTGGGCAACAATCCAGGCGATCAGACGGTCGCGCCGGGAGAGAGCCGGACCTATACCTACTACGCGGATCCGTTCCTGGGTGAGACCGCCTCGTTGGTGTGGGACTGGGGCAATGTGATGACGAATCCGCGCAGCGGCCTCTACGGGGCGCTGGTGATCGGCCCCAAGGGCGCGCAGTACCGGGATCTGAAGACCGGCGCGGACATTTCCACCAAGAACAGTTGGGCGGCCGACGTCATCGTGGATCGCACGATCCCGGGCTACGAACACCGCGTGAATTATCGGGATGTGGCGTTGTTCTTCCAGGACGAAGACAACATCATCGGGACGAGCTTCATGCCCTACGTGCAGAATACGGCCGGCCTCACGGCCGTGAACTATCGGGCGGAGCCGTACAAATTCCGGGAAGGAAAGGGGTGTACGCTCGGCAAGGTGTTCCAACCCTGCGTCGTCGACAAGCCGGAGGATCCGGTGACCCCGATGATCGAGGCGCATGCGGGGGATCCCGTGCGTATCCATGTGTTCGGGGCGAGCAACGAGCAGAACGGGATGTTCAGCGTCGAACGGCACGAATGGCCGATCGAACCGTTCATGCGCGGAGCCGACATGATCAGTGTGGTGGAATTCTCAGGGTCCGAGGCGCTGGATGCCTTTCTGCCGAGCGCCGGCGGCCCGTTCCGCATGACCGGAGATTATGTCTGGAGCAATCAGCGCCTGCCCTATGCCCAGTCGGGACAGTGGGGCTATCTCCGGGTGCTGCCTCCGGGAGACCAACGCATCAAGCCGCTGACCGGCGTCCAGCCTGGGGTGAGACAGGCGGAGGACGCGGACCGTCCGGCCCAGGTGGGATCGATGGCAGCCCCCTCGCCACAAATCGCTCTCCACTGAGTCCGGAGGACGACCAAGGGAAGCCTCCAAGGCTTCCCTTGGTCCTTATGCGCTCCGCACGCCGCGTTTTGCCTGGAGGAGCGATGCGGTGCGTTCCGCGGTTTCCTTGACCAGCACGCCCATCTTGGGGTGCGAGGGTTCGAAATCGACGGGCAGGTCGTGGTGCTTGAGGCGTTCGCTGGCGGTGGGGCCGATGGAGCCGACGACCAGGTTCCGGCAGGCCGCCCGGAATCGTTCCGTCTGCCCGTCCTGCTCGACCAGCCGCATGACATGATCGATCTGTGCGGCGTTGGTGACGAGCATCACGTCGATCTTGCCGTCCAGGATATCCGCAACGGCCGCTCTGAGCGGGCCGGTGTCCTCGGGCAGCGCCCACCGGTAGATGGGCACGGGAAACACCTCCGCACCCCGTTTTCTCAGGTCCTCCAGCATATCCGGGTTGGAGACCCCGTATTCCTGGACGGCGATCTTCAAGCCCTGCACGGGGCGGTAGTAATCCAGCGTGGCGATGACGTCCTGCCAGGTATTGGGTTCCGGCACCGTGATGTTGGACTCCACGCCGATGGCTTTCAGCGCCGCGAGCGGTTTGGGCCCGCGGGTGACGACGATCGTTTTTCGCAAGGCTTCGATCACCTCGGCCAGCGGGTAGCGGGTTTGGAGAACCTCGAAGAGCGCTTTGGTGCCGACGCCCGTCATGAGGATCAGAATATCCACCTGATGCAGAATCAGTTTCACGCCGAAGCGGAGCACCGCACCGTTGTCCTGCAGCGGAATCGGGACTTCGCGAAGCGCCGGCACCACCAGCGGCCGGCCGTCGTACCGTCCGATGAGGCGGCCGATTTCCGAAGCCATCCGGCTTTCGAACGCCAGCACGCGTAATCCGTGAAAATTCGTCGGCAAGGGAGGCGAAGCCGGCTCGTCGGGAACGGGCGCCGGCGCGACGTCAACCGGCATCGACGGTACGGCCGGTTTGTCCGGTTCGCCGCAAATCGACAGGAGCGCCAGGATGTCCGTGACCTCCTCCAGCAGCGCCTGAATCGGCTGATCCTGTTCGGTGCCGGCGGCGCCGAGCAGTTCGAGCCAGAACACGCAATCGTCGGCGTCTCCCGACGCGAGGTTGCGGTTGCGATGGAAGTCGTCCTCGGACCAGGCCCGGGCGAGGGCCCGGGCGTTTGCCGCGAGCGTGGTGGCCGCCTTCGCGAGGGGCCCTTGAATGGCGAGGGTTTCCGGTGTTTTCGGGAGCGTCCCGAACAGTTTGAGGACGCCGATGGCGAACTGTTTGGTCTTGGTCCTGAGCTGATCCGTCTGGTCCGAGGCGGTCATGACAGGGTTGTACCATGACGACCGAGAGATTCTCAGCGCAAACGGTTATTTCGCATCCATCGCGCAGCGGAATCCGGTCGATTCATTCCGGACGAGCGGGTCGCTCTCCACGCGCGTGAAGATGCGGACGGTCGGCGTTTCGTTTTGCCATCCCGATCCGCGGAGCACGCGTTTGGCGCCGGTCTCCGGTCCCTTGGGATTCTTGGCCGGGCTCTTCTCATAGTACCGGGAATCGTACCAGTCGCTCACCCATTCCCAGACGTTGCCCGCCATGTCGTAGACGCCGTAGGGACTCTTGCCCGCTTCGTAGCTGCCGACCGGCATGAGAGTCTTCTCGCCGACCCAGCGTTGATTGAAGTTCAGATGTTTGTTCGTGGGCTCGACGTTGCCCCAGGGGAAGCGCCAATCGTTGTTGCCCTTGGCGGCTTTCTCCCACTCCGCTTCGGTCGGCAGACGCCTGCCGGCCCATCGACAGTAGGCGTCGGCATCGGCCCAATCGACGTTGACGACGGGGCGGTCGGCCAGCGAGTCCGGAATGCTGTCGCCCTGCCAGAGATTTCTGGTGGGGTTTGTCGGATTCTGGGGGACGCGGTGGCCGGTGGCCTTGACGAACGCCATGTAGCGGCCGTTCGTCACTTCGTATTTGTCGATGTAGTAGGCGTCGAGGTGCACTTCGTGGCGCGGGTATTCGTCACGACCGCCGTCGCGATCGCCCGTCGGCACGCCCATGGGAAACGGACCGGCGGGAACCAACACCACCGGCGCGCCGTCTTTTCCGGCCGGCGCGGCATCTGCGGCGAAGAGGGTGACAGGGCTCGAGAGCAGGACGGCGACGATCGTGAGGGGCAGCAGACCGGATAGCATGAGGCGCTCCTTTGTTCTGGCGGATGAGTGCTCATCGTAACATAACCGCCGGTCGGCCCGCAGCCAGGATCATCGGGGCGAAATTCAAATTGACGGCTGTCCGGAGGTTCCCTACTATACGGCGCCATGAGCGTTCCGGCCCATCGCGGTCTCCGGCATGTGGCATTGCGGGTGACCAACCTGTCCCGTTCCCGCGCCTTCTATGAGCAGCTGCTGTCGATGAAAGTGGTCTGGGAGCCGGATGCGGACAACGTGTACTTCAGTTCCGGCACCGACAACCTGGCGTTGCATCAGGTGGCTCCGGGGGAACTGGCCGCCTATCGACCGCCGGGGGCGCAGTTGCTGGACCATGTGGGCGTGATCGTCGAGAGTCCCCAGGCGGTCGACCGGCTGTACCGCGAGATCGCGCCGAAAATTCAGTCCCTCGGCGGAGCCATCGCCAAGGAACCGAAGCAGCATCGGGACGGCAGCTATTCGTTCTACTTCGCCGATCCCGACGGGAACATCATTCAGGCCCTCTACGAGCCGACGATCAGCCGGCTTGAGTGGGTGAAGGGTAAGCGGTAAGGAGGGAGGGGTGCGCAGGTAATGCAGAAGAAGGAAATATCCCCTTGCCCCTCACCCTTCACCCCTCACCGACCATGAAGATTTGGGACAGCCTCCCGAAGCAGCACTACCTCGGTCTCGCTCCCTGGTGCTGGGTGCAGTTGGAAAGCGGCGAAGCGCCCGGCCCCTTTCCGTTCGTCGCCGGGGTGGCGCCGGAGGTCGTTGCGAGCCTCCAGGAGGCGCACACGCTGCTCGCGAGCTCGATCGATACCGCGATCAGCGACGTGTTTTCGAAGCGGGCGCCCGTCGACGATCCCGACCGCCGGCGGCGGCTGGAAGACGCCTACGCCGAACTCGTCAATTCACGCCCCTATCTCCGGCAACATATCACCTGCGGCCGCAGGCCGGACGGCAGCTTTCAATGGGAGTTTCCGACCGATCCGACCAAGTCGTCGACCGTCACGAACGGCGGCCTGCGCATTTTCCATTCGGTCAAGCGGCAGGCGATTCCGATCGGATTCGATCAGCGCCCGTTGGGGCCCATGGTCGGGAAAGTGCTCGGTCTCCTGGACGGGACTCATCAGGCGGACGAGATCCGGACCGTGGTGGCGGCGTCGCCCCGCGAAGCGCAGGCCGTGCTGACGCGCCTCATGGACTCGCTCCATCAATACGAATGCCTGCTCAGTTCGCCGCAGGCGTCGATCCGCCAACGCTGGTTCGGGGCCGTGCAGGATCGCGATACGGTGCACCTGGGCCATGCGGCGCTGCTCTATCGGCAGCAGGAGAATCTGTTGCTCTTCGATCCCTGGCTCCTGCCCTGGTTCGCCGAATCCTCCGTCCCGTCGCTGTGGGGGACGCTGCTGCCGAAACCGGCGGCGGTGTTTCTGACGCACGATCATGACGACCATGTCGATCCGCGCACCTTGCTGCATCTCCCCAAAGAGACGCCGATCATCATTCCGAGCCGCCGGAACCGGAAGAAGCTCTTCTACGACTACCACGCCCTGCTGCGCGAACTGGGATTCGGGCGTGTCGTCGAGCTGGCTCACGGGGAGACCTGGCCCTTCGAGGGAGGCACGGTCGTGTCGGTGCCCTTTTACGGCGAAGATCCCTGCGATCTGGAGATGCCGCGAAACTGCTACCTGATCAGCGACCGGGGGCACAACGTCCTGGTCCACGCGGACAGCGGGCCGACCAACGGGGGACAGTCGGCGCTCAAGGACCGCGTCATTGAACGGCTGGTCGACAAGTACGGACCGATCCGGCTGGTCTTCGCCTCCCAGCAGCAGTTGCTGGAACTCCGCTGCCATGCCGCCCATGGGCCGCTCTCCCATCCCGGGAAATGGCTGGATGTCGGCGAGAACGGCTATTTGACCAATGCCTATCTGGCCGACCTGTGCGCCGCGGCGAAGGCGAACCTGTTCGTGTCCTACGCCACCGGGGGCGCCGATTGGTATCCCGATCACCTCTCGTTCATGTTCAGCCAGCGCAACCCCGCCAGGACGGCGCTGCTCACCGCGCACTGGGAACAGCCCGAAAAGTTGAAAGACCTTCTTTCGCCTCACGCCTGCGGGTATCATTACGCTCGGGCGCTCGAATTGTACCGGGACAGGGGCGACGGAGGGATCGAAGTGCGATCCGCCGCGGAGGTTCTGGCTCCGTTGGCGCTGTACCGTTCGGCGTACGGCGACCCGCCGTTCGTGAAGGCGGGCGGCCGGGCGTAACCCGCGCCGGTGTGCCCAGACGAGGACGATCCATGACGGCAAGCACACCATTGACGCTGGTCACCGGGGTGGCCGGATTCATCGGTTTCCACGTGGCCAGACGGCTGCTCGCGCGCGGAGACCGGGTCATCGGTCTCGACAGCGTCAACGATTACTACGACGTACGTCTCAAGCAGGCTCGCCTGGCTCGGCTCACGCCGTTGGACGGCTATCAGTTCGTCAAGTTGGATCTGGCGAACCGCCAGGGGATCAAAGAGCTGTTCGCGGAATATCCGATCCGCCGTGTCGTGCATCTCGCCGCGCAGGCCGGCGTGCGGTATTCGCTCGTCAATCCCCACGCCTATACGGACAGCAACATCGAAGGCTTCCTGAACGTCCTCGAAGGCTGCCGGCATGCCAAGGTCGAGCATCTCGTCTACGCGTCGTCGAGTTCCGTCTACGGCGGCAACACGCAGATGCCGTTTTCGATCCACGACAACGTCGACCATCCGGTCTCGCTCTATGCCGCGAGCAAGAAGGCCAACGAGCTGATGGCCCATTGCTACGCGCATCTCTATCGGATTCCCTGCACGGGCCTGCGGTTCTTTACCGTGTACGGGCCCTGGGGACGGCCGGACATGGCGCTCTTCATTTTCACGAAAGCGATTTTGGAAGGGCGGCCGATCGAAGTCTTCAACCACGGCAAGATGCGGCGCGACTTCACCTACATCGACGACATC
>DIHJ01000008.1:14068-14202 GCA_002420105.1 Nitrospira sp. UBA5699
CCGGCGCGGATCTATAACATCGGGAACCATCAGCCGGTGGAACTCGAGCGGTTCATCGAGGTATTGGAGCAGGCGCTGGGAAGGAAGGCGGAGAAGAAACTGATGCCGCTTCAGCCGGGCGACGTGCCCGCGAC
>DIHJ01000009.1:0-1704 GCA_002420105.1 Nitrospira sp. UBA5699
TAGTCCCGGAGCGCCTGCCGGCCGGCCGGCATCTGCGGTTCGACCGGACCGGCGAAATTGTTCTTCACTTCGTGATCGTCCCAGATGACGTAGACCGGGACCGTTTCCAGAAACCGCCGCAGGGATTCCGCACCCCGCTGATACCGATGCCTCGCGCGGTACTCCGCCAGGGTCGTCGCCGTAAAGTCCGCGCCCGGCTCGTTGGGCGGAGCGGGACAGACATCGTCGCTGTAAATCGTATCGCCCAGGAACAGAAAGAAATCGAGGTCCTGCTTCCGCAGCACGTCGAAAATCGGGTAGCCGCCCGCTCCCTGACGGCATCGGTGCTGACCGCCCAGATCCCCGCTCCAGGCAAACCGGACGGGAGCCGGCGTGCCGACATCCGGCAACGTGGTGAATTCCCCCCGCGCCGCAAGCCTGGCCTCCACGTGATTCCGGGCCTCCGTCGCCCGCCCGACCAGCAGGTGATAGCGATACCGCGTCGCGGGAACCAATCCCTCGAGCGGGATCGCGACCGTGTAGTCGGTCTCCGCCGTCGTCTCAAGCCGGGCGGTCCGTGCGACCGGCGCCACCGCAGTCGCCATGCCGGCGACCTTTTCCCAGACCGACGGCGGCGCATATTCGACCTGGATCATGGCCGGCCCGTCCGTGCGCGTCCAGAGCAGGGCCCCCTGTGCGGTCACCTCTCCGACGGCGATGCCCTGCGGCAGGATCTCGGGGGTGCGCACGACCGGCTCGGCGAACGGGCTTCCGGGAGGCAACCCTTCGCGAGAGGCCGAGGTACAGCTCACCATGAGCAGGAAGGACAGCGCGCAGAACGGAAGGATTCGGAGGAGCCTCATCGTGGCAGTGACTTACCGGAACCGGGGAAGACCGTCAAGGTCACGGCACCCCCGGCCGAGAACGACGGTTGAAAAGCGGGCCGGCGGTCCGGCATACTGAGCCGTCACAAGGAGCCACCATGAGCGACGTTCACTGCATGATCGAAAACTGCCGCGCCAACGTCTATGCCCCGGCCGGGACGAGAAACGTCTGCAAGGAGCATTTTCTGAGCTTCCTGACCTGGCGCCGCCGCAGAGGCCCGCAGATGTTCATGACCTATGCCGGCATGTCCATGGAGCAGCGCGACGGCATCGCCGCCGAATGGGCCAAGACCATCCGGGTCGAAGAAATCCCGACCGCCGCCCCGCTGAAGGGCTGAGCCCCGGTTTCTGTTTCCCGAACGCCCCACGGCCCGGCATCACCGGTCCGCTTCGACCGTCCCCGCCACGACTACTTCGATGTCGGTTTCTTGAGATCGACCTGCAGCTTCTTCCCCGCAACGCCCTTGGCAAAGTTTTCCCCCTTGCCGACCAGCGAGAGCGTGCCGCCGCCGAAGGTTTCGGCTTCTTTGCAGCCCGACCTGGCGAAATCCACGGCATAGGTCAGGCCCGCGCGAACCGGCACCTTGTTCTCATGATCCGGAAGCGGGGCAGTCTGCTGCGGCTCGAGCCGCACCGGTTTCTTTTCGCTCTTGCCGCCCGACTCGCAGGCATACTCCCCTTCGCCGGCGAGCGTGACGCTTTTCACGCCGCTCTCGAGGTCCTCCACGGCGAGGGTCAGCACATATGGCTCACCCGCCTTCACCTCGAGCGTCCGGCCGTCCTGCTTGATTTCTCCCCTCTCTCTCGTCTGCTGATTGTAAGTTTCCCAGGTCAGCACCGG
>DIHJ01000009.1:1881-5827 GCA_002420105.1 Nitrospira sp. UBA5699
CAAACGACGCTGTTCCGTTGTACCCATCGTTGCTCCTCCCTCACATCCAATCGGCATCTGCCAACAGGGCTCTCAATCCCCGTCCAATCCGGCACGGCCGTTCCCGTTTCGACCCAGAATCATCCGCTCTCTGCGGACCCATCCCCTACCCCATCACCGCCGACCCGTGGTGATGGATCATCAACCACTCGTCGCCGATCCGCTCGAAGAGATTCGTGGCGAGCACGCGGGCCTGCTGCGGCTCCTCCGACTGCTGGGTCGTAATGTTCTCGACGCAGATGACCCAGGCCATGTCGCCCGCCACCTGCACCATGACTTCGGTGAGCTCGAATTTCATCGAGAAGGTGTTGTTGAAGATCAGCACCCAGGAATCCCGCACGTTGGGCCAGTCGGAACGCAACGTCCAGCCGGGATGCACGCAGGTGACGTATTCGAGGTGGGCCCAGACCGTGTCCATTTTGGCGATGTCCAGGCTCTCGAAGGCTTCGTAGAAGGCCTGGTTGGCCCTGGTGACTTCTTCGATCCGCTGTTCGATCACGCGCACCCCCCGTTTTTCAAAAGGGCTATCATACTGGAATCGGCCGAGGAGGGCGAGGCCGGACCAAGGATCAGACGCGGGCCAGTCGTGCGGTCCGCCGGTGAACCACCCAGACGCCGAGGAGAATGAACCCGATGCCCGCGGCCTCCGCCGGTCCGACGGCTTCACGGAGAATCAATGCGGACAGGGCTATGGCCGCCACCGGCGTGAGATTGCCCCAGACCGACGCCCGCGAGGGACCAATGCCCTTCACGCCGAACAGCCAGGCCTGCTGCGCGATGGCGGTGGCGAAGACGATCAAGTACCCAAGCGCCAGCCAGTCGGCCGCCGCCACCGAGGACATCCCGGCCTGCAGCATCTTGCGATCGGTCCAGAGGAGAGGAATCTGCAGCAGGGTGGCCACCAGCAACGTCGTCCAGTTCACGGTCAGAGGCGACAGCCGCTCCATCACGGTCCGGCTGCCGATGCTGTACAGCGCCCAGCTGACGACGCCGAGAAAGACGAGCGCTCCTCCCAGCAACGGCTGCTCTCCCGCCGCGTGAAATCCCGCCGTCGAGACCAGGCCGACTCCGGCGAAGGACAGCAGGCCTCCCAACCACACCGCGCGCAGCGGGACATCCTGAATCAGGAGGGACGACAGCAGCGCCGTCACGACCGGCGCCGATCCGATGATGACGCCCGCGACGGCTCCGCTCACATACTTGAGTCCGATGAGAATCAGCAGATGGTTGCCGAGGACGCCGAGGCCCAGCAGACAGAGCGTCCGCACATCCGACCTGACGAAGCCGTCCATCCGGCCCTCCTGCCACCACCAGGTCGGCAACAGAATGGCCAGACCGCCGATGTCGCGCAGGACGGAGGCTTCGACGGCGGAAAATCCGCCCAGCGCCAGCTTTTGCGCGACGATCGATCCGCCCCAGAGCACGGCGGCGGCGACGATCGCGCCGTAGGCGAGGGCGAAGGATGGAGAGGCCATGCAGGTGGATACAATTGTTCCGGGGCGCCGTCAAGCACTATTCCCCGGCAACCCCGCGCCGGAACCGTACGCGAGTCTTCCCCCCGTCGTACGACCGGGGACGGCGGGAGGCGCACATGCGGGCGGGAATCAGACCGTCAGCGAACGGGCGTCCGCAAGCTGATACTTGCCGCGCGCGAGGACGGGGTACACCGAAAATATCGGGGTATTGGCCGGAACGACGGAGGCCTCCGCGTCCGGCAACAGTTGCAGATGCATGTTGATGAAGTTGAAGCTCAACCCCTCCTGCCAGGGCTGTTTGCCGGCGCCCGAGTAGGCTGCGGTCTTCTCCGACGCATAGGTCCTGGTCAACAGTCCCGCCCCGCCCTGCAATCCGTACTCATGGAGGTCCGGCGCCCCCTGGATGAGCAGGCTCACCGCCTCCGCGTCGAACCAGGCTTTGATGTTGCAGCCGACCTGCACGTACGACCCCAGCGTGTTCGTGCCTTCGAGAAAGGCGCGCGGGAGCCCGACCTCGAACGGCACGTCCGGCGAGACCGCGCGTTCGACGGTGCCCAGATTCCGCTCTTTCAGCGGCGAGACGGATACGAACAACAGATGGGGATCGTTCATCCCGATGTCCAGCACCTGATCGTCGTAATAGCTGCAGAGCCGTCCCAGCTCGTAGCGAAGGGGAAACGAATAGCCGGTCTTGGCGTACCAGATCCGCACGCCGGCGTCCAACGGATCGTCCGGCGAACGGCTGATCTTGAGATCGAACGGCAGCATGACGTGCCACGCGGCGGTACGGGCGGAGAGGAACGGCGCGCAGGCGCCCGGGAATTCCTTGTGTACCACGCTCGTATCCGGCTCGAACCGGCGCACCGGGCAGGAGAAATGCTGCGCCGTTTTCGCCTCCTTGGTCAGGCGATATTTCTCCTGGTAGTAGGCGGAGGCCCGCTGTTGCGCGATCGAGCAGAAGTAGTCCGGCATGTCGGTTTCGATGATGACCCGCTGCCTCGCGGCGGCGGCCGGCCCCGCGGCGGAACGGTCGGGTTTCATCGCCGACGCATAGAGATCGAGTTCCACCCGCAGACGCTGAATCTCCTGATGCAGTTGGCGCGCCAGGCCGGCATCGGCAAAGCGCGTATCGTGCAACAGCTCGGCGGCTTTCTGCAGACAGTCCAGTTTGTGGCCGTAGCGCTTCGGTTCGTCGGTAAACGCGTCCGCAACGGCCATGTAGAGATTGAACCGCTCCTCCGGCGTGAGATCGAGGCGCAGAAACGCATGGTCCTTGACGAAGGTGTACGCCAGAGGGCCGAAGGATTCGGCTTTCCGGATGCAGAGCGTCAGCAGGAAGTTGTAATGAGCCCGCGCGTCTTCCGGGGCCATCGGGCGCTCGCGCTCGTCAAGCGCCGTCGCGTTCGATCTCATCGTCCCTTCGCCTCACGACCCCTCATGGGCGTGCCCCCTTCAGCCTTGATGCAGGTCCCGTGGACCGCGGAGAGAAAACATGGCGATCACAATTTCCATGATGAGAATGCCCAGGGCGACCGCACCGGTCTGAGCGGCGACCAGCCGCCATATCGTCGTGATTTTAAAGTCGGCGGGGGCCGAATCGGCGCCCCCGAATTCCCGTGCGAGCTTGGCGTCCAGATCCTCCACCAGATTCACGATGGTCTTGGACAGCACGACCCCGTCGCCGGTTCGCACATACGCCAGCGCTTCCTCCTGTTGACCGTTGTCGAGTTGCAAGGCCAGCCGGCGCTTCGTGGCGACCAGTTCGTCCAGACGCCGTCGCAACACCTGCACCCCTCCCTGAAGGGAGGGCCTGTCCTCCGTCAGCTGGGTCAACCGCTGAACGGATTGGGGCAGCGCCGCTTCCGCCGCGACCATCGGAGCCAGGAAGATGCTCTGGCGCATCAAGGCATAGCCCCGGAAGCCGTTGTCGATCTCGGCGACCAGACGTTGAATGCGCAGCAGCTCTTCCCTGATCGCGCTTCGCCGCTGTTGCGTCTCCAGATTCTCATGCCACTGTTTGATAATGACGATCTCCTCCACGCTGACGAGCAGGAGGAGGACGACGACCGTACCGAGATAGACCCAGAGCTTGCTTCTCTGTCGCACTGCCCCTCACGCCAAGACTCGGCCTTCGACCGCGCCTGCCCTCCGGCGACCGACGGGTCCGATGGCACATCTCGACTGCCGGCTGACGACGCGGCACCGGGTGGAATGAGAGAGAGGCAGAGTATCATTTTCATACTCTGCCCCTCCGTTGATCGCCGCGCGCGACTCCGAAGCCGCACAGGCTTCGGAGTCTTTGCGGTCTCAGTCCGAGCTTACAGCCAGGTCACGCGTTCGGCCGGCCTGACGTAGATCGGCTCTTCGACCTGAATGCGCGCCACTTCCTTGCCCGACTTGTTGAAGCCCAGCACGGTATCGTTGTACATCTC
>DIHJ01000005.1:0-2611 GCA_002420105.1 Nitrospira sp. UBA5699
GTCAGCACGCTGTCCGGCACCAGGATCTCAGGATACAGAAGAGGATGCGTTTCCACCGTCGGCATCAGCGGCAGCGCATAGTCCGGCGGCGTCCGGCGCGCCCAGAAGGCGAGCATCGGATCCTTGGCGATGTCGGCGAGGGAGACGACCTTCCATTCCCCCGGCAGCAGTCCGCCGTACCCCACGAATACCGGCACGTAGTTCGCCCCGTCCCGCTCCTTGCGGAACGTCACCTGACCCGCGATGTCCTGCTTGGCGAAGACGTCGATGGTTCCGGTCGGCGAAGGCCAGAACGTCAGCGTCCTCTCGATGAAAACCGATCCCTGCTCCGCGTGGGCCTTGAACGACGCGGGATAGAACGTGCGGATCGAGTCGAGCCCGTCGGCTCTGGACGATACCGGCTTCAAATGAATGTTGCCAGCCGTGGACGTCGCGCTGATCGCGTTATCGGGATGGGCGGACACCGCCAGGGAGGACGAGTCTCCGTCCGTGATCCCCTTGTCCTGGACCAGCCCCAGGAAGAGATCGCCCGCCGAGGTCATCGTGACCCGGCCCTTGCCGAGCGTGACGTTCGCATAGGCATCGGCGGATCCGATCGTGCCGCCGGCCGTGACGGTCGCCGTGCCGTCGGTCAACGTAAATCCCGGACCGACTTTCGCCCCGTCGAGGAAGCCGCCGAGCACATGCCGTCCGGCGGTCAGGGTGAGATCGCCCGGTCCGCCCACCCGTATCCCGGACATGAACCGGAACGTTCCGGCATCGAATGCGCTCGGCACGATCAGATCCCGCCCCGCCGCCAGCCGGATGTCGCCGCCCGCCACCGTATAGAGCGTCGAATGAAATCCGCCCTGCTCAAACCGCAGATCCCGCCCCGCCGAAAAATCGATCGCCCCGCCGCGCCCGGTCCAGAGATTGCTCCCCATGAACACGATGTCGTTGGCCGCCGTGCCGGTGTAGTTCCATTTGGATGAGCCGAGGCCATCCGAATGGTTGAAGAGAAACACATCCTGGAACAGCAGATCCCGCCCGGCGGTGAATTGCAGCGTCCCCTCGCCGACGGGCGCCAGCGCATCCATGTCGAACATCCCGGTGACGCGAAGATCGTCCGGAGACGTGAAGGTGATCGTCGAGAGGCCGGATCCGGACAGGCCGGAGAGGTCCACGTCCACCGGATCGATAAGCAGGCGTCCCCCCGTATAGCCGGCGCGCACGTCGCCGAGGAACCGTCCGCCGAGCTTTACATGGTAGCCGCTCAACTCGGCGAATCCCGCATGACCGCCCTGCGTTCCGCCCGAAATATCCAGCACCGCGCCGCGCTCGAACGTCGCCGTGCCCTTGGTCTTGTCCGCGATCGCCAGGATGGTCCCGCCGTTCGAGATTCCGTCCGCCCCGCCTCTGGCCGACGTCCGGCTTCCCGCCTTCAGGGTGAGCATCTCGCTCGCATAGAGCTCGATCTTGCCGTTCTTTTCACGGACGCTGTTCGCCTGCACGAGCCCCTGCTGATTCACCACGCGGCCGGCCAACGTGATGTGGCCTCCGTCCGCAATCAAATCTTTGAGATTGGCCGCCTGCCCGGTCGGCGCGGCGATCTCGGCGAGGAAGCCCCGGCCGTCCGGCCGGTTCGACAGGAACGCCTTGGTCCCGGCCGCCAGCACGATATTGCCGTTGGGGCTCGTGATGATGCCGCTGTTTTCCACGTTGGGGGCGAGCAGATAGACGCCGTCGTGCGACGCCTGGATCGCCCCCGCGTTCTTGACCCACCCTTCGAGGCCGGCTCCTTCGTAGAGGTAGTGGCCGGCCAGGAAGTTGGCGTTCGACAGGTTCAGAGACGACGCCACCAGACCACCGACGTTCACTTGAGCCCCGGCGCCGAAGAGAATGCCGTTGGGATTCAGGAGAATGACCGTGCCGTTGGCCCGGAGCGATCCGAGAATCTGGCTGGGATTGGCGTCGAAGATCCGGTTGAGCGCGATGGCGCGCACGTTCGGCTGGATGAAGTGCGTGATTTCGCCCGGCGCGATGTTGAACGACTGCCAGTTGATGACAGCCCGTTGCGAGGCCTGCGCGATCGTGACCTGGGACGTGCCCAGGCCGGAGACCGTCGCCTGGCCCGCCACGACGGCGGGACCGGCCGGATTCGCATAGACGGCCGGAAGCGCCGCCATCTGCACCAGATAACACGACAGCGTCAGCGCGGCCATGGTCTTGCGTGTGGTCATCGTCATGGTGCGCCCTCCGTTAAAATCCGATCCCGACCGAAAAATGCACGAACGTGTCGCCGCGTTGGGTGGTCGGCGTATCCTTCATCGCCCAACCCTGATCGACTTTCAGTTCCCCGACGTCCTTGGGCAGCTTCACCCTGATGCCGGCACCGACGCCTTCGAGCCGGAACCGCGGCGTTTGACCTGGCTGCGGCTGCGCCACCCAGAGCTGGGCCGCGTCGTAGAAGGCGACCAGGCGGAGCCGGAGGGTATAGTCGGAACTGCGGCGCCGCTGCCAGATGCGGTCGATCGGGATCGTGAGCAGTTCCGGGGTCATGAGTTCCGCCCGGCCGCGCAGGGCGTGGTCGCCGATGACTTCGAAGTTGTCGTAGCCCCGCACCGTATCCATG
>DIHJ01000005.1:2674-7025 GCA_002420105.1 Nitrospira sp. UBA5699
GTAGCCCCGCACCGTATCCATGCCGCCGGCGAAATACTGTTCGGCGGGGATCAGCGGCTGGGTCGCCCATTGGCCGTCCACGTGCATCGTGAGCGTGAACCCTTCCGGCAGGTCCTGCAGCCGGTCGATCCCGCCCTGCAAGACCGCGAAGGTACCGGTGGACCCGACCCGCGCCTGCCCCGGGTGGTTGATGGGATCGTTGGGATCTCCGGTGAAATCCTTTTTTCTTCCGCCGGGAATGATCCCCGCCACATAGCCGCGCGCCGCAGTGCTGAGTTTCGTGAGGCCGAATCGGTCCGGCAGAAATCCCGTATAGGCCAGCGAAGCCGGTGTGTATTGGATGGGGCTGAGCAGGGTGAGGGTCCCGAGCGGTTCCGGAAACGTCCCCTCCGTCCGTTCAAGACGCTTGTAGTCGACGCCGACCGACAACTGATGGGTCCCCCATCCTCCTTCCGCCAGCGGGAACATGTACCGGATCCCGGCGATCGTGGCGTTACCGGCAAAACTGACGTCCCCGCCGCCGACGCTCAACGAGCCCCCGGCCAGCACCGACTTGCTCTGCGCCTTGGACGCGTAAATGGAAAGCAGGTGATTGGGCCAGATGATCGGGAGCACGAAGCTCGCGCCGTAGTTCTGCACCGTCCCCCACTCCTCCGGCGTCTGCACCGTAGTGACCGTCAGGATCTCGTCTCCGCCGAACAGGTTGGCATGCTGCGCCTCGGCGATCAGCCGGTTGCGCGGAGTCGTAATCGGCCCTTTGTTATCGGCCTCCACCCGCGCGTGCACCGGGAGGCGGTCCTTGACCTTCAATTCGAGATTCACCAGCCCCGGCTCCGCGCCGGCCTTCAGCACGGGGGCGATCTTGAGATCGGGGTTGCCGTTGGCGGCGTTCAGCTCCTTGAGAAACGTCGGTTCGTACAGGACCGCTTCATGCTTCACGGACGGCAGTTTCCCGAGAATGTTCTGCTTCGTGAAATGCTCGTTCCCCACGACGGCGATCGCGCCGAGCCGCCCTTCCAGGACGGTCAGGCGGACCGTTCCGCTTTCGATCGTCTGTTCCGGAATCGTCACGAGCACCGTGGGATAACCCGCCGCGTGATAGGCCTTTTCGAGTTCCGCCCTCGCCGCTTCGATATCCTTGAAGGTCAGCCCGCTCCGCTTGTACTTGTCGAGAATCGGATCGATCTTCTCCGGCGTCAGGATCGTGTTGCCTTCGACGAGGTACCGCTCGACCGCGAACCCCTGCGTCTCTCCCTGCGGTTTCGACTCCGGCGCGGGACCCGGTTCCGGCTGTGCGGCCCCGGCGGCCGGAGGAGTTCCCGCCGCGCCGTTCGCCGGGGCCGGCTTGGCGGCCTCCGTCACGCGCACCGCCGGCGGCGGAACAGGCCCGCGCTCACGGGCCGACGAAGAAACGGCCGTCATCTCAATCATGAGGCTCCCGCAGAGCAGTCCGGCCACCAGCCATTTGGACACCTCCCTCATCCCCCATTCGTTACGCCCGCAACCGGCACCCGGCCGGCCGCTCCATCGCGACGTCGCAATCCCGTCCTGATACTGCAACAGAGCTACCGGCGGCGTGTTACGCGAATGTTATCGACCGATTGGTGCGTTGTTAATTTCGCCGGCCGACACGGCGACGCCGTCCGCATCGGAAGGACTTCATGTATGATCTCGACTCCACGATGTGAGGGCCTGCTCGTGCGCCCGGTGCAACTGCTGATTCGAATCTCCTGGGGGCGGCGCGCCGTCTTCGCGCTGTATCTGAGTCTCTTCGCGTTCGTCCTGGCCCATTCGGTGAACGCATTCGTCGCCTACTCGATCGCGAGGCCCGGCGACGCGCTCGTCGCGACGGCCGCACAACCGGACGATCCGGCCGAATCGCCGGACCCACGGGCGCTGGCCCAATCGATTCTCTCCGGACATCTCTTCGCGCTGCCGGCGAATCCGACCATCGAGACCGCCGACGGCAGTCCGGCAACTCCCCCGCCTCCCCCATTGAATGCGGCGGGGAAAGTGGCGCTGATCGGAACGGTGATGAACGCGGACTCCGGCGGGTTTGCCATCCTCGAAGACGTCGCGACCAAACATCAAACGCTCTACCGTCTGAACGAATCCGTGCCGGCCGTCGGCACGATCGCCGACATCCGGAAATCCCGGGTGCTCTTTCGCGAAGGGACGCAGGAGGAATGGCTGGATCTCGCGATCACGCAGCAGGGCCCGCCCGGCGCGGTCGTCTCCGTTCCGCCCGCCGTCAATCGATCGCCCTCGACCCCGCAGGTCAGAGTCCTGGACCGGCGGGAACTGGCCGCGCAGGTCGACGATCCCACGCGCCTGCTCACGCAGGCGCANNGGAACCGTGTCCGGAAAGAACGGCGGGATGATGGCAATCCTTGAAGATCTGGCCTCAAAGAAGCAGGAGCTCTACCGCGTCGGCGCGGAGATTCCGGCCGTCGGAACGTTGGCTGTCATCGAAAAAGAGCGGGTATTCTTCAAAAGCGGACCGTCCGAGGAATGGCTCGACCTCACGATCGGACAACAGATGCGGGCCGGCGCACCGGGTTACGTGCCTCCCGCTCCCGCCCCGGTCCGATCCGCTGCAGCNCCGGCGCGCAGAGTCTTAGACCGCCGCGAAGTGACCGCCGCCATGAACGATCCGACCCGCCTGCTCACGCAGGCGCAGGCGGTCCCCTATCTCACCGACGGAAAGCTGGACGGATTCCGCCTCTACAACGTGGTACCGCAGGGATTCTTCGACCGGCTGGGGTTGCAGACCAACGACGTCGTCCAGCGGATCAACGGCGTGGAGATTCGCGATCCGGGCATGCTGTTGTCGATCTTCCGGCAGCTCCGGAACGAACGGACCGTCCGCGTGGACTTGATCCGTCTCGCGCAGCGACAGACGCTCCTGTATGAGATCCGCTGACCGCCTTCCGCCCGATCCGTTTTTCTCCGCGCGCACGACGACGGCGACGCGCCGCACATTCCGCAATTCAAATTAACGGGAACTTAATCTGAGCGTAATGGGGTCGTCATGAATTCCGGACTATTGTGTGGCCGTACTTATTGTTCAGGAGACACAGATGATCGCTGCGATGCGTCGGAATCGCTGTTCGAAGTGGGGCGGGGCGTTCGGAATCCTGTTGTACGGTTCGTTGATGTGGAGCCTGCCTCAGGCCGGGGCCGAGTGGTACGTGGCGGGGTACGGCGGGATGAGCGCGCCGAACTCGCTCAAGAACGTGAAGATGGACGAACTCGGCCGCCGCACGGATACGGAGCTGTTCTCCGGAGCGCTGAATCCCCCGTTTTTCGGAACGGTCACGCAGTCGCTCCAGACCTCGGACCTGAGCCTGAAGCATTCGCCCATCTTCGGAGGCAGGGCCGGCTACTTCTTCAAGGACGAGGGACTGAGCTGGCTCGGCGTCGAACTGGAAGCGTTCACGACCCAGCCGACGATCAAGGCGCAATCGGCGCAAACGTCGCACGACGTCACGTTCCTCCCCTTCAGCCCCGACACGAATCCGCCGCCGCCTTCTCCGCCGCCCAATTGTACGCTCGGCGCGACCTGCCAGATCCAGCGGCGGATTCCCGGCTCGCTCCAACTGTCCGAATCGTCGATGCGGCTGATCACCGTGGCCTTCAACGTGGTCGCCCGGTATCCGGGCAAGGTCTTTCAACCCTATGCGGGCGTCGGCGCCGGCGCGTTCTACTTTTCCAGCAACGGGCAGATCGACGGCAGACAGGTCGCCCCCGGCGTGAACCTGTTCACCGGCCTCAAAGTGCTCGCGACGGAGGAATGGGGATTCTTCCTGGAGGGAAAGTACACGCGGGCGACCATCACGAATCTCGACCCCAGCTTCGGCCTCACCGGCGAATACTCGGCCTTCCACGCCGTCGCCGGACTGGCCTACCATTTTTGAGCCGGGTCGCCCCTCCCGCTTCACCGCCGGACCTCGGAGGATACCGGCGGGATCGGGGTCCGCACGGTTGTAAGACTCCGCCGGGGCGACCGACCAGGAATCAGCGCGAGCGATCGAACGGAGGCGCGCGATCTCAGGGAGGCCGGCATGACGGACACCGATGAACTGGAATCCGCAATCCTGGACCTGGTGACGGCACGGGCGCCCGTAAGCCTCGATGATGTGCAGCAGTGTTTCCGGCACTACAGCTGGAACCGGTTGTTCGAAACGATCGACCGTCTGAGCCGCAAGGGCTCCCTGACGATCCGGCGGGTCGACCGCTGTACCTACCTGCTCTCCCCGAGCCCGCGGCTCGCGCTCACGGCAGGCGGCACCCGGTCGGACGAACGCCTCTCCGCCGTCTCTTCCTAACCCGCATTATTCACGAGCGCTTC
>DIHJ01000005.1:7106-9527 GCA_002420105.1 Nitrospira sp. UBA5699
CCGGCGGGCTCGCCCCTCGGCCCTCGACGTACGGCACGAGTACGCCTCGGGGCCTCAGCTCCGCGCGCCGGTCTCGCGACGCGGCTCAGCGATTTCGCGACGAACCGTCATGAATAATGCGGGCTAATTTCCGCAGTCCCGCAGCCCGCTTTCCGCACAGAGCCTCGACCGTCATCGCCCGCTTGACCGGATCGATTCGACCGTAACGGCCTTCGACCGGCCTGTAAGAACTCCGTCGCTCCGTAGACCAACGGGCGACGCGGTTCTTCGCACAAGGCTGAACCGGTCGACGTCCAGTTCTCACCCTATCTTCTTAAGGAGGTTTGCCATGAGTGCGATGCGTTCGTTCAGGCTCGGGCTCTGTTCCATAATCGCGGCGGCGGGACTGTTCGCCGCGGCGAACGGGTTCGCGGCCGACGGTCATACCACGTCGAAGTTCGAGGGAATCAAGGCCAACAGCGGCACCGCGAGCCATGCCCGGTCGGGCGGCGGCGATACGCTGACCTGGTCGGACGAGTTCAAGATTCCCGATACGCCGGCTCCGCACTGGCAGGTGGTGGACAGCAAAGGCCACGTGTATCTGCTGAACCGCCTGGCGATCAAAGGCGACAAGCAGAACCGCACGATCAGCCTGCCCTCCTATGTCCACGATGTCGCCAAGGTGCAAATTTATTGTTCTTGGGCGGAGGCGTTGCTCGGCGAGGCCACCTTTCCAAAGCCCATCCTGACGGCGGCCGGAGAAGCCGCCGCGATGCACGCGGAGAACGCCATGGGCAGGCACGACGGCATGGCGATGGGCCGGTAAAGCCGGGCAACGGGTAAGGGGCGAGGGACTAGCGGTGGAGCTTCAACGATCGCCTCTTGCCCCTTGCCTCGCGCCAACCAACACGGAGGAGCGGTCATGGTTCGAACAATACTTTCTGTGGCGATGACAATGGCTGTCGCGGCGGGAACAGCACAGGCCCAACTCATCGAAAAGACGGCGCTCACGCTCCAGGGCGCGAAGCAGATCGCCGCAGCGGCGGAATCCAGGGCGAACGTCGAAGGGGCACGGGTCGTGATCGCGGTGGTCGACGACGGCGGCAATCTGTTGCTGCTGGAGCGGCTCGACGACACGCAGGTGGCCAGCGTCAACGTCGGAATCGACAAAGCCAGGACGGCGGCCATTTATCGCAGGCCCAGCAGGGTCTTCGAGGAACAGGTGAAGAACGGGCGTGTCTCGGCCTTGGCGCTTCACGGCGCCGCGGCCCTGCAAGGCGGCGTGCCGATCACCGTCGAAGGAACCGTGATCGGCGCCATCGGCGTCAGCGGAGAAACCCCGCAACAAGACGAAGAGATCGCATTGGCCGGAGCGGCGGTCGCGGCATCGTTCACAAAATAGGGGCTATCGGCACGCAGCTTCCCCATCATGCGCCGGCGCTGACAGCTGATGACAGAAAGGAGAGCCCACATGAAACGGACCATCGCACTCATAGCGGGAATGACCGTCCTCGGAACGACCATGCTTCTTCATGCTGAATCCGTCTCCGACAAACGCGGGCTCACCCTTGAAGGGGCGAAGACGGTGATTGCCGCGACGGTCGCCGAAGCGAAGCGTCTCAATGCGCCGGGCGCCTCGATTGCCGTGGTAGACGAGGGGGGAACCCTCCTGGCTGTGGAACGCCTGGATCAGACCTTCGCCGCCAGCGCAAACATCGCCATCGGCAAAGCACGGACGTCGGCCCTCTTCAAGAAGCCGACCAAGGTCTTCGAAGACGTCATCAAAGGGGGCCGCACCTCGATGGTCACGCTGGGCGGGGACCTCCAGAACTTCACCCCGCTCCAGGGCGGTGTTCCTCTGGAGTGGGAGGGCAAGGTGGTCGGCGCCATCGGCGTGAGCGGCGCCGCAAGCGCGCAACAGGACGAGGAACTCGCCGTTGTCGGCGCCAGGTCGCTGGACTCCATGGAAACGGCGGAGATGACAAACGGTCGGACGCCCCTCCCTGTCATCTATATCGACAGCCAGAAAGTCGCCGCCGCGTTTGCGAAAGGCGCGGTGCTGGTGGGCGAAGCTGAAACCATGATGCATACCGCGCGCAACTACATGGTACACGCAAGTCATCGCGACAAGGCCGGGGTCGTCGAGATCCATGAGCATGACACGGACATCGTCTACGTCCTGAAGGGTTCGGCTCAATTGATCACCGGCGGGACGCCGGTCGGCGCGAAGACGGTCGCGCCGCACGAGTTCCGCGCGCCAAGCGTCATCGGCGGCGACACGCGCAGACTGGTGCCGGGTGACGTGGTGATTATTCCGAACGGCGTGCCGCATTGGTTTAAGGAGGTCGAGGCCCCCTTCGACTACTACGTGGTCAAGGTTCGGTAAGGGCTAGAGGCAAGAGGTACGAGGCGATGGGCCAGGAAGAAGACAGAGAGACCCCC
>DIHJ01000005.1:9729-15303 GCA_002420105.1 Nitrospira sp. UBA5699
GTGCGGCCGGATGCAATCGTCGACCTGGCGACAGACGAAGGGATTTCGCTGGTCAAGGGCCAGTGGCGGTACAGCAACGCCAGGGTCATCGATGTGGACCATCAGAGCCCCGGTTCGGACCTCGCCCCGTCCGGCCCTCCGAATCGTACGCAGGACATCGACGTCCACGCCGGCGCAGCCGGCTTCGATGATTCGAAGTGGGAACCGATGGCGCCCGCCCAATTGGAAGAGCGCCGTTCGACCGGCCGGCTCTGCTTCAATTGGTATCGGACCAGCGTCACCATTCCCGAGAAGATCGGCGCGTTCGATCCCGCCGGCTCCACGGTCGTGTTCGAAATCGCGATCGACGACTATGCGGAAGTGTGGGTGGATGGCAAATTGCCGCTCGTGCTGGGGCAGCCGGGCGGTCAATTGATCAAAGGCTTCAATGCGGCAAACCGCGTGGTGCTGACCGCAAACGCGAAGCCGGGTCAGAGGATTCAACTTGCGGTGTTCGGCATCAATGGTCCGCTCTCGAATCCGCCGGGCAACTTTATTTGGGTGCGGTCCGCCACCCTGGACTTCTACAAGGCCGGCCGGATCGGGTCGGCCCCGTTCGTGACGACCGAGATCGTCAAGGCCGATCCCGCGCTCGACGAGATCGTGACGCCAGGGACGCGGCTTGAGCGGCTCGCCGGAGGATTCCTCTTCACCGAGGGGCCGGTGTGGGTTCCTGCCACCGCCGGCACATCGGGATACCTCCTCTTCAGCGACCCCAACGCCAACACGATCTACCGTTGGTCCCCGGAAGGGCAGGTCTCCGTCTTCCGCACCAAGAGCGGGTACAGCGGCTTCAACGTGGGCGAATACCATCAGCCGGGCTCGAACGGGTTGACGCTCGACGGCAAGGGCCGCCTCACGATCAACCAACACGGGAACCGCCGCGTCATCCGCGTGGAACCCCGCGGGAACATCACCGTGCTGGCCGATCGTTACGACGGCAAGCGCCTCAACAGCCCCAACGATCTGGTCTACCGGTCGGACGGAACGCTCTACTTCACCGATCCGCCGTTCGGCTTGCCGGACGTCTTCGACGACCGGAGAAAGGAACTCCCCTTCAGCGGCGTCTACTGCGTGAAAGACGGCCTGGTGAAGCTCGTCAGCACCGATCTTGACGCACCCAACGGCATTGCGCTCTCGCCGGACGAGCGGCATCTGTATGTGAACAACTGGAACGACAAGAAAAAGGTGATCCTCCGTTACGACGTGAACCCGGATTGCACGCTTGCCAACGGACAACTCTTCCATGACATGACCGACGCGCCGGGAGACGAGGCCCTTGACGGATTGAAAGTCGATCGCAAAGGCAACGTGTACTCCACCGGACCGGGAGGCCTGTGGATCCTCTCACCCGCCGGCAAACGGCTCGGTCTGGTCAAAGGCCCGGAAGCCCCGCACAATATGGCCTGGGGCGACGATGACGGGAAAACGCTCTACATCACGGCGCTGACCGGGCTCTATCGCCTCCGGCTCAACGTTGCCGGAGTCCGGCCGTAGTCCGGTGGACGCGGTTCACCCGTTGCCCTCGTCCAGCATCTTCAGCTCCGGGATCTTCAGCTCGCGCACGGCTTCCGCAATGACGTTCACCACCTGCGGCCTCGTGAATCCGCGCCGCCAGCCCAGGGCGATCCGCCGTCCCGGAACGGGCTTCGCCAGTTCGACCGTGGCGAGCCGCTTGTTCCGGTACTTCGGCGTCAGGGCGCTGCAAGGCAACACGGTGATGCCGAGGCCCGAGGCGACCATCTGCCGGATGGTCTCCAGCGAATTGCCCTGCCAGCCTTCGGCGTCGGACCGGCTGAGTTCGGGACAGGAATCCAAAACCTGTTGGCGGAAGCAATGGCCCGCATGGGGCAGGAGCACCTTCTGCCCTGCCAACAGACGCGAATCGATGACTTTCTTCTTCTGCCACGGGTGCCCGACCGGCACCAGCGCCTTGAAGGGTTCGTCGTAGAGAGCCCTGGTCACCAGACCCGGCTCCTCCAGCGGCAGGGCCATCATGATCACGTCCAGCTTCCCGTTTTTCAACATGGACACGAGATTCGCCGTTAGATTCTCCTCGATTTCCAGCGGCATCTCCGGAGCCCGCCTGCTCAACAGCGGCACAAGATCGGGCAGCAGGTAGGGCCCCACCGTCGCGATCACGCCGAAACGGAGGACCCCCGCCAGTTGATTCTTGCCCTGCGCGGCGATCACTTTGATCTGGTCCGCCTCCTCCAGCACCCGTTGGGCCTGGTGGACGATCTGTTCTCCCAGCGGCGTCAGCGCGATTTGGTTCTTGCGCCGCTCGAAAATATGGGTCCCCAGTTCCTCCTCCAGCTTCTGGATCGCCAGACTCAGCGCCGGCTGCGTAATGCGGCAGCGCTCCGACGCGCGGCCGAAATGCCGCTCCTGCGCGACCGCCACGATGTACCGCAACTCCGTCAACGTCATGCCGCCCTCCCCATCGATCAATCCATAAGTAATATAAATCTCCTGTTCATACACAATCAATTGGACTAATGCGAGACCCAGGCGCTATCTTGAAAACAAGCCGCTCTACCGCCGGAACGTACAGACCGGCGGAATAGTCGAAGAGGCGGAAGGAGAAGGAGGTCAACATGAAACAGTCTACGTTCATCAACACAACGGTCGTGGTCGCCCTGGCCGGCACCCTCGGCGCCTGCCAGATGATGCCGATCGGGCAATCCGGGCCGGCCACGGACGGATCGACGATGCGGTTCGTCGGCAGCCAGCCGGAGTCCCGTACGGGAGGCGCCCTGGAGGCTGGCACGACCCTCCGCTTTCAGCCGCCCGCACCGGTACGGAGCAGAGAGGGCAACAGGACGGCGATGGAGGGCGGCGCGGAGCCCGGCTCGACGTTCCGGTTCCGTTGAACAGTCATGGCTGCTTGCAGAATCGCCGTGTTCGCGATAAGAGCATGGCGCGGTTCGGCGTGGTGACAGAAAAGGAGGTGGATGATGAAGGGGAGCAATCGGCGATGGAGACTCATAGGCGGGATAGCGCTGTTGGCCGGGACAGGCATGGCCCTGCCGCTCGGCGCGGTGTTTGGCGAGAACGCTCCGGGGGGAACGGCCTACCGGCTTCCGCAACTGCAGGGGTTGGAGGATCCGAATACCTTCGTGCCTGCGGACAATCCCTTGACCGCTCAGAAAGTCGAGTTGGGCCGTCTCCTGTTCTTCGACAGACGGTTGTCCAGGAACAACACTATCGCCTGCGCCAGCTGTCACCTGCCGGAGAAAGGCTTCACCGACGGAAAACGGGTCTCCACAGGCATCAACAACCTTAAAGGCGATCGGAGCGCGCCGGCTTCCATCAACCGGGTGTACAGTAAGGGCCAGTTCTGGGACGGACGGGCCGACACCCTGGAGGACCAGTCAATCGGACCCTTCGTCAACCCGGTCGAGCACGGCTTCGTCAACCATGAGGAAATGGTGGCGAAGATGAAGAAGATCCCGGGCTACCGGAAGCTCTTCATGCAGGTGTTCGGCCGCGAGATCGTGATCGAGGATGTCGGCAGGGCGATCGCCAGCTTTCAGCGCACCATCCTCTCGGGCAACAGCCCGGTCGACAAGTTCGACACGGGCGGGGATGAGAAAGCCCTGAGCGAATCCGCCAGGCGCGGGCTCGAGTTGTTCCGCGGAAAAGCCCGCTGCACCCGCTGCCACTCCGGCTTCAACTTCACCGACGAGAAGTTCCACAACCTGGGCATCGGGTGGGACAACAACAAGGTCGACCTGGGGCGGTACATGGTGACGAAGAACGCGGAAGACATCGGCGCCTTCAAGACCCCGACCCTGCGGGAGATCGCCCGCACCGCTCCCTATATGCACGACGGGCGGTTCAAGACGTTGGAGGAAGTCGTCGAGTTCTACAATCAGGGCGGCATCAAGAACCCGCACCAGGACAACACCATCATCCCGCTCGAGCTCACCGAGCAGGAAAAGCAGGACGTCGTCGCGCTGCTCCGTTCGCTCAACGGCGAAGGGTGGCAGCACGTGACCGCGCCGAAATCCTTTCCCAAGTGACATTGCCCTCCGCCGGGCTGTAAGGCCCAGCCCCCCTCCCTGACTACCGGTCAGGGAGGGGTCCGCTATGAACGTCCTTCGTGTTGTTGCTCTTGTCATTTGGCTGCTCCCGCCGTCCGGATCGAGTTACGCCGGCGAGATGATCGAAACGAAGATCGTAAGGCTCGACCCGCGGTTCAACCCGCTCGTCCCACCCGAAGCCACGCTCGAAAAAATCGCCGATGGGTTTACCTGGGTCGAAGGACCGGTGTGGAACAAGCAGGAGAGCTACCTGCTGTTCTCCGACATCCCCGCCAACGCGGTTTATAAATGGACGGCGGTCGATGGGATCAGCCTCTTCCTCAAGAACAGCGGCTACAGCGGCGCCGTGCCGTTCGACGGTAAGGAGCCGGGTTCGAACGGGCTGACGTTCGATGCAACCGGCCGGCTCGTCTTCTGTCGACACGGGGACCGGCAGATCGGACGCCTGGAAGCGGACGGAACCGTCACCACGGTCGCGGACCGGTACGACGGCCATCGTATCAACAGCCCGAATGATCTCGTGTTTAAATCGAACGGCGATCTGTACTTCACCGATCCGCCGTTCGGACTTCCCCGCCTGTTCGAGGATCCGGAGAAGGCGCCGGTCCAAGGCGTCTACCGTGTCGCCACGGACGGCACGGTCACCAGGCTGATCGCCGACATCGGGGCCCCAAACGGAATCGCCTTTTCACCGGATGAGAAGACTCTCTATGTCTCCGATGTCGACCCGAAACGGCCCGCCTGGCTGGCTTACGACGTGAACCCGGACGGCACGGTCACGCATGGCCGCGTCTTCTTCGACGCCGCCCGCTGGCGAAAGGATCCCTTCTTCGGACCGGACGGATTCAAAGTCGACAGGCAGGGGAACCTCTTCGGAGCGCGACCCGGCGGACTCACCGTGATCGCGCCGGACGGTACGCTGCTCGGGACGATCGAAACCGGCCGGCCGACGTCCAACGTCGCGTGGGGCGAAGACGGCCGGACCCTCTTCATCACCGGCGGCGACGCGGTCTACCGGCTCCGCTTGACGACGACCGGAGCGGAGTACTAGGCTGCCGAAAGCGTAAGATTGTCCGCACGCAGCCGACTCTCGCTCCGGGATCTCACATTCACCCTGAAGGAGTCGCATGGCCGACCCCCGTCACCCCGCTCCCGCGCCCCCCTCCCCGCTTCCGGCGGAACAGCAGCGTCTCGACGAGGACGCGCGCCGCGACCGGCATTGGAAACGCTGGGGGCCCTATCTGAGCGAGCGGGCCTGGGGCACCGTGCGCGAGGACTACAGCCGCTACGGCACAGCCTGGGAAGACTTCCCCCACGACCATGCGCGATCCCGCGCGTACCGCTGGAACGAAGACGGCCTCGCCGGCATCTGCGACCGCCACCAATACATCTGTTTTGCTCTGGCTCTCTGGAACGGACGCGATCCCATCCTGAAAGAGCGCGCCTTCGGCCTGACCGGCAACGAGGGCAATCACGGCGAGGACGTCAA
>DIHJ01000005.1:15378-19938 GCA_002420105.1 Nitrospira sp. UBA5699
ACGCCGACGCATTCGTACATGAAATATCTCTACAAGTACCCGCAGGCGGCTTTCCCCTATGCGGGGCTGGTCGAGGCCAACCGCCGCCGGGGGCGCCGGGATCCGGAATTCGAACTTCTCGAAAGCGGCCTCTTCGAGGACAACCGTTACTTCGACGTCACTGTCGAATACGCGAAGGCGACGCCCGAAGACATCTGCATCCGCATCCAGGCGGTGAATCGCGGCCCCGAACCGGCGGAGCTCACGCTCTTGCCGACCCTGTGGTACCGCAACACCTGGGCCTGGGGTTCCGACATTCGACGCCCGAGATTCAGACAAGGGGAGCCGCTCGAGCAGGCCAGCGTGATCGAGACCGTTCATGATTACTACGGACTCCGGCGGCTGCTGTGCGAGAACCGGCCGACCTTGTTGTTTACGGAAAACGACACCAACACGCGCCGCCTCTATGGAGATTCGCAAGGCGCGCGCTACGTGAAGGACAGTTTCCACGATTATGTCGTCCAGGGCGACAAGGACGCGGTCAATCCCGACCGCCTCGGCACCAAAGCGGCGGCTCACTATGTTCTGACCCTCGCACCCGGCGCGACGGCGACCGTCAGGCTGCGGTTCACGAACGAGGAACGGGGGCCCGGATTCGGCCGGCAGGAGTTCGATGCCGTCTTCGACGCGCGCATCCGCGAAGCCGATGAGTTCTATGACCAACTGGCGCCGGCCGGTCTGTCGGACGATGCCCGGCGCGTGCAGCGCCAGGCGTTCGCGGGCCTGCTCTGGAGCAAACAGTTCTACCATTACGACGTGAGCCGGTGGCTTAAGGGCGACCCGGGCATGCCGGAACCGCCCCGGGAACGGCTGCGCGGCCGGAACGCCGACTGGACGCATCTGTACAACGCCGACGTCATTTCGATGCCGGACAAATGGGAATATCCCTGGTACGCGGCCTGGGACCTGGCGTTCCACTGCATTCCGCTCGCGCTGGTCGATCCCACCTTCGCCAAGGATCAGCTCGTCCTGATGCTGCGCGAATGGTATATGCACCCCAACGGCCAGATTCCCGCCTACGAATGGGCTTTCGGAGACGTGAATCCCCCCGTACACGCCTGGGCCGCCTGGCGCGTGTACAAGATCGAGAAAAAGCGCAAGGGCATCGGAGACCGCCGGTTCCTCGAACGCGTGTTTCACAAGCTGTTGCTGAATTTCACCTGGTGGGTCAACCGGAAGGACGCCGAGGGGAAGAACATTTTCCAGGGCGGATTTCTGGGGCTCGACAACATCGGCGTCTTCGACCGCAGCGCGCCCCTTCCGACCGGCGGTCACATCGAGCAGTCGGACGCGACCAGCTGGATGGGCATGTACTGTCTCAACATGCTGGCGATCGCGCTCGAACTCGCCAGGGACAACCGCGCGTACGAAGACGTGGCCAGCAAATTCTTCGAGCATTTCGTCTACATCTGCCGGGCCATGAACAACATCGGCGGGGAGAAGATCGAATTGTGGGACCGGGAGGACGGGTTCTTCTACGACGTGCTGCACCTCCCCGACGGGAAGACCCTCCACATGAAGGTCCGTTCGATGGTGGGCCTGATTCCCCTCTTTGCGGTGGAGACGCTCGATTCCGATCTGGTGGACAGCCTCCCCCGCTTCAAACACCGCATGCAATGGTTCATCGAGAACCGCCAGGACTTCGCCCAGCATGTCGAGACGCAGTCCCACGACGGCGGCGTGCGCCGGTTTCTCTCCCTCGTCAATCGCGACCGGCTGCGCTCCGTCCTCCGTTACATGCTCGACGAGAAGGAGTTCCTCTCCCCCTACGGGATTCGCGCCCTCTCGCGCCACCATAAGGACCATCCCTACGTCCTGTCGATCATGGGCCGGGAGCATCGCGTGGGCTACGAGCCGGCGGAATCCGGCACCGGTCTGTTCGGCGGCAACTCGAACTGGCGGGGGCCGGTCTGGTTCCCCGTCAACTACCTCCTGATCGAATCGCTTCAGAAGTTCCACTACTTCCTCGGCGACCAGTACCGGGTCGAGTACCCGACGGGATCCGGCCGCCAGGCCGACCTGTGGCAGGTGGCGGGAGAACTCTCGCGGCGGCTGACACATATTTTCCTCCGCAATCCCGACGGAAGACGGCCGGTGTTCGGCGGCGCCGACCGGTTCCAACGCGATCCGCACTGGCGGGACCACCTGCTCTTCTACGAATACTTCCACGGAGACAACGGCGCCGGCGTCGGCGCCAGTCACCAGACCGGCTGGACGGGGTTGGTGGCGAAGTTGATCCAGCAATCCGGAGAGTGAGGAATTCGTCGGCCTTGAGCTGTCAGCGATCAGGACAGCAGGGAAAGCGGAAATGTTCGTTCCGAAGCTGAAGGCTGTGAGTCTGTAATGAAGGTCGGCACCCAGGACTGCAGGAACCTCGAGCGGGCCTTGAGCCTCGAATGGCTCGACACCAACGGACGGGGCGGGTTCGCCTCCGGCACGGTGGCCGGCGCGAACACCCGTCGCTACCACGCGCTCCTGCTGACCGCCCGTAGACCGCCGGGCGAGCGGTTCGTGCTGGTCAACCACCTCGAGGAATGGCTCGATCTCGACGGCCGGTCCTATCCGCTCTCCGCCAACCTCTACCCGGGAGCGATCCACCCGGCCGGCTTTGAACATTGCACGGAGTTTTCAACCGATCCCTGGCCCACCTGGACGTTCGACTGCGGCGGGGTCGGGGTCCGGCGCGAACACTTCATGGTCCGGGACCGCGATCTCGTCGTCGTTCGCTGGACGTTGCTCGGAAAGAAGCACCAACAAGCCCTGCTCCGCGTGAGACCCAAGCTGACCGGACGCGACTATCATGCGACCCACCACGAGAACGGGAGCCTCTCCCGAGAAGCCGCGATCGAAGAGGGGCGCGTCACCTGGCAGCTCTATCCCGGCGTGCCGTCCGTGCGGGCCTTTCATTCAGGATCGTATCGCCATGCACCGGATTGGTACCGGCAGGTGCAATTTCCCCGGGAACGGGAGCGGGGGCTCGACGACGCGGAGGACTGGTGGTCGCCGGGAGAGTTCCGGTTCGATCTCTCCTCCGGATCGGCCCGGACGCTGGCCTTCACCAGCGAGCCGGTCGAGACACTCGACGTTGCCGCCCTCACCGAGCAGGAACAGGCGCGACGCGGACGGCTCAAGCGGCCCGGGCCGGCCGCCGAATCGTTGGCCGGCAAACTCCGGCTTGCTGCCGACGCGTATGTGGCCGGACGGGGGACCGGACAGACGGTAATCGCCGGTTACCCCTGGTTCACCGATTGGGGCCGGGATACGTTCATCTCGCTGCCGGGCCTCTGCCTTGTGACCGGTCGACTCGGTACGGCCTGGCAAGTCATCGCGTCCTTCGCGGCTCACGTCTCGGAAGGCATGGTGCCGAACCGTTTTCCGGATACCGGCGAGCGACCGGAGTACAACACGATCGACGCCTCCCTCTGGTTCGTCCATGCGGTCGATCGCTATCTCGAGGCCTCACGGGACGAGGCCCGCGTGCGCGACGGAGCCTGGCCGGCCGTGAAACGGATTCTCGACGGCTACCGGTGCGGGACCCGCTACGGCATCAGGATGGACCGCGACGGCCTGATCACCGGCGGCGTACCCGGCGCGCAACTGACCTGGATGGATGCGAAAGTAGACGACCGGGTCGTCACCCCGCGGCACGGCAAACCGGTGGAGATTCAGGCGCTGTGGATCCGTGCGCTGGACGCCGGCGAACGGCTCGGCGGACGGTTCGGCGAGCCGGCCTATGCGGAGCGCTGCCGGGCCGACCGGGAGCGGGCCGCGGCATCCTTCCAGAAGCGGTTCTGGTACGAAGCAGGCGGGCATCTCTACGACGTCGTCGATGGACCGGAGGGGGACGATGCCTCGCTCCGCCCCAACCAACTCTATGCCCTGTCGCTGGTCGACGGACTGGTCCCGCGCGAGCGCGCGCAGCGGATGCTCCGCGTGATCGAGGCGCACCTGCTGACGCCCGTCGGCCTGCGGACCCTGTCGCCGGACGACCCCCGTTTCCGCCCGCGCTATGAGGGCGGCGTGCGGGAGCGGGACGAGGCCTACCATCAGGGCACGGTCTGGCCGTTCCTGTTGGGTCCCCTCGTGACGGCCTGGATCAAGGTGTTCGGAAAAACCGCGGCGGCGAAGACCAGGGCGCGCGGATTCCTCGCGGGCCTGGATGCGCACCTGCGAGAGGCCTGCCTCGGCCAGGTGTCGGAAATCTTCGACGGGGCGGCGCCTCATCGGCCGCGCGGCTGTTTCGCGCAGGCCTGGTCGGTCGCGGAACCGTTGCGGGCGCTGCTGGAAGATCTCGGCGCCGAGGGTGACACCGCCCGTCCCAAACTGAAACGGGTCGTCGTGCGCCGGCCTCGTGCGCAGCCTTCCGCGAAAGGCCAGCCGAAAACGGACGGCGCGCGCCCGAAGAACAACGGCGCAAGAAACCGTGCGGACCAGGATCCGCCGCCTTGACGGACCGGAGCGATGTCCCCGTCCGGCAACGCACCCTAAGCCGCATTATTCACGAGCGCTTCTGCTGCAATC
>DIHJ01000026.1:0-2112 GCA_002420105.1 Nitrospira sp. UBA5699
CTCGCCGGGAGAACGTTCGAGAATGTCCAGAATCCGGTCCGCCGCGGAAGCATGCACGGTGGGGATCATCGAATAGCCGTTGACGCCGTCCACCACCAGATCCGCCGTCGCCGCCGCAAAGATGGATGACACCACGGGAACCTCCGCCGCCATCGCCTCGGCCAGGACCGCCCCGTAGGTATCGGCAAGAGTCGGGAAGACAAACACATCCGCGAGGGCCAGGTACTGTGGCAACAGCTCCTGGCTGACGAAGCCGGGGAAATGCACGTGGCGCCATCCCCTTTCACGAACGAGCTCTTCGTACTTCAACCGGTCCGGGCCTTCTCCCACGAGGAGCAAGGAGGCATCGGGCCGTTGAACCGCCACCCGTTCGTAGATTGCGAACAAATCCCGGCAACCTTTCCGGTCGCTCAGCCGCCCCACCGACATGATGATCGGCCGGGAATAGCGCGCGCGCAGCTCCTCATAGGCACCGGTCCCACGAAACATCCTGGCCTCACGATTGAACCGCTCGACGTTGAGCGGCATGAGGGACGTCATCACTGATCTACTTGCAGCTCCGTAGTGCAGAAACGCGTCGCGCGCTTCGGTTGAGGATGCGATCGAACCCGCAGATCCTTTCGTCATCCATCGCCGCTGCATGCGGCGCAGAGCCGAGGATCGCGCGTTGTCGCGCAACGTGAATTCACCCCATCCGACGTAGGCCTTCCGAAAGAGCTTGCAGTACAGATAGGCTTCGATATTGGCGGGAGCGAACCCTCCGCTCATCACCACATCCGGATTCGCCCTTCGCAGCGCGGACACGACGCCATAGTTCCAATGCAGCGAGACTTCCGCCGACGGCGGCTTGAAGTGAAGGCCCGGCAGGACTTGAGTTTTGAAGGCAACGGGCCCGATGTTCCACTGGCGGTTCTCTTCGCCTTTCGCCATGAGAAACACGGTGAAGTCTTCCACGCGCCGGGACATGGCTTCGAACAGCGGGACGCGATAGGGCGCCAGGATGTTGGTCACCACGGCGAGTTTCATTCGGCCCCTCCGCCCGCCATCGACAGCGCTGGTCGCGCGGCGGATCGTCTGTTGACCAGTTGTCCCCAAAGGACCCGAAGATCGACGATCTTCGTCACGACCAGCAGCCAGAGATGCAGCAGCAGGTAGACCCCGAATGTGACGAGGCGCAGATCGGCTGGGATCAACGCCAGGCTCGCGCCATAGAGTCCGGACGGCGCTGCCAGTGCCGCCCACTGGAGAACAGAAAACATCCGCCTGCCGGAAAAGCGGACCCGGAACATCCATAAATTGGAGAGCGAGAAGAGGGCGTACCCCGCCATGAGGGACCAGGCGGCAGCGGACACATCGTGAGCGGGAAGCAGCCAGAAGCTCACCAGCTGAAGCGTCAAGACCGCCGCCTGTATCATGGCGCTGTAGAGGGAGAGCCCCGTACCCTCGATCGTCCGATAGAGCGCCTCCGTCGAGTAATAGACGGCGAACGCCACACACATGACGGGAAGCAGCGCGCCCGCTGCGAGTTCTTCCGATCCCAGCCAGATCTCGAGCAGCGACCGTGCGAACGACACGACGGCCAGCGCTGACGGCAGGAGCAGACCAAGCGTGAGGCCGACCAGAGGACGCAGGACGATCGTAAGATCGTCTCGTCGCGCCGCCAACAGCGCGGCGGCGCCGAAGACGCCGAGCAGCGGAGTGGTGATCACCGACATCAGTTGCGTGCAGAGTTTGAAGGTGACATCGAAGGCGGCGACAGCGGTGAGATCGAAAGAACGGGCGATCAACACCTTGTACAGCGGTTCACGCAGGGCGATGCAGATTGCAGCCACCTGGATTCCGAACCCGAACCCGAACATCCGCCGAAGGCGCATCCCGTCGATGCCCTCCGTTCCGAACGTGATCTGCGGGAAGCGACGTCTGACCGTGAAGAAGTAGGCGAGAAAGGTGAACACATTGCCGGCAAGCCCGGCGAGACACAATCCATAAATCGTCGGGCTGATTGCCAGCGCGCCTAGGTTGCAGACGAAATACACCAGGAGCCAGGAAAGCGAGATCATCTGTGACGACGCCAGTTCCTGGTAGCCTTCGACAACGGCCTGATAGGGGGTT
>DIHJ01000026.1:2173-7207 GCA_002420105.1 Nitrospira sp. UBA5699
GAGGGTTGCGAGCAGCCGCCACACGAAACCGGCTACCGTGACCCACAGCACGAACACCGCCTCGCCACGATAGCGATCCGGCACGTTTAACAGCGCGCACATCGCCTCCTCGCCCCACAGGGCCGTCGCGAGCAAGGCCAGTGAGGCGAAGGCGACGTACATCCACATGGTCATCGAGAAGTATCGGCGTACTTCGCTCGTCCCGTCCGCGTGCTTCGCCACATGATAAATAAGGCTGTTCTTGAGGCCGAAGTCGGTCAGGTTCATGAGGCTGACGATGATGGTGCTGAACGACCAGATTCCAAACAACTCCGGACCGAGCGTGCGCAACACTAACGGCGTCAGGATGAGATAAACCGGCGCTGCGAATGCAATTCTGGCATAGCTGGCCAATGAGCCTTGAAACAACTTCTGTTGCAGCGTCTGGAGGTTCATCGGGCTATACCGCTGAAGAGTTCAGCGCCGGCTGCAGCGCTGCCAAATATCCGGACACGAATCGTCCGGACGTAAAATGCCGGCCGGCATGGAGGCGCGCCTGCGTCCCCATCCGCTTCGCATCGTCCGGGTTGTGGACCAACCACAGCAACCGCGCGGCCAAGGCGTCCGGGTCCCCTGCCCGATACAGGAATCCGCTTAGTCCATCCGCAATCAGTTCCGGGTGGGACCCGGCATTCGCGATCACAACGGGTAGACCCGCAAACATCGCTTCCACGACGGCGATGCCGAAGCCCTCATCGACGCATGGATTGACGTAGATGTCCATTGCGCCGAGCACCTCGCCCGCATCCCGGTAACCGGTGAAGCGCGCGTGCTCGGCCAGCCCCGACTCGTCGACTATGCTCTCGAGGCGGCGGCGTTCGGGGCCGTCACCGACGAGCAGCAACTTCGCCTGCGGCCAGCTTTGCCGGAGCAACGCCACCGCCCGGATCAACGTGACATGGTCCCGCTGCCGGATGAGCCCGCCGACATGGCCGACCACCACGTCGGTCTCGCCGAACCCCAGAGCCTGCCGTACCGCCGGACGATCGAACACGCTCGTCCGTGCTTCGACCGGATCATGGACGTGGCAGAGTTTCGGCGCGGCTCCCGGATAGGCCGCCGCAATGGAACGCTGGGTATAGAGTGAATTGCAGATGATCCGAGCGGTCTTCGGCAGAAGGACCCGCGCCGCCAACCTTCCCACGCCCTGTCGATAATTCGCGCTGCTGTGCTCGTGGTGAACCAATGGAATTCCCCGCCGTTTGGCCGCCACGTACCCGGTCAGCAGGCCCCGCGTATGATGTGAACAGACCACGGTCGGCGCCTCTTTCTGTATCGCCCGGTCGAGCCTCTTGACCACGCGAAGCGGATCCGTCGATCCGATCTGAAGCACCTTCGCTCCCGCTTTTTCCATCGCTTCGTCGAGGGGGGCCGGTCGAAAGACCGCGAATACCAGACTGCCCTGGTCCGGATCCAGCCGCTCCGCGAGGCGAAGCAATTTCACCGGCACACCACCATAGGGAGTCAAGGTCTCGACAATATGGAGCATCCGGACCACGACAAGATCCTTTTCTCTGGGGTTTCTGCAAATTCCCGCATCGGTTCCGTCGATTCGACCGGCGCGGGATCGACGGCACGGTTATGAAGGGCAAGCGCCAGCTCCCGTTCGATCAAGCCCAGCGCGATTCCCAGCGGAAGCAGGCCGAAGCTGTATGTCAGCGGCGCATGGAACGGCTGCACTACGAGATACACGGCGACGGTGGCGGCCACGGCGAGACAGCGCACGTCGAGCGTCGGTCGGAGCCGTTGTTTCGCCAGTTGAATCAGCGCCCAGGCAAGATAGCCGAAGGCGGCGTACAGGAAGGCCCGACCGATGAGACCGAATTTCAATGCCGTATCGACGTCTCCCTTGTCGATGAAACCCAGCATGTCTCCCGTCATATGTTCCTGGAATCGGCGCCCCGCTTTCGAGTCCTTGTCGATGAACCCGTAGCCCGTATAGGGACTCCGCTCCAGAATGTCGCGCCGTCCTTGAGCAAACACCTCGCGGCCTTCGATCGAGCCGCCCTTCTGCGTCTGCAACTCGCGAATCCCCGAGAGAACAAAGTGGTCCAAGACGCCGCCGGGAGTCGCAACCCTGCCGCCCGCCACCAGCGCCATCACGACGACCGCCGTACCCAATACGAACCCGAAGGAGAGAACTCCCGAGGCGATGCTGCGCACTTTCCGGCGGGCCAGCAACAACACCAGAGGGATGGCGCCGGCGGTTCCAAGCAGATAGGAGCGGAAAAACGTGAGCAGGAGGCCGAAGCCGCTCACCAGCAACGAGAAATAGGAGCGGTTCACACGCAGAACCAGCTCGAAGAACGCGTGCATGAACGCGATAAGAATAACCGGCCAAAACGAAACGAAGACCTTCCAGAACCTCACGCCCTCCTGCTGATAGTCAAAGGTGAGACGCCTGAGGAATCCTTCTCCCATGACCTGCGCGGCCATTTCGACCAGGGAATAGTACAGCCCGAGTCCAAGAAGGAAACGCCAACCCCATTGAACGTCCCGCTCCGTCCGCAGGAAGAGCGCGATCGCAAAATAGGAGAAGAGGGTGACGAATTCCTTTGAGGCCTTCAGGGCATAAAAGAGCGTGGAGCTTTCGTTCCGCAACGGATAGACCACACCGTAGAGCCAAAAGCCGATCCATAACAGGGCTGGAACGAGGAAGCGCGCATTCCTCAATTCGTGAAGTCGACCGACCGAGGCCAGTATGAGTCCGAGGATGGACAGCGCAAGCAGCAGGTGCACGTCTACGATCCCTTTTGCGGCGATCGACGCCGGACGCACCAGCCCCAGCGCCTGCGACGCCGGCAACAACAAGAGCAGGACGGCTGCGCCGCGGGAGAATAACAGGGCCAGAAGTCCCGCGCTCAGCATCAGGGCGATATTGACAAGCACCATGCTGTTCATCCGGCCGGCCTCGCTGTCGTTCGAGACAACCCGAACGTTCGAACGGAATCCGGGGGACGCCAACTCGGTACCGCCGGCTCACGAAAGGGACCGTTCCGAAGCGCCGAAACCTGCTCGTCATTCATCTGCCAGTAGAGATAAAAAGCGACGGCGCGTGAGGGCCACTTGCGCTGCGCATAGGCCGCGTATTTGGCGATGAGTTTCCCGCGGCGGGGGACCACGGGTTCCCTCCGGTTCAGCCGGTCGTAGTTGCCGAAGATGACGACGAGGCGGTCCGGATTCCGGAGTTCGCGTCGGACGGCCTCATGGTTGTCGTCGTCGATGACCTCCCCGTAATCCATCACGAACACGATGTCGATCAATCCCTCGTTCAACCATCGGGTTTCATGCCGCCCGTCGAGCGGGCGGGGCTTCCCGCTCGGATACGGGTGACCGTCCACGCTGATCACGACATGCGGCTTCAACCTTTTTGCGCGACGGGCGAAACCTTCTACGATGTCGCGAACGGCGGCGTCCTGCCACCGCTCAAGCCTTGCCCTGGCCGAGCCCACGACCACCCGCAAGGCATAGTCCGCCCAGAACCGCGAGCCGCTCGCTTGCTCATAGTCTTGGCGGCAGCTCGGCGAAGTGCAAATGCCCATCGCGCGAATGTAGTCGAGATTGATCCCGTCCACGTCATAGCGTTGCACCACGTCGGCCATGAGATCCACGATGTATCGCCGAAATTCCGGCCGATGGATGTCGTAGGCGCCGTCGGGTGTCCCGGCATCGTAGAAGTTTTGACGGCGCTCATTTTCCCGGCGGACCACGGTGAACCAGGGATGGATTTCGATGCCCAGCGCATGAGCCCGCTCGATCAGATAGGCCAAAGGATCCTCGGATGCGATCCGGGAGGCCACTGCCGGATCGGCTTCGGCGATGGCCGAGGGATAATACGTTCCGTTGCCGTGCCAGACGCAGGGAACATAGACGTTGAATCCCGCCGCCTTGACCCGGGCCAGAATGCGGTCGGTTTCCTCGCGGGACGTGGCCCAACGCAAGTCTTCGTCGAAGATCACGCGGCTTTCCATGCGGACGCCGGTTGCCGAGTACGCGGACCGTTGCGGCAACGCGAGGCCCCGTTCGAGCCAGTCCCACTTCCGCGCCGCCGCTTGCGGATCTTTCTCTTGCATCCAGTACAACCGCTGCACGTCGCGGTCCGACAGCGCCTCCGTATAGAGACTGACCTCATCGACGAGGGCATCCGCCGCCCGACCGCGCGCTTGGGTCGTGGCGGCATCGCTCCCGAAGAGGAGCGGTCCTCTATTCTCGTAGCGACCGTCGAATGGCTGGGAGAATTCGGCGATCGACTGACCGTTGAAGAAGAGCGCGCAGTATCCCTGAGGACCGCTCTTCCAAACGGCCGTCACCATCGTCCAGACGGCGGACGGGAGCCGCCGCGGGACCGAACAATGCATCGATTCCTGGTTGCTTACAATAAAGTAGAACCGCCCGGCGCCGTCTGGTTCCCACCAGCCTTGCGAGAGGGCCAGATAGCTGTGTTTCGCGTCGTTCCAGGCCATTGACACGAAGGTATGGGAGCGTGCCTCCCCTTCCTTCCAAAGCGGGTAGATCCAGAGAGAGATCGTCCCGCCTTCTGCTCGAACTGCCTGCGCAGGTGTCAGTTCGGCGGAGGTTCCCGCCTCCAATTGAAGAGACCGTCCCCACCGTCCGCTTGGGACTAGACGCGCGCCGCGCAATTCCCATCCGTTGCTGTTCGCGCGTTTGCCGAGCGCCATACCCGCTCCGAACCGCTCCATGAGGAGCGGTTCGTTCAAGAGATCGGCAGCGGAGGCGGCGGAAACCGTCTGCGCCATGACGAGCAGCAGTGCCGCACCGAGACGGACACGATGCCGGGAGAGAAAGCGATCGGTTGTCATGAACGACCACGTGCGTAGTTCGAACGGTTCTGCCTCAAAGAGGCCATAGTTTGCTCCAGCACTGTTACATAGCGATCAACCCCCGGTTGCATCCGCAAAACAATTGTGGGATGCGCCGGGGGGTGCATCAAGTGGCCGTCGCCGCCTGGCCGCGCCTCCTCCACCAGGACCAGGA
>DIHJ01000088.1 GCA_002420105.1 Nitrospira sp. UBA5699
GCAAGACCTGACCCCTATCTCTGAGGCAGTGGTTACCGTGCTTGAACCATCCGGAGCTCGTTTAAACCAATGTAGTGCGACTATCTCTGGTTGAACCTCTCCGGTTGCTACCATGGTCTGAAGCCCAAGCAGGGTTAGCGCGCTGTGCGTTTCAATTACTACGCGCACACCTCTCTTGGCGGCACGAGCGATTACCTTAGCCATCGCGTGTTGAGCTTTGGGGTGGAGGTGGATTTCAGGTTGTTCGAGAAAGACAATCTGAGATGGGCGTGCTGCATGCAAAGCTACAATGACTGGCAAGACCTGTGATACACCAAATCCTACATCCGCGATGCTAACTAGGTCGTGAGTGCCTCTTTCTGTTTCGTGTTGAATGCGTCCAACTTCTAGAGCAACTTGAGTCTCATTAACTCGTTTAGCCAAGACTTTCCATGTTAGTCCAAGCTCAGTTAAGTCTTTGTTCAGATCGCGAAGTGTATCCTCGTTACTGTTTTGCCACTGCGCTATGACGCTCGCCACGTATTTTTCAAACGTTCCTGGAAATTCAGAGCCAACTGCTGTGACAGGGTACGTTCTTTCAGGATTCCCCCTTAAGCCCGGCAGGTGAATTATTCTTCTGATATGCCTATCAATGTTTTTCCCGATAGGCCCAAGCATAAATAGGATGTCCTGGTTGTCCTTTTGCACTCGAAAAGCGACTTCTAGAAAGCATCGGTTTCGCTTGACGAAATAAGTAACGGGAGACTTTTCAAATTTCTCCACCGTCTCCGCGAAGCTCTTTTGTTCATCGGAGAGGGATTGTCTGATTTCACTGTCGCTCATGTCTGTCTTGATGCTTAGCTTCTCCTCACCTTCTACAAATGTCATGTTTGTGATGGAAATCGGTTGCTCGCCTTCTCTGCCAAAAACGGCCTCGAGAGATGCTGTTGGGCCAACATGAATAGCTACTTTGAAGCTGTCTGTTTGTTCGGCAACGTTTCTCTTTGAGAGAAACTGCCTCGCAGAAGTAAATCTAACATTTGGGCCGTCAAGAAGTAGTGCCCCTGGATCGTAGCTAGCGTCCAAGGTTTGTTTTAGCAGAAGAAGTGGTTGGAGTATGCTTGACTTGCCAGAGCTGTTGGCCCCAGCTAGAACAGTAATCGGTTTAATATCAATCGATTGACTGGTAATGAGCGATTTATACCCCTCAACTGTTACTCGTGTTATCCCTTCATCTGAAAAGGCGTTTGAACCTTTGCGAATCAGAGCCTTTGACTTCTTTGCCATAATTTGAGTCCTCTGTGGACATCTGGGGAGGGTGCCGAAGGTATTGTACTTTTCGTCGCGCGCGCAGTCTAGGTGCCTTTTAGGTGCCGCAACTCCCAGCGAACTTGAGGCTGCTGAGTGGCCTAGCTCGGCTCCAGCGTGTGCGCTGGGAGACAAGAAAGGGGCTAGGCTACTTTTCTTGGACCTTCCTGGGCCTTCTCCGCCTCTGCATCGTTGATTTGCACTCCAGTATCATAGCGATGATTGATTGCCAATCATCTTCCCCAAATGGCTGTTGCCGATTCAGCAGGTCCACGGCAGCGTCATTTCATGATCGAAGAGCGGTTGATCGATCTGCTGCAACCAGTCGGCAGGCGCCTTTCCTGGTTCAAAATAAAATGTTCACTCCAAGCTTGCTCGGGGCTCTCTCCCTGGGGTAGTGGAGGAGGATTCGGGTCGCCCGGCGACTTCGACGGTTTGCATGGCGCAGGACCCCGGGCGCGTCAGCGACGGCTGTGCATGTTCGAAGGTCCGTTGACCGAAGGTGCAACGGACCGAGTTTGCATGGCCGAGGGGTCCTGCGCCATGCGGCTTCAACCGTCGTGGAGCCGGCGATCCCGTATCCTCCCGAATCTCACAACTTCCCGAAACTCTTCTCCCAAAACTCCCTCGTCTTCTTCATATGATCCTCAATGTCGCTCTGCAAATGCCTCGCCCCCGCCTGCCAATCATCCGTCGTATATCCCACCCTCCTCGCCAGGAAGATAAACTCGTCCGACCCGGCCGGCGGCAGCACCAGATCCTTTGCGTTGCCCCGTACCATGCGGAGCCCGTCGATCAGCATCCGGATGAAGAGATAAGCCTTCCGCAGATTCTCGCCGTCCTGCCGGCTCACGATCCCGCACTCCACCAGCCCCGCCAGCGCCTGCATCGCGTTCGGGGTGCGGAGGACGGCATGCCTGTGGCCGTGCATGAGCTGGAGGTACTGGATCGCGTACTCGATATCGACCAGGCCGCCGGCGCTGAGCTTCACGTTGACTGTGCCGGGCTCGACCAGCTGTTTGAGCTGCTGCCGCCGGAGGTCCAGGGCGGTGGGCAGGTCCCAGGCCTGGTTGCTGTACACGTAGCGGTCGCGATGGGCCTCGACCTGTTTGCCGAGCGCTGCGTCGCCCGCGATGTGGCGGAGCTTGATCAGGGCCTGCCGCTCGAAGGGGGCCGCCAGTCCCTTCTCGCTGTAGTAGCTGGCGATCTCGTCGAGGGGGTTGGCAAGGAATCCCTTCCCGCCGTGAGGACGCAGGCGCACGTCGAGGTGGAAGATGCCCTCCTGCTTGGCCTCGATCCACTGGAGCAGTTCCTGCGTCAGCCGCTCGAAGTATTCGCTGTTGTCGATGGCCTGGTTGCCGCTCGTACGTCCCGTTCCGCCGTACACGAACAGGACTTCGATATCGGAGGCATAGCCGAGTTCCCGGCCGCCGAACTTGCCGATCCCCAGGATCGCAAAGGGGCAGGGCTTCTTGTTGGCCATCCGGGGCGCGCCGTATTCCTTGTTCAGCTTGGCCTGACAATCCGTCAGGCTCCGCTCCAGAATCACTTCGGCCAGTTCGGTCAGGGCGAGGGAGAAGTCGGCCAGGCTCGTGCCCGGCTCGACGATGTGTTTCATGTCGATGCGGAACAGCTCGCGGTCCTTGAACTGGTTCAGAGCGGCCTTCTTCGCCTCGTCGTTCTTGGCGCGATCGACCAGACGGTCCAGCTCCTTCCGCAGCGCGGCTCTCGGCTTGATGAGCGGGGCGTCGCGGTAGTCCTGGAGCAGCGGGAGGATGTTGTCGTGCTGCCGGCGCAGGAAGTCCTCCCAGAGAAAGTCGCTTGCCCCGAGCAGCCGCGCGAGGAGGGGGAAGGTTTTCTTGTCGCTCAGGAACGCCAGGACCTCCTGCTGGGCCTTGCCTTTCGTCTCCTGCACGATCAGGTCGAGGAACTGGTCGAAGGCCTCCAGCGCCTTGGTCGGGTCGGGGGCCCAGGTGAGCGCATGGGTAAACTGCTTGATCAGGACGGCGGTCAGGCGCAGCTGCTGCTGGTCGGCCGGGTCCGTGAGCTTCTGGCCATAGCGGTTGCGGACGTAGAACCGGTCGTGCAGCTTGCCCCCGTCGAGTTCGATCTGGGCCTTCGCGATGTAGATGTTGCGCATGGCCAGGGCGTTGGCGAAGGCGTAGAGAAAGGCCGGGGTGTCGTCCGAGCGGATGTCCATGATCGTGTCGGTCGGCGACTGGCTGTTGTCGAAGGTGATCTGCACCGGATGGAGCAGGCCGCTGAACGAGCCCCGCCGTTTGCCGAGCTGTTCGACCAGATGCCGGTTGACCGCATGGCGGGCCTCTTCGAACCGGCTTGCGTCGAGGAGCCCGATCACCGAGCGCAGTTCCTCCGCGAGGCGGCGTTGATCCTCGGGGCCGAACGAGGCGCCGCGGACCGGCTGCACCCGGAACAGGTCCACGATTTTCTTCCGGCTCAGACCCGGCCGGCCTTTCGGCCGCTGGCGCGGCCCTCCTCCGTACGACGCCTTCGGCGAAGGCGCCGACGTCGCTTCCGCGAAGGTATAGATCCGGCCCTCTTCGATATTCAACCCGAAGGCCGACAGCAGACCGCAGATCGTGGCGAATTCCGCGAAGTAGTCGTAGGCGACGACCGTCAGATCGAAGGCCTCCCGTTCCCGCTCGGCGACGGAAAGCTCGCAGAGGTGTTCCGGAGTCAGGGCCGCGGCCAGGCGGACGTGTTGCGCGATCGTCCCCGGCTCGACGCGGCGGAAGTATTCGCGATCCATCCGGTTGACGAAGTCCTGCAGGATGTCGGGCGCGACGTCGCCGCAGAGCGGCTGGAGCGTTGCGAGGAGTTCGTCACGGTTCGGCGACAGGGTGGACATGGTGGTCGGAGGCCTCTTGCATCTCGCGAACAGCTGTCAGTCTTCAGCGATCAGCCGTCAGCTATAGGAGGAGATCCGGAAGCTGATGGCTGAAAGCTCGCGGCCGCAGTATACCGGAACGGCTTCGTTGTGCGTAGAGGAGCCTGTCAGTATAATGCCGCACAATGATCAGCCGCACTGCAACGCCCTCGAAGAAGCCGGTTCGGCCGCCGGCGACCAGGCCGGACCCCACGCCGGTCCTGCTGGCGACGGAACGGAGCCCTGAACAGGTCTGGGCCATCCTGTCCGCCTACGGCCTGCATGACAGCGACCAGGCCGACCGCAATCTCCAGGCGATGGCAGGCGGTCCCCACGAGCGCCGGCAACTGGCCGAGATTCTCCCGGTCCTGCTGGATGCGATCGCCCGCACCGCCGATCCGGACCAGGCCCTGAACCATTGGGAGCGGCTGCTGTCGAACGTCACGCGCTCGTCGTTCCTCGATTATCTCCGCAGTTCGCCGCGCATGCTCGATCTGCTCTGCACGATCTTCGGCAACAGCGACTCGCTGGCCTTCACGATCATCCGGGACCCGATGCTGGTCTATTGGCTGGCGGAGCAGGAGGTCCTCTCGAAACCGCCGACGCGAACGGGGATCGAGCAGGCGCTCCACAAACAGCTGGCCCGTCTCACGGTGAAGGAACTCAAACTGGAAGTGCTGCGCCGGTTCCGTCGGCGGGAGATGCTGCGGATCGGCGTGCGGGATCTGTTGCGCCTGGCGGACGTGCCGGAGACGACGGCGTCGCTCTCGGATCTGGCGGGCCTCCTGATCCATGCGGCTTACGAGATCGTGGACGAGGAGTTGCGCCGGCAATACGGCGTGCCCATGCACAGGAACCGGCAGGGGAAGTGGGTCGAGACGGGCTTCGCGGTGATGGGGATGGGAAAGCTGGGCGGGCATGAGCTGAACTACAGCTCCGACGTGGATCTGATTTTCGTCTATGCCTCGGACGAAGGCGAGACCAGGGCGCCGCGCGGGAAGTCGGACGGCAGGCCGGCGGCGACCGGCATTTCCAGCGAAGAGTATTTCGAGATTCTCTCGCGCGAGCTGACGAAGGCTCTGGTCGAGCAGACCAGGGAGGGCTATGTGTTCCGCGTGGACCTGCGCCTGCGGGCGGAGGGTACGGTCGGGCAGCTGGCCCGCTCGCTCGAGGACTATAAGAAATACTACGCCACCCGCGGGCAGGTCTGGGAGCGCCTGGCCCTGCTCAAGGCCTGGCCCGTGGCCGGCTCGATGGAAGTCGGGCAGGCGTTCCTCAAGCTGGTGAAGCCGTTCATCTTCGGGGCCGGTTCGGCCAAACAGGACCTGGCCGGCGCCCTGGCGATCGTGCAGGACGTGCGCGGCGTCAAGGACATGATCGACGCCAGGATGGCGGACCGCGGCCATGAGCAGCGGAACGTCAAGCTCGGCACCGGGGGCATCAGGGAGATCGAGTTCCTGGTGCAAACGATTCAGGTGCTCGCGGGCAGGAAGGTGCCGGCGCTGCTCGACCGCAGCACGCTCGGCGCGCTGAAACGGTTCGCCGCTAGAAAATTGATCTCAACGAAGGAGCGGGACGCCCTCACCTCGGCCTATCTGTTCCTGCGCGACGTCGAACACAAGCTGCAGATGGTGCACGAACTCCAGACCCACGCGTTGCCGCACGAAGCGGAGGAACTCGAACGCTGCGCGATCCGCGGAGGCTACGACGGCCTCGACCGGACGGCCGCCGTCAAGAAGTTCCAGGCCGACCACGCGACCCACACGGCCGTCGTGCATCGCCTCTTCCGGTCGTTCTTCACGGAGCCGAAAACTTCGCCGCTGCTGAAGGCGACGCTGCGCGCCATCGGCCGGAAACGCTGAACCCGGGAGCGCTGGTTCATCCTATTTCTTCCATCCATTCCGGATCAGTGCTTCTCGACAACCGGCTTCGGAAGCCTCTCTTGCATCAAATAAGATTATTCCCGTGGCGGATTCCCCTGCTCAATCCGATCTGCCGTGATGGAATCGACCTGCTGGATGTGCCCCTGGCTATCCCGAACGGCATAGGGAATGACGACCTTAAGACCGGGACGATATGGTCCGGTAGCCCTGAATACATAGCCGTCATCTTTTTGTTCCCAGGTCCCACGCGTCAAGGTAATGGCATCGCTCGGTAGTGAAAGGCTATTCACCGTCTGTGCATCCGCCTCCAGTAGGCTTAGTTCTTTTGATGCCGTGGCCTTTTGAATTTCCAGCGACTGGAGTTCATCCACCAGCTTGCTTCGTTGTTCATTCATCATTTCACGCTGCCGGTCATCGAGCGGTCTTGAGCCTCTTGCTCGCTCAGACAACGCGAGGGCCACCTCCGTCGCCGCTTCCTGAGTCTCTTTAAGGGTTCTGCCTAAGGCTGCCACAATCTGCCGTTGCTGCTCCAGTTTTGCGGCAACTGCTAGGCGGGCCTCCTCGAGGCCAATTACGGTGGAGCCGGCCAGCAAGAATCTAACCATGGGGCCGCATGAGAATTCAAAATCGGGCAGTCCAGTTTGGGACGGCTCCGGGATCGTCAGGGTTGGTTTCCCGGGTCGTAGGGTGGGGTTTTCGGGTTTCTTGACCCGGCATGTAAACCCGAACTCGGCATTCTTGAAGAATTGCCTAACATTACAGCCTACCAAGATAGCACTTAGTAGCAACATCATAATGGGGATGTTAACAATATTGCGTTGATGTAGGTTCATCGCTGTCTGTAGAGCCTCATGAAGGACCATCACCAAAGTTTTGCGGCCGATCAGGAAGAACTCATTCGTGGCGTCCTGGGGCAGATGCCCCCCGGGAAACGCGACGCACATATATCGGTCTCGCCGGAAATGACCGGCGTCTCTCTACACGCCTTGTATTCATAAAGCAAGCATCTTCGAGGGTAGCAGGGCCAACCTGCCGCTTCGAATTGTAGTTTCAGCCCTCTTCATAAGAGCCACTTGATTGATCCCGATATGCCGAGTACCATCTGCCCCCGTTTGGCTCAAGGCTAGGAAGGAGTTTGAAAGTCTTATGCTGATCAAGCAGCTCGCGCTTCTCATTTTGTCAGGCATCGTCGGGCATCCTGCCCATAGTTATGCTGCAGATCCAGCCTGGCTGATTGCTCCTGAAGAGGCTGCCATGATTTCCGCCTTAGAGCCGAGGGAAGGAGAACGGGGAAGAGGTTTCTTTGGCGGAGACTACCAGGACGTGGAGGACGGGCCCGTTATCAGTGTGGCGAAACCGTCGGTCGGGGCGAGAGTTAAAAGTCCACTGGAAATTCTTGTCCACTTTATCGAGCGACATGCCCAGGTTGTTCTCTCCTCGTTGAAAGTGGAGGTTGTCACAAGTTTCATAAGCTATAACCTCACAAGCCGCGTCATGCCGCATGCCACGACGCAAGGCATTGATATGAAGGAAGCGCCGATACCGCCCGGGAAGTACACGATCCGTATCAGCCTTGGAGACGCTCAGGGGAAAATGAGCATCCGTTACTTCTCAATCGAAGTGCTTTGAAGGGTCGAGGAGGGGGCGGGCTTAGAGAGGCCCTGCAGTTCATCCGTTCCTGCCTCGATGCTGGTTGGAGACAACGATTGTGTCGCTCAAATTTCCCAAGTTCCAGTTCGAAGCGGTGTATCGGTGGCGGCATCGCCATCCGATCTTGTGGCATTTCCTCTTAGGCCTTGCCTTCGGTATCGGCGTGGAACTCCTCCTCCACGAGAGTCGCACCCATGTGCCGGTGCTCACGGAGATGGAAACGGCGGCTGCAGATTCGATGATGCGGTTTTGGGTCCAACGAGATCCCGATCCGGGACCGAGCGACCTGGAGAAGCCGTACTATCCGTTTGCCTGGATCAATATCGATCAAGAGACCTACGAATCCTGGAAAGAGCCGCTGACCATCCCTCGCGAGCAGTTGTGGCGGATCCTAGCCCGCGTAATCGAGGCCGGGCCGACACTGGTGATCGTGGACGTGGCTTTGGATCGTTCGCTGCACCAGTCAGGTGACGAACTGCTGAAACATTGCTTAAAGCTCTATTCCGACAGGGCCTGGCCGATGCCGGCAGACTGTTTCTCACCTCGCGGACGATCGGACGGGAGGCGATGGCCTCACATCCTTTTTCCCGCGAGTCTCAAGAAGTTAGCTGAGGAATCGAGAGGCAGGGTGATTCTTATGAAGGAACGCCCGTCGGATTTCCTGGAGGAAGTTGTGAGAGGATCCCAAGTTCTTCATTGGGCCTCAACGACCTTTGAGCGGGATCAAGACTATGTCGTCAGAAAGTGGCGGCTCTTCGAGGTGGTCACTCGAGAGCATGAGGAAACCATGCGAGTGATGCCATCGGTGGCGCTGTTGTCTTGGGCAATCCTCAGGGCGCCGAGTCTTGAGGGAAAGCAATTTGACGTCGATCGGTTTGAGCATTGCGTGACGCGCGTGCTGGCAGCATCAAGAAGCAGAACTGCAACCCTCTCTTCGGAAGACTGTTCCGGGGGAGCGACGTTGCCTCAAGGAGGTTCTTACTCGGAAACTAGATCAGAGCTTGTGTGCTCATCGGAGGGAAGAGCCACAAGTTGGCCGTTGTGGGATCCGGTCTTGAGAAAGTCTCTCTGCCTCAGTCTGAACCCGTCAGACGTGCAACAGCGGGTCATTTACCCATTGGGTGATGTCCGCCGGGCATGCCCCAATAAGGGCAACGTGCCGAGCCAACCGTGGTCGCCTGCATACATCAAGTTCCACGGACAACAGCAGCCGCTTGTGGAATGTTTTTCCGCATTGGATCTGCTGAGCGGCTCGGTATTGCCACAGGTGCTGGAAGATCGAGTTGTTGTCATCGGGACGAGTTATGAAGATTCCCGTGATTTTCATGCCACTCCGTTGGGGCGTATGCCGGGATCTGTGTGGATAATGAACGCGGTCCAAGCCCTGATGCAATATGGACAACTCGAGGAGTTGCACGGGTTGGGGAAATGGCTACTTGTCTGCGGGTTCATCGTGGGGTTTGCATATCTGTTTGCGAAGTTGACATCATTGGCCGGAGCGCTGATGTCGGCTCTCGTGATTGCGGTAGTATTTGTCCCATTTAGCCTATGGCTTTTTAAGGTTGGGACCTGGTTGGATTTTTCTCTCCCGGTGGTCGGCGTCGCCTGCCACCATGTTTTTAGCAATGTACTCGACAGACGCTTCGTGTTCTTTCGAGAAAGCCATGATCATGAGGGATAGTATCGCGGCCTGATCGTCGTATGAGTTAAAGGAGTCTTGCTGCGGTCATAATGTAAGAAGCGAGGGAATGTTCTATGTGCTACCGATCATGCCTCCTCCTGACAGTATTCCTCGGGATGTCGACCGGACTGCTTGAGGCCGGGTACGTGCTGGGTGAAGTGAAGCAGGGCAGGCGGGTGGGACATGTCGAGACCGTTCCTCCCGCTTGTATGGGAGGCGGCTACATCATAGAACGAGCGGATACCACGCCGCTGCTATCGGCAAAGGACGATCACTTATTGTTTGAAAATGATCGCGTCGTCATTAAGGCGCAAGGCTGCACCCTCACGATTCGTTATGGAAGTACTCGTGAGTCCGTCACGTCGACTCGTCTTATTCCCAGCCCCAGCAGCATCTCCTGGCTCGCCCGGGCAAAAAATCTTTTCTGGTCGGTGTCCTCCGCATCGGAATCTGTCGAGATCGAGGAGGGCCATGCGCGCGGACGGAAGAGAACTACCGACGACACCCAATTAGGGATGCCGATTCTGGAGCAGAGGGGCAATTATGTGCGAGCGGGCACAAGAGACCTGTATCTGGCCTGGCGAGGAGGACCGGCTCCGTTTAGTGTCGAGCTATCCAAGGTTGGACAAGAGGGACCAGGGCTCGCGCATCGTGACCAGGTCGCTTCTCGTGAGATAACCTTTGAGTCCGTCCCTCTCACTCCCGGGAGATATCAGGTGACCATATGGTCGGCTGATGGCTCGGCCCTGCAGGCGCTTTTGTCAGCGCTCGAAGGGGACCAAATACCGGGTCCTCCGGTAGAACTCATGAAAAGCTCAGAGGAAGATCCTCCGGATAGCCTCCTTCAAGCCCTCTGGTTGGCATCTGAAGGGAATGGAGACTATGTATTTGAGGCGTTCCAGCAGATTGCGGAGATTGCAAAAGCGTATCCAGAAGCGAAAGTGTTCCTTGAGAAACTCAAGGCTGGGTGGCAGCCTGAACTGTGAGGGTTTCGGGTGGGCATGTACTTCCAGAGGGCATCAACGGATAAATCACAGATCAAATAAATACACGTATTTCTGAGCCAACGATCATTGTTGCCTCTTGACTATTGTCCTATTGTGAAATGACAATGCGCAGCTTTTTCCCAGCTTCGACCACGAAATTTGAAAGAGGCTGCCATGGTTCTACCTGCTATGCAGGTTTCGTTGAAATTATTCTCAGCTACCATTGTCCATCCTGCACCTTCCCCGCACTCTGAACAGCAACAACTTTCCTTCTCGACATTTCCTCAAAGATTGTGGCGCAAACAGTTCCTCGGCGCAGATCCGAGAGTAAACGATTATGCGCTCTGCGGAACAGCAAGCGCGGCGCAAGAGCGCCGAACTCCGGTAATGAGTGCTGCTTGGACACCGAGACATGCTTCGTCTTGGCGAGGAAGCGCTCGGAAATGCATTCTCGCGCGAACTGCCGGCTCTTGGTACGTAAATGACTTGTAGCACCATGAGTCGTGCCTCCGTTGCTTTCGGGGACAGATTGGTTAGTCGAAGACCGGCCGGCGAAGCATCTGTGCAAACAAGCAGGTGTAAGTTTAATGATCAAGGGTGAGATGCTCGATTGGCGGATATAGCGAAGCCGGGAGGAGTAGAGATGCGGTTCGACTCGGCGCACGTCCGTAGAGTCGTCAGTATCATCTTCGTTCTTGTAGTGATAGTCGTTGGACTGTCCAGCCCGAATGCGCATGCGGAAACACGCAGAGCATTACTTGTCGGTATCAATCAGTACAGGGCTGGCGGAGCCAGCCCGAACTCAGCAATCACAAGGGGCAAGATCAGTCGGGACCGATTGCCCGTGCAGGCTGGCCGGGGCTCCTGGAGCGATCTGGAATTCGCGATTAATGATGTCGAAGCAATGGAGTCGTTGCTGCAAGCACGCTTCGAGTTCCCGAAGGATAATATCCGCGTGCTCAAGGACGGTGATGCCACTCGTGAGGGTATCCTGGCCGCCATCGAATCTCACTTGATCAGTGCGGCGGCTCCGGGTGACGTGAGTGTCTTCTTTTTCGCGGGCCATGGATCGCAGGTGACAAACTCACTTTCGGATGAAGACGACAAGATGGACGAAAGTATTGTGCCCTACGACCATCACGACATTCGAGATAGGGAGTTGGCTCGAATGTGGCGTCAGGCCCTCCAGAAGGGCATCGTGTTGACCGTCGTGTTTGACAGTTGCCACAGCGGTTCGATCTCCCGTGGCAATCCAAGTTCCCGTGAGGACAAGATCCGGTCTGCACCGCCGGAGCAGGCGGATGTCAAAGATCCGCCAGACGCGGATCCGGCCGGGAAGCCGTTGCTCAAGCCGGAAGAACATCCGAACTTTCTGGGGCTCTCCGCTACCCAGCAGGACAAGCCCGCTATGGAGTCCAATGAGTTAAAACACGGCGCGTTCACGGCGGCGATGCTGGCGACGCTCACCAGCGTTCCTGCCAACGAGCCTGCGGCGAACGTCAATCTTGCGATCAATGGTTACTTGCGCGGGAATGCCCGCACTCAGCAACCGGTTCTGGCCGGTAAGGATCGCAAGGGTAAACCCCTGTTTGGTGGAGTGAGTTCTTCGAGCGGGATGATGACGGTGTCCGCTCGGACGGTGATAGGAGACGAGAAGAAGGAAGTGGAGCTTGATGGAGGATCTGCAATCGGTCTCGAAGTCGGCACGGAGCTTGTCGAGAAAAACCCCCAGCCAGGGAAGGTCCCGATTCGCCTCAAGATCATCCGTGTCGACAGCTTAACGAAGAGTAATTCGTCGGTGGTCACAGGTGACGCGGGTCGCGTAAGGCCTGGGGCCCTGTTCGTCGTGGATCGGTTCGTTGTTCCGAGCGCGGCGAAGTTCAAAGTCTGGTTGCCCTCCGGTGGGCTCGACGAAGAGAGCTTGCAAGCCTCGGTGGCAGAGCTCTCCAAGCTCAGAGGCGATCGGCGTGTCGAATGGGTAAGCGATCCGACCACGAGCCTTCCCTGTGCCCAGGTTTTTTGGGAAAAGGGGATCTGGAAATTGTTTCAACCCGGCGCGCCGTTGCTTGAGCTCGGTCGAACGCCATCCGCTGACATGCTGGTGAAGCAGGTTCGCCCGTGTGGGGGGCAAGTGCCGCGCCTCTTTGTCGATGTTCCGCCTTCCGGGCAGCTGGCTAAAGCACTTGAACAAAGTGCGGCCGGCGGCAACAGCGCCATCGAGATTGCCTCGGCAAAATCCGAAGCGAAGTATTTCCTGATGGGCCGGATACAGACGGGAGCAGTGAGTTATGCGTGGGTCCTTCCGGACAGTGAGTCCGCCCAGGATGAATTCAATCCCCTTCCGCGGAGGACCGATTGGGTCGAAACGGGTTCGGGTAAAGAGATGATCGGCAGGGCGGCAGCGCGACTGCAAGAGTTCGCTCTGAGGCTGGGAAAGGTACAAGGCTGGCTTTCGCTCAGATCCAGGCAAGGGGAGGACGCTTTCCCCTACCGGTTGACACTCCGCTATCAAGGGCAATGGAATGAGCAGACAAAAAGTTGTCAGCCGGGCCAGTCGCCTCAGAGGCTGACGCTCATTACCTCCGACTCGCGCATCCGCGACGGGGAATGCTACGGCATGGTTCTGGTGGCCGAGGAAAACAGCCGGAAAGGTCACCTGGAGCAACGGTATGTCTACGTGTTTATGTTGGACAGGAAAGGCAAGAGCCAACTGTTCTTCCCCGCCCCGGGTGCTGGTTCTGTGGAGAATCGGGTTCCGGCCGATTCAAATCCGTTCTCGAAGGAAATCCCCCTGGCTGGCGGAGCCCCCCTGCTGATTGTCGATGAACCCTACGGGGTGGATACCTACGTTCTCCTGACGACCTCGGAAGCGCTTCCCAATCCGGAGGTGCTCGAATTTGACGGAGTTATGTCCGAGCAGGAACGGGAGAAGAATCGGTCGCGGGGGCGAGAAACCGTGCTGTCCATGCTCCTCACGGAGATTGGTTCAAAGACTCGAGGCGCAAAGGTGCCGCACGCGACGGCGAGCAATTGGTCCGTCAGGCCGCTGACGGTCAAGAGCGAACATGGCGGCAGGTAGGGGTAGTGAATTGGAGCATTTCGAAGGATGGGAGGCCCATAATGAGGAGTCGAGGATCAGCGGTTATCATCGCCCTAATCGTGTGTGGCGGTATGGGGGTGTCAGCCCAGGAAGTCAGTGGCGAAGAGCGGGGCATCAAGGAAGGCACCCAGTGGCTGCATCACACGGTCGACCTAATTCCATCCGCTGAAATCGCGACCACACTTGGTCAGCTCGAGCCGGATGGACAAGGGGAGAGATCTCGGGGGGCGGGTGACGTGGCGCTCTTTGAGAAGCTTGCTGATGGAGTTGTGCTGTTGAAGCATGAGCAAGGGTTAGGCAGCGGAGCCGTGATCTTTTGCGAGGACGAGTACTGTTTAGCTGCCACCAACTGGCATGTCGTGGGAGAGCGCAAAAACGTTCAAGTCTACTTTCGACCGCGGCGTGGGACTGATGAAGATGCGCGACAAGCTGCTTCAGGTGTTGTTCTTATTCGGGATTCCACGCGTGATTTAGCCATGGTGGCATTCAAGCGGTTGACCAAACGGCCCCTACCCATCTTCCCTTTGGCTGAACTTCAGTCCGTACAAATCGGGGAGGATGTCAGTGCAATTGGTCATCCACTGGGATTAACGTGGAGCTATGCCAAAGGCATCATCTCTAATATTAGCAATCAGGAGTGGGGTGGGGCCAAGAATGAACCGAAACACCGGGCGACAGTCATTCAGACGCAGACCCCGATTAGTCCCGGTAATTCCGGAGGGCCATTGGTGAATGAGAAGGGGGAACTGATCGGCGTGAACACGATGAGTCTTTCCGTAGAACACGCCCAAAATCTCAATTTTGCCATTGCGGTGAATGAAGTGAGAGATCTGTTTGTCGAAATGATGAAGGAGATTCAAAAGCAACAACAAGCCGAAGCAGCTCCTCCCCCTGCGGCAAAGAAACAGGCGGATAACTGCACGCAGAACTACAGCCAAGACTCTGCCTATGCCATCGTAGGGTGCTTTATCAGAGTCGCTTCGCCACCGCCCGATACATGGATTGTCGCCGATGCACAGCAATGGCTGTATAACGTACATGGCTATCTTGATAGCCGACGTTTAGATGCCGTTGTATTTCCGGCAGCCAATAGCGGTCAGCGAGCTTATATCGACGGTGATTGTGACGGACGTGTTGACGTGATCACGGACGTGGATAACAAGGGCAGAACGAGTCATACGCTCGTCATGAAATCTCGCGCCCTCATGCTCGCGTCATTAGCCCCGCAGCTCGACAATGCGATTCAGAAAGGACACATTCCCTTCAAAATGTCATTCTGTCGATAGGGAAGACTGAGGCTGGATCCGTTGAGAACTCTGCTGTAGGGAAAAATTAGCGAGCGTTGATGAACGATAGAAGGTGTCATATGCGAGCGCTAGCCATATTCCTCATCGTTGTCACGCTGGCAATAAACTGTCTTGAGTTGAATTGGGTTTATGCGTTTGATGAAAAAGAGTGGAAGCAACTCAATAACCAAATGATGGTTCTGTATTTGCAAAAGAAGTATCAAGAGGCGATCCCGCTTGGTGAGACGGCGCTGAGGCAGGCTGAGGAACAGTTCGGACTGCAAGACCAGAAAACAACAAGAACCCTCATGTGGCTGATGCAACTCTATCAAGCTGCTGGCGAGGCGGATCGGGCAAAGGAGTTGCAGAATCGACTGATGAGCGCCATGATCCAACAATACCCCAAACCCTTGATCCCTACGGGACAGAATCCCGTTCCGCAACAGAGTATCGCCGAGCAGCCTGGCGATTTCGGCAAGGAAGATGCGCGCAAGAGCATGCGGGCATTGGCCGACCAGTATCGGGCGGTGGGGGCACAGAAAGACGGCTTGAACCGATTGGCGGAAGGTGGAGTCGAAAGCAAGAAGTCAGTAACACCTGCTGAAGGATCCGGAAAGAAAGGCAGCCCCCCTTTATCGGGTGAGTTGCTTCAATCAGAGCCGGACCAGCCGTATCAGAAGATCGGGAAGATTCAGAAATCGCTCGAGGACATCAGACAGTTGAAGGCGCAGATGAAGGGGGCGGACAGGAAGAACGTTGATCTTGACGTCCTCAGGAAAAGCATGGACATGCTTAAGAATATCGATCCCGATTCTCACGGTGAGATGCAGAAAGGCCTGAGTCAGCTGAAACCCCTCATCGAAAAAGGCATGGGAGGTGGAGACGCGAAGCCGGAGGAATTGTTGAGCCAATTACAGAAAATGACGGGGACATTGGGGAAGACGAATCCCGAATTCGCTGGAGCCATGGAGCAATTCAAGGACATGATGCCCGACAGCCAGGTCGAGTCACTCGTACTCAAGGGACGATACCGTGATGCCCTGCGGTTGGCGGAGACGGATTTGGCCGAATCGGAGAAGAAGTTGGGCGCCGGGCATCCAGGAATGCTCTTGAGGAGAAATAAGCTGTCGTTCCTTTACGCTCGCTTGGCGATGTTTGACAAAGCAGAGCCTGCTATCCGGCAGGAGGCAGAAACGGCATCGAAGGTCCTGGAACAGATGAACCACGGGCGGAAGGGGGGCTCTAATGATGCCAAGCGGCCGAAATCTCGGGAGAAGTCAGCGGACCTGTTTTCTGATATGACGAAGGTGGGAACATTGAGCCGTCTGGGGGATCTCTATATGCAGATGGCTCGGTATGAAGAGGCCGAACGATTCTACCGTCAGGCAGTCGATGTGTACGCAGAGGCAGTAGGTGAAGACAATCTATTGACAACAATGGAGATGGTAAAGATCGGCGACGTGCTCCGGATGACGGGAGCCTATTCCGAGGCGCAGCGCCCCTATCGTCAGGCCCTGGAGGGATTCGAAAAGTATCGGACTGGAAACGAAAGCTCCGAGGCACGACTCAAAAAAGCCGGCAGAGCGCTTGACGCGATCGGTATAGATATCAAACCGGAAAGTCTCATGAGACATGATTCGGCGACCTACGGGGCCAGGGATAGCCTTCCGCGAGCTGTCTTTCTTGATAAGCAAGCTGAGTTGTACCGGTTGCTGGGGAAGTATCACGATGCAAAGAAGGCATTGGAGGAGGCGTTGGCTATCTGGGTGAAGGCCAAGTTGCCGCACGATCAGCAGGAAATACGCATACTACACCACCTGGCGGATATTTCTGAAGCGCTGGGAGAATACAAGGAAGCGGAGACGCGTTACCAAGCGGCTCATGAAATTGCCGGAAAGATCAACGAGCAATCTCATGCCGACATGGTATTTACCCACCTCGATCTGGGGAGATTTTACGAAAAGCAAGGAGCGTACGCCTCCGCCAGAGAACGATTTCAGACTGGTTTGACGATCCAAGAGCAATCCTTGGGCGAGGACCATCCCGAAATGGTCGATACACTCGCAAGTTTAGCCCGTCTGCATGATCGGGAAGGAAACTTTTCCGAATCCAAGGCCTTCCTTGATAGGGCGCTGAAGATCGCCAGGCTGCTCGAGCAACGGACCGGGGGACGGCACCCAACCGCGGCGGTAGCCTTGACCAATCTGGCCGAATTCTACTCGCGTCATCGACAGTTCGGGCAAGCCGTGTCTCTTTACGAGGAAGCTCTTGCGATTCGCCGGCATGTCTTCAAACCACTTCATCTTGATATCGCCGCCAGCCTCACCGGATTAGCCGGGGCTTACGAAGACACGGGCGCCTACGATAAGGCAAAGCCTCTCCATGAAGAAGCATTGGACATCCGGAGGAAAGTTTTGGGGGCCGATCATCCAGATGCGGCAACCACGATGCTCCGGCTTGCCTCTCTCCATCGCCGACAAGGATCGTACTCGGTGGCAGCACCGTTGGTTATGGAGGCTCTGGCTGCATGCAGAAGGAGTATTCCGGAAAATCATCCGCTGGTGGCCGCCAGTCTGGTGGAGGCGGCTCGATTGGCCATCGTGCAGGACGATGCTGGAAAGGGGCTTGAGTATCTCCGCCAGGCGGTGAGGATCGAAAACACCGTGCTCCATGGGCAGCTTGGAGTGGCGAGGGAAGAGCGCAAGGTGGAGTTAATCGAGAAGATGAACGAAACCAGAGATCTGGTCATAGCGCTCGTGGACAAACATTTCAGACATGACGAGCAAGCTGTCCGGTTCGCCTTCGAATTGGTTTTGGCGAGAAAAGGGGTAGCCTTTGACGACCAGGCGCGTTTTTTCGAGGCTCTGACGTCCGGCCTCCCTCCCCATATGAAGAGCGAGTATGAGCGACTGAAGCAAAAGAACACCGTGTTGCAAATGCATCCTCCGCCGGAACTTGCGCCAGAGACTTTAAAAAATGAACTGGATCAGAATGAGGCGGCGCTTGAGGCCCACGAGGCGAAGATGGCCGCGCAAAGCCAGTCTTTTGGGAAGAGTCGATTGCAACGGCAGGCTTCGGCGGAGCAACTCGCAAAGATACTTCCGCCCGATTCCGTCCTTGTCGAGTTTCTGAAGGTGCCATCCCTAGACTTAACCGACTTTCGAACGCGGGGAGAGGATCGCTATCTGGCCTGGGTGTTGCGGCCTGACCGGAGTATAGCCCTCGTGGAAGTGGGTAGGGCGACCGCAATCGATTCCGCGATTGATAAATTTCAGAGTAGCGTCCAGCGGAGTCGCACGTATGCGCGAATAGATCGAGGTGCAAGAGCGCCGCAAAGACGCGACACCGGTTCGTCGCTGGAAAATGCCGAACAGTTGTACAAGGCAATATGGACGCCGATTCAGTCCGCGATCAAGAAGGCGTCTGTGACCATCATCAGCCCGGATGGACAGCTGAATCTTGTGCCGTTTGCCGCGCTCCGCAACGCCGGGGAGAAGAAGTTCCTTGTCGAAGATGCGGAGATTGTCTATGTCACCTCGGGTCGAGACCTGATAGGCGAGCACGAAGCTCAGACACTGCAGGGTGAACTCATCATGGTTGCAAACCCAAATTTCGGAGGGGTAGCAAAAGGAAATCCGTCGGTTGAGATATCGAACAGGGCGGACGCAACAAGGTCGGGCGATGTCCCTGGAACGTTCGAGCCCTTACCCGGGACGCAGAAGGAGGCCGAGCGAATTCCCTCTCTTCTCGACGGAAAGTCGAAGGGAAAGAAGGTGTTGACTCAGGAGGATGCGCAAGAGGCGGCCGTGCTGGCCGTTCGCCGTCCACTTGTGTTGCACATGGCGACCCATGGCTTTTTCCTGTCTGATACGACGCCACGGCCGGCGGAGAAGGATCAACCGGCGGGATGGCATCCTGGGTCCGGAGCGGTCAGAAGAACAGAAAATTCCTTGCTTCGTTCAGGGTTGGCACTGACCGGAGCCAATCAAGCGGGAAAGGCGTCCAGCGCGATAGACGGACTTCTGACAGCCTATGAAGTGTCAGGGATGGACCTCCACGGAACCGAGTTGGTCGTTCTTTCGGCCTGTCAGACAGGGGTAGGCGAGGTGCGCAACGGAGAAGGTGTGTTCGGACTGCGGCGGGCTTTCGCCCTCGCCGGAGCAAAAAATCTGGTGATGAGCCTGTGGAATGTTGACGATGAGCTGACGGTCAAACAGATGGAAGGGTTCTATCGATCCTATGTGCAAGGACGGCATCCGGCAGCGGCGCTCCGGGCCGCGCAATTGGCGATGATCGAAGACATGAAGAAGGCTCAGGGGATCGTAGAGCCGTTCTACTGGGCCCCCTTCTTCGTGCAAGGCCAGACTTCGATCGTAAAGGCCGCACGGTAGCTTGGCCGGCTAAGAAATCTCTGCCCTCTGGCTAACGGGTGCTAGCGCAGATCTCAGGGGGCGCGCAAATCCGAGCCTGTCCGTTTCTGCATAAACGCCTCATGAAGTTCCGTCGGCTTGAGTAGCCGTCGCGACCCACGGGACCGATCGGGGTTTGCAGAGCCCATGGCTTCCAGGCCCTTGTGCTCGGGCAGTAGCAACACGACGTGAACCAGGGACATCTCATCGGTCACCAGCAACGCCACCGGGGAAGCGATATCCTCTTCGTGCCTGGTTTCTTCGGCTTTGATCACAAAGGCGGCTTTATTGCCGAAAGGAATAAGACGAAGGGCAGTGAAGGCGACTGCTTGAACCCGATAGGTTCCGATATGCGCGACGGTTTCCCCTCCGTTAGGACCGGTGAAGTAGATCTGCTGCTGAAAGGAAACGGTATCCGCTTCCTCTGCTTGCAATAGTTGAATAGTCTCGTTCCCCTGGGAAACTTCGCATGATGCCTGGTCGTCAGTTATGGCGATCAGGATTCCGATACAGCAGAGGACTATTGCTGGGAGCGTTGGTCGTAGGCGCACAGATTTCCTCTCCTTTGAGTAAGGTGCGTTCCTCCCAAAGTACATCAACCGAATTGTATCGGTGGGGGAGAAATCGGTCCTTTCTAGCACAGAAGGGATGGGAACGAAAGAAGGGTTTAGGGTAGAAGGGGCTGCAACTCATATTCTGGCTCTTGGGAAGCGCATTCTCATTTGTCACATTGGCTCCACTTCGTCGTCCCACCTTTGAATAGAGAACCATCTCATGATGAGTTCGCGGGGTGCTTCACAAAAGGTAAGGTGTCAGTCCCTATATCTCAGATCCCGCTCGCTGGAGAGCGACAGGTAGGCTTCACCCCACTGATCTCGGCTGTCGAGGCTCCAGGGTTCCTCGTTGTGGAGGGGTTTGAAGCGGAGGCCGTAGATCCCTCCGTAGACTAGAATCGCCAGCCCCGCTCCGGAGTCTTCGACCGGCTGGGCGTAGGCCGGGCAGGTGGGATGCTTAGGATCGTCGCTCCAGCCCGTCACCCGGTACCAATCGCCGGCGGGACTCCGGTCGTAGAGCCGGACCTGCACGACCGGCCTGGCCGGACCGGCTTCCTTGAAGCGGGCGAAGAGACCCGTCTCGCAGTTGGCGTTGGATTCGACTTCGACGATCACGAGACAGCCCCGCGCTCTTGTAAGCCAGGGGCCATCTTACCACCCTGTTACTTCCTCGCGCCGGGGCCGGCTGCGTCGGCCGAACATTTATGGCAGACGCTCGACGTGATCTTGGCGCTCAGCTTCTCTTCCAGGTAATCCTCCACCCGCTGCCAGAGGCCGGACGAATTCTTCACCCGCTTGCACTTGGGACAGAGGCAGAGCGTTCCGCGCAGGGTCTTGAGTTCCTGCACGGTCCTGTCCAACTCCTTCGCCCGTTGCGTGAGTTCCTGTTCGCGCTCCGCCCTGTTGTCGAGTTCCTCCTTAAGGCTCATCGCCATCGACACCCGGGCGATCAGTTCGGCCGGCAGCACCGGTTTGCGGATGTAGTCCGTCGCGCCGGCGGTATAGGCAGCCGTGAGGTCATTTGCGTCGGTCTTGGCCGTAACGACGATGACCGGCAGATGTTCCAGCCGCTCCTCCGACCGGATCTTGCGGCAGGCTTCCAGCCCGTCCATGTCCGGCATGAGCAGATCCATGAGAACGATCTCGATCCGGTCGGACGACGACGGCGCGGTTCCGACCCCCAGCTTCGTGAGGGCTTCGGCGGCCGAGCCGGCGAAGATGAGCGAGCGATAGCCGGCCTGCTTGAGCGTCGCGGCGAGGAGTTCCCGTTGTTCTTCGAAGTCGTCGACGATGAGAATACTCATGAGAATGTTCCCTCCAGAACAATCATGCGGCGTGGCCGTCGCACCCGGCGATAGGCAGGCAGGTCTGTTCCGCGTCGCGCACGGCCCGGATCAGTTCGGCGACCTGCCCGGTGATCTGTTCGGGGTTGCGGGCCAGCGCGGCCTGCTCGAGCTGCGCGCCGATGGCGCCGATTTCGTGCAGCCCGTAGGAGCCGGCCAGCCCCTTGATCCGATGGCCGATGGTTCTGATCCGATCGAATTCGTTGTCGGCGAGCGCCGCCTGCAGGACCGCCACCTCGCGGCGGCGGTTCCGGATGAATTTCACCTTGAGCTGCTCCAGGTCGTCCGGTTCCGGGGGTGCGCCCGTTGCGGCGGCCGGAGGCGTTTGCTCCGCGGTGCCGGCGGCGTACCGACCGATGGTCTGCAACACCGTCTCCATTTTCACCGGCTTGGTGAGAAAGTCGTCGCAGCCCGCGGCCCGGCTTTCCTGCCTGGCTTCGCTCAGGCCGTTGGCGCTCAGGGCGATGATGGGAACCGGCGGGCGGCCCTGCTCGGTTTCCCAGGCCCGGATGAGGCAGGCGGCGACGTACCCGTCCATGCCGGGCATCTGCAGATCCATGAAGACCAGGTCGTAGTGTCCGGCCTTGAATCGCGTGACCGCTTCGCCGCCGCTCGAGGCGCAATGGAGCCGATGGGGGCTGTCGCGGAGGTACAAGCGCATGACCTCCCGGGATTCCGCGCAATCGTCGGCGAGGAGAATGTCGAGCCCTTCTGTTCGGACGGGGCGGAGCCGGACCTGTCCGGCGAGCTGGGGGGAATTCTGCGATCCGGCCTGGTGACCGGTTTTGAGCCGGACGGTAAATGAGAAGGTGCTGCCGCGGCCGACCGTGCTCTCCACCCGGAGCCGTCCCCCCATCAGTTCGACGAGTTGTTGGGAAATCGAGAGGCCCAGCCCCGCGCCCCCGTGCTGCCGGGCCGCATGGGAGTGGATCTGCGTGAACCGGTCGAAGATCCGTTCCTGTTCATCGGCCGGAATGCCCGCGCCCGTATCGGCGACGGTGAAGAGAATTTCGGCCAGGCCGTCCCGTTGCGAGAGAGGTGCGACGCTGACGACGACCGATCCGACGGTCGTGAACTTGATCGCGTTCCGGATCAGATTGAGCAGGACCTGTTGCAGCCGCTGTGCGTCGCCGACGACCTGCGCGGGAAGCCCGTCATCCATGTGGAGTGTCAGTGAGAGCCCTTTGCCGTGCGCATCGGTCGAGAGCAATTCGGTGGTTTCGGCGACGACTGCGTCGAGATCGAACGGGTCCGCGGCCAGCGCGAGTGTGCCCGATTCGGTTTTTGCGGCGAGGAGGAGATCCTCGATCATGCGGAGCAGGCCGTCGCCGGCCTTGGCGCAGCGCGTGACGAGCGCGCGTTGTTCCGGGGACAAGGGGGTCTGTCCCAGAATTTCCGTCATGCCGATGACGGCGTTCAACGGTGTCCGCATTTCATGACTCATGTTGGCGAGGAACTCGCTCTTGGCTTTGCTCGCCTCTTCGGCCGCCAGCCGGGCGGACAGGACGGCCGCGTCGGCTTCCTTGCGCTCGGTGATGTCCCGGATGAACAAGGAGAACAGCATCTGCCCGTCCACGTGCAAGGGAAGCACGGTGAGTTCGACCGGAAATTCCCGCCCATTCTTGTGGAGCGCGGTGATCTCAATGCGGCGCCGGAGAATCCGCTCCTCTCCGGTGGACAGAAACCGCCGGAGTCCGTTGGCGTGGGCTTCCCGGAATTGCGGGGGAATGATCAGCTGCGCCAGCGGCGTTCCGATCGCCTCCTCCCTGGTGAAGCCGAAAGTGGTTTCCGCCTGCGGATTCCACTGCACCACGAGTCCGTCCCGGTCCATGGTGACCACTGCGTCCAGCGCCCCCTGCATGATGGCCTGCAGCCGCGCTTCGCTGGCCTGCCGTCCCCGGCGGGCCAGGGTGTCGGCATAGAGGAGCCCGCTCAGAAACCAGAGCGTGACAATGCCCAGCGTCCGGTTGAAGATGCCCTCCCCGAAGATGTCTCCGTCCTCCGAGTGCAGCAGCGGCTCTCCGACGATGGCCAGGGACCAGAAGGCGGTCGCCAGCAGGAGTGTCCGCGGTTCGTAGAGGCGGGCCGTGGCGAAGGCCAGGACGAAGTAGGGGAGCCATGGCGCGAATCCCATGGGAAAATGCAAATCGAGGACGAAGATGACGGCGGTGCAGCAGACGATGAGCAGGGGGGCCGCGGTCCGCAGAGACGGCAGGAGAGAATGCAATGTCGACAACGGCTTCGCGAACATAGACCAGTCCCGTGCAGCGTTCGATCAGGTAACCGGTTCCAGTATAGGCACGTAGGACAAATTCGCAAACGCATTTCACAATCTTCACGGGGCGGGAGTCGGGGAATCGGCCGGAGCACGGTGAAAAAAACACGAAGGGCCCGGCGGGTTCCCGCCGGGCCCTTCGCTGGAATCAGAGAGCCGTCAGCTATCAGCTGTCGGCCTTCAGCTGCTTAGTACATCCCTTCCATGCCGTGGCTGTGTCCGTGGCCGCCGGCCGGTTCCTTCTTCTCTTC
>DIHJ01000067.1:0-1154 GCA_002420105.1 Nitrospira sp. UBA5699
CCCTTTTCCGACTTCAGCATCGTGTCGGCGCTGTAGCCGTAGAAGGTGCTGGAGGCATCGAGCATGCGCTGCACGTAGACGTCCACGCGGTTTTCGTAGACGAACTTGAAGTAGTCGCGCATGCGCTTGTCGCCGGTCATGTCCGACAACTTGGCCGCGACGCCGGCGAACGTGTCCAGGTCGTTGCGGGTGTCGTAGAGGGGGCGGATGCCGCCCTTCCACACCTGCACCCACGGGTTCGACACCGTCACCGTCATTTCCGGATAGGTGAATTCCATCCAGCTGTTGGCGGCAAAGGCGATGTCGTTGTGGTTGACGTCCGAGGTCATCTCGATGTCCTGGGTGATCAGGGTCTCGATGTTCGGATCCACGTTGCGCACCATGTCATAGTGGTGCTTGGCGTTGTTGAGCACGTTGACGTTGACGACCCAGCGGAACTTGCTGGGGGTCGGCATGTGGGTTTTGCCGGTGAACACCTTGCGGCCATACTTGGGGGTATTGACGATCAAGGCCGTATCGCCGTGATTCCAGTAGCCGACTTCTTCGCCGTAGTAGTAGCTCTTGGTCTTGATTTCCTTCCCGTGCGCGTTCGGATCCGTCGTGATGTTGAACGGATCTTCCCCGGTGTGCACGGCCAGGCCCGCGCCGGACCAGGGCGTTGCGGTCCAGGTCCCGGCTTTGTAGTTGCCGGCCCAGGTATGCTGCCCCGTCCCGAACTTCCCGACGTTGCCGGTGATGATGAGCACCATCGCGGCCCCGCGGGCGTTGATGGTCTGATGGAAATAGTGACAGGTGCCTTCGCCGTTGTGGATCGCGGCGGGCTTGATCGTGCCCGAATCCCGCGCCCAGCGGACCAGCAGGTCCTTCGGCGTGCGGCAGATCTGATGCGCGGTGTCCAGGTCGTAGTCCTGGAAGTGCACCAGGTACATCTGCCAGACCGGCATCGCGTCGATTTCGCGGCCGTTGAGCAGCTTCACGCGGTGCGTCCCCGTCAGGGCCGCATCGATGCCGCTGTTGGTGTAGTGCCACCCCACCTGTTCCCGGTGCAGGGGCACCGCCGCCTTCTTATTGAGGTCCCAGACCATCATCCCGCCCAAGCGCTCCACCTGCTCCGGCTTCAGCGACTGAATCCGGCCCGAGTAGCTCTTGGCGAA
>DIHJ01000067.1:1325-8216 GCA_002420105.1 Nitrospira sp. UBA5699
TCCGATTCCGGCCGCAGCGGCATCCAGTAGTCCGCGCGATAGGCGGTCGGATTGTACTCGGGCGTGATCACCACGATGCGGGCGCCGCGCTCGATGGCTTCCAGCTTCCAGTGCGCTTCCGGCATCTTGTTCTCGACGAAGTTCTTGCCCCAGCTGGTGTTCAGCTTGGAGAAGCGCATGTCGGAGAGGTCGATGTCGGAGCCCTGGGCGCCCGACCACCAGGGGTGCGCCGGGTTCTGGTCGCCGTGCCAGGTGTAGTTCGACCAGTAGCGGCCGCCCTGCGCCTGATCCGGGGTGACTTTGCGAATCCAGGTGTCCAGCAGCGCGTTGATGCCGCCGTTCATCCGGGTGTTGCCCATCTTGCCGATGATGCCCAGCACCGGCATGCCCGCCCGATGCTTGAAGCAGCGCGTGCCCGCGCCCTTCATCATCTCGATCATCTCCGGCGCATAGCCCTGCTCGCGCAGGCGCCGCGCCCCGGCTTCACCGCTGTACCGCGTCGCCACAATGATCATCGCTTTCGCGGCATACGTGAACGCCGTATCCCACGACACCCGCAGCATGTCGTCCAGGAAGCGGCTGTCGAACTTATACTTGCGCTTGGTTTCGGGCGTCAGCTCCGGGGAGCCGGCGTCCATCCACTCTTTCCAGCCCTTGCGCATCAACGGCCCCTTCAACCGATACGGACCGTACACGCGCCGGTGGAACGTGAACCCCTTCAAGCACATCCGCGGATTGTGCGCGAACGTCCCGCGGTTGCCGTAGAGGTCTTCGTAGGTCTGGTGGTCGTAGTTCTGCTCCACCCGCATCACCACGCCGTTGCGGACGAACGCCCGGATCCGGCAGGCATGCGTGTCGTTCGGCGAACAACACCACGTAAACGACGAATCGTACCGGTACTGGTCGTGATAGACCCGCTCCCAGGACCGGTCCGGGTAGTCGCCCAACGGGTTCCCGACTTCGATGACCGGCTGCAGCGCGGTCAACGCCAGGACCTTATCCGCCACCGCCACTGCGGCCACGGTCCCCGCGGAGACTTTCAAAAATTGCCGACGTGACAAAAACATTGGTGACACCTCCTAGTTGAGGGCTCTCAACGAGCCCACTGTCCTTTACTGACCGAAAAGCGAAAAGCTTCCCACCCCCCTTCATCGAAAGCGTTGCTCGAATTCCGGAGAAAACGCAGGATCGCAGGGGACTTTATTCCAGCGCCCACGGCCGATCTCTCATGGTTTCCAGGCAACATGGGGCCAGTAGATTGGCAAGATGTGAACCGAAGGCGGGGTTTCCGCATCGGTCCGATGGCATATCGTAACATGTTGTTAAGAAAGGTAAAAAATGCGTCGTCGCGATGGAGCTAACGGAGGGGACAATCAGGCCCGTGGGTAGCTCTTGTATCACCGGATGGGATGAGGGCGGTAGAGATCAGTATCTATTCAATAATATCAAATGCTTGTGATAATTTTTCGCGCGTTACCTTTCGGTATCATTAACTGGATTCTGTAACGGAGGTAACAGCCTAGAATTACGCGCCGGTTGCTTGACAGTCCCGGTTCTGCTGAGTAGAATTCGGTCCCTCTCCGCAAGCCTCCTTCGAGCGGGAATAGCTCAGTGGTAGAGCATCGCCTTGCCAAGGCGAGGGTCGAGGGTTCAAATCCCTTTTCCCGCTCCAATTTTTCCTCCTTCTTCAGGTCGCAGCCCTTTGCGCCCCGGCGGCGACAGGGCGTCCTTCGGTGTTCAGCGTCGACGAACCGGTCGGGTCATCGCATGAACGACATCGCGTTTCCACTGGTCGAGCAGGCGGTCGATCTGCTCCGCGGCGTGGCGAAAATCACACCGGTCTTTACCAGTCGAACGCTGGATGAAATGTCCGGCGCGCGGGTGTTTCTCAAGTGCGAAAACGTCCAACTGACCGGGGCCTTCAAGTTTCGCGGAGCCTACCACGCCGTCACGCGGCTCATCGCAACCCATCCGGGCCGGACGTTTGCGACGATTTCCTCCGGCAATCATGCCCAGGGGTTGGCGCTGGCTTGTCTAGTCCATGGAGCCGCGACTCATGTCGTGATGCCGAAGCCGTTTTCCGCGATGAAGTATCAGGGGGCCCTGGGCTATGGCGCGATCGTTCATATCGCGGAGACCCGGGACGATGCGGAAGTCCAGTTGCGGGACGTGGTGGAGAACACCGGGGCGATGGTCGTCCATCCCTTCAACGATCCTCTGGTCATCGCAGGCCAAGGCACCATCATGATGGAACTGCTGGATCAGGTGAAGGAGCTCGACGCGGTTCTTGCGCCGGTGGGCGGCGGAGGGTTGCTCTCGGGGCTGTGCATCGTCGCGGAGGCGTGCCGGCCGCGAATGGAACTCTTTGCCTGCGAACCGGCCGGCGCGGCGGATGCGATTCAATCGGTCGGACAGAACCGCCTCGTGCCCATGCCCAATCCCCGCACGATCGCCGACGGACTCAGAACCAGTCTCGGGAATCGGACCTTGCCGATTCTCCGTCGGTGTCTCGCGGGGTTCTTTCTCGTGCAGGAAGAGGAGATCGTCGAGGCCATGCGGTTTGCCCGTGAACGGCTGAACCTCGAAATCGAACCGTCGAGCGCGGTCGCTCTGGCGCCGCTATTGAGAAGAGAGCCCGGGCTGGCGGCCAAGCGGGTTGCGGTGGTCCTCAGCGGCGGCAATGTCGACCGTTCGTCGCCCGGCACTGCTTTGGACGGACGCAAAGACCGGTAGCGCCGCCGGCATTATCGTGCCGCCCTCGTGAGATGCTGCAGCGCGCCGACTTGTTCGAGCGCACCGGCGAGTTCTTCGCGCGAGAGCGCGGCTCCGCTGAACCGTCCCCGGCAGTACAGGGCTGTCACGCTCGCCACCGTCGATCCGGCTTCGGTCCATTCCCTGCCGACCAGCTTGACGAACTCCATCGGGGTCGTGGACGGGCCGGTGACGATGCCTTGCCTTGCCGCGATATCCTGCATCCTGCGGTAGAGGTGGACGATCTGCTGCGCGCGCGCCGCGGGGCGGTTGGAGAACAGGCCGGACCGCCATCGTGTGCGCACCAGGACGATCAGGAGCGCCAGCAGGGCGGCGGGAAGCACGGCCAGGAACCCGCCCGCGACGGGGTCGGCCGTCCGGGTCTGCGTCGCAACACGATCGAGCGTCCGGGCGGCGGCCGCGCGGAGCGCCGTGACCCACTGGCCGACGACGTCGCGGGCGGAATCGCTGCCGTCTCGAAGGCCGTGGACGACCGCCAACTGATCGCGCGCGCTATAGCGGATGAACGTGCGGTCCCACTGGAGGCGCAACGATTCGCCGATACGTTGCAGGGCCTCCCATCCGGACGGTGACGGGACGGCGCCCGAGGCGGGGGTCGGGTCCAGTGTGATCCATCCGGAGCGCGGATAATAGACTTCGACCCAGGCATGCGCGTCCCGCTGCCGGACCGTGTAATACCCGCCGAAGTCGTTCCATTCTGTTGCGAGAAATCCCGTGACCAGCCTGGCCGGGATGCCGAGGCTTCTCAGCATCACGACCATGGCCGTGGCGTAATGCTCACAGTACCCGGTTTTTCTGGCGAAGAGAAAATCCTCGATCGGACGGGCCGAGGCCGTGGTTTCCAGATCCAGGCTGTATCGATATCCGTTCAACAAGTGCTGCAGCACGGCCGCGGTCTTCTCATAGGGGGTGGTCGCGCCTTCCGCCACGCGGCGGGCCAATTCCGTCACCCGGGGCGACAGTTCGGGAAGTTGAAGATACCGATCGCGGACGGCATTGGCATAGTCCAGTTCGCGGGCGGACTGTTCGTCGGCCGTGATCCGCGGTTCGCGCGAGGTGACGGAGTAGCGAATGCGCGACGAAGCGGGATAGGGCACATGAAGCCCGGTCATGGCGTCGGCCTGCACACCGGCGAATTCTCCGCTGAGGGATTCGGCGAACGGAGCCGCGAACAGGACGGAGGTATCCAGCGCTTCCAGGAGAATGTCCTGGCGCAGTTGGTCCGAGGGGCCGCTCGGCGTGCGGCTGCCGCTCGGGCGAACGAGGAAGGTGCCGTCGCCGATGAGGCCGAGATTCCGGCGGTGCCGGCTGCCCGCACTCCAGGACCGGCCGTCATAGCGGTCATACGCGAGTCCCCGAAGGTAGAGACGGTCTTTTCCGGGTGCCGGCTGGTCCGGCAGTTCGACCCGCATGACGATCTGGGGGTCTTCTTTCACCGAACCGATCATGCCGAGATCGACGCGTTCGGAAAATCCCGTCGTTTTCAAGCCTTCGCCCCGGGATTTCGGCAGCAGGCCCGCACTGACGCGGGGAAGGACAAAGAAAATCGCGAGCGTCAGGGCGAAGGTGAGGAGGGCGATTCCGTTCGTCAACCAGAAGAACCGGCCGGTGATGCGTCGGGGATTCGGGAGAGCGTTCGGACGGCCTGTCGGAGTCGGCACGGACCTGGGCGTCTGGCCGGTCAAGTGGTACAGCAGCAACGTCCACACGGTGGCCAGGAGATAGAGAAGAAAGACGGGTACGTACCACGCATCCGTGGTCAACGAGGCGGTGGCCAGGAGGGCCATCAGACAAATGGCGTAGAGGTGGCGGTAGTCGCGACGGTGATGCAGCGTGAGCAGTTTGATGCCGAGCAGAATGACGAGGAAGTGGATGCCGGCGGGAAGCATTTCGCCGGAGATGATTGCCGCGTCCAGCAGAAAGAGAGCAAACGCCCCGATCAACAAACCGTTCCAGAGGATCGGAGAAGCCGGCATCCGCGCCGCGAGACGCATGCCCGGAGGCCAGTCTATTGCGTCAAGCAGGGTGACGGTCAGGATGAGTATCGTCACTGCGGCGAGCCACGCCGGCACGATCCGCGCGAAGAGCAGGCCCGTCAAAGCCGTTGCCGCGAGCAGAACGGAGCTGAGTCTGAAGGCCTGTTCAAAAGGCATGGGTCAGTTCCTCGATCTGGGCGGCGTGCAGCACGCGATCAGCCGCGACCGGCGCGGCGGGCCTGTCCGGATCGACCCACGGCATCACGACGACGGTGTAACCGCGCTCGGCGTCATGGGAGAGCGCGCCGACCTGATCCGCCGCGTCGTCCGCGCTCCGCCCCGGTTGTCGCCGCTCGCAGAGCGCAAGCAGACGCAGCATGGCCAACAGATGATCGGAGCCGGAGCCGAGTCCGGAATCCTCACGACCGACGATCAGACGGAGGGGGTACGATCTGTGAGACAGCTGCCACAGCAGCGAAGCCACCAACGTGACGCTGTGCTCGAACAGGAAGTTCCGGTCCTCAGGGGCGACCGTTGAGAGCAGGATCGTGATCCGGCGCTGGTCTTCGGCCTCCGTCTCGCGCACGATCAGTTGGGAGGTCCGGGCCGTCGTCATCCAATGGATCGCCCGCGAATCATCGCCCGGCTGATAGAGACGCAGGTTATAGAGCTGGGTTCCGTGGCCTCGCCGGGGGAGCGACAAGCCCTGTCCCTCGCTGACCAATTCGTCGACGAACCGGAGCGAAAGCGGCTTGATCGGCGGGCCGACCAGAATGTCGGCGTGGACCTGGTACAGCGCCCGTTTCCTGAAGAGACCGAAGGGAAACAGGGTTTCGGCCCTGATGCATTCCAGTCGAATCCAGCCGCGCGTGGAGGCCAGGAGCGGATAGGACAGCAGCAACGACCGCTGTGCGGGCAGGTGGCCGACGAACAGGCCGCGATCGAGGTCCTGTCCGCCGGCCACATCGAACAGCTTCACGGAAAAACTGGGCAGGTGGGCATGGCGGTTGGTCACCGACAGGGTCACCGTGGTCGGGTCGTTGGCCATGACGAGGTCCGGCACGTGCCGGTGAAAGGCGAGCCCGCGCAGACATTGTTCGGAGAGCAGCCCGGAGATCACGACCAGACTCAGCATCATGGCCAGCAGCAGATAGAAGAGATTGTTGCCCGTGTTGATGGCCGCCATGCCGATGCCGAGAGTCAGCAGGAGAAAGCGGGTCCCTTCGGAGGTCAGACGGATCGACCGGCGGGTGGCGAGACGGCGAAGGCGCGACGCGATACGGGCGATGCGGGTCTGGCTGAAGGAGTTCGTCACGGGCCTGCCTATCCCGTTCCGATCAGACGGGGACGGGGACGGTGTCGACGATATCGAGAATGATGCGCTCGGCCTGCTCGAAACTCTGGCCGCGCATGCCCTGCGCCCGGCTTAACATCACGCGATGGGACAGCACGATCGGCGCCAGCTCCTTGATGTCGTCCGGGAGGCAGTAGTCACGACCCCGCACCAGGGCCAGGGCCTTCGCGGTCTTGTTCAGCGCGAGCGCCCCTCTGGTGCTGACGCCCAACGACAACAGCTCGCTGTGTCTGGTGGCCTGGACGATGGCCAGGAGATATTCGGTGAGGCTTTCGTCCATGTGAATTCTGTCGACCCGACGCTGGAATTCCAGGACCTCTTGCGCCGACAACACGGCGTCGAGCGTGTCGGCCGGGTGGAGCGCGTAGGGGCGCTCGAGGACTTTGCGTTCGTCTTCCGGCGCCGGGTAGCCGATGCGAAGTCGCATGAGAAACCGGTCGAGCTGGGATTCCGGGAGCGGGAACGTGCCGTGATATTCGGCCGGATTCTGCGTGGCGATGACCATGAACGGTTGTTGCAGGGGATGCGTCTGATTATCCACCGAGATTTGCGCTTCGCTCATCGCCTCCAGCAGGCTGCTCTGGGTCTTGGGCGTCGTCCGGTTGATTTCGTCGGCCAGGACGATGTTGGCAAAGATCGGTCCCGGCATGAATTCGAATGCCTGCTTCTGGCGATTGAACATCGAGACGCCCACGATGTCGGACGGAAGCAGATCGCTGGTGAACTGGATGCGCTTGAACGAGCAATCAAGCGACCGCGCCAGGCTGTGGGCGAGCGTCGTCTTGCCGA
>DIHJ01000067.1:8314-40688 GCA_002420105.1 Nitrospira sp. UBA5699
GGAACGTCCTCGAGCAGGAGATGGCCGCGGGCGAGAAGGCAGACGACCGCCATCTCGATGACCGCGTCCTTTCCCTTGATCACGCGGGCAATATTGTCCTGGATGGCCCGGATGGTTTGCGGTGTGCTCATGTCGGGATTATCGGCTCTGGCGGCTCAGAAATGGGCGGTGACGTGACACGGCTGGAGTCTAACAAAGGGTCCGGGGACGGTCAATTATTCCGCCGTTTCCCGCGGATCTCATCTCCGGAGCGTTCCGCCGGGAGCGGCGGTGCGGCTACCGTTCCGGAACGAGCGCGATCATCCACGGAGGCGTTTCTTCCGCCATGTCGCTGAAGCGTCGGGCGGTACTGCTCGCGGGCATGTCCGGGAAGACGGCCCCGCGACGAATCCTCACGGAAAGGAAGCGGTAGGAGGCTTCAGGGGAAGCCGGTTCCGGAAGTACGCGGGGAATCCGTCCCCGTAAGGGTCCGCAGTCCGAGAGATCGACAGCCTCACCGATCGCAAGATCCGACAGGCGGCGATAGACGTCGCCGAAGATCGCCGGGACATTCTCCGCGGTAAAGGGCTGGTTCGGAGGCCGGTAGCGGCCGTCCTCGAGAAGTTGCGCGAGCAATTCCCAGAACACCTGACTGTCGACGGCGCCGAGGACGCAGAGTTGGCCGCGCCGGGCGATGATGTCCAGGAGCACGAGCGGGCCGCGCACATCGAATTTCCACGGCGGAAAGAGCAGCGCCCGATCCCCGTGCCGCACCTCGAGAGCCGGTTCGCCGGCGTACTCGGTTTGGCGAAAGGCGCCCTTCGTGCGCTGCAGTTCGTCCCGGATCACGCCGGGGGAGAGACGGGTCGGTTCGTAGGCGAACGTGGGTGTGGCGGGAGCCCAGCAGGTGGCGATGGCGTATCGGGGCGCGAGCCGGTCCGTGCGGTCCAGTCGTTCGAGCGCGCACATGTCCTGGTCCCCGAAGAATTGAAACGACAGGTCCGGCCGCGCGCGAAGCGCGTGAAGACGGTCCCGTTCGGGATGCAGCGGGCCGCCGAGTTTTGACTGAGGACGCAACCGATCGACGCAGTGGAGCGTGAGGGTCCGACCGCATTGACGAAGCTGCGGCGCGTAGCGATCCGCGAGTTCGGCCGCCAGCGACAAGTCGCCGGCGCCGAGGTCGAGCACGGAGGCCACCTCGGAGGTCAGGAGCAGGTCGAAAGGGTTCGGGTGTTCGCGGATGAACGTGGCGAGTGAGCGCGGGGCCAGGGCGGGAACGGGCCAACGTGAGGCGGGGTGCTCGACGAGGTCGAACCAGACACAGAGAGCCCGAATCGCTTTGCTGGGCGGGAGCCCGGTGAGTTCCTTCAGCCGGGGGCCGGGCAGGTCTTGAATCCGTTCCGCTTCGCCCTGCTTCAAAGCGGTGGCGATGGAATTCCGGACCGTCGGTGAAAGATCGGTTCTCGCGGCTTCCTGCAGGATGCGTTTCAACGTGGCGCCGAGGCGGCCTCCTTCGATAAGGCGGCGCGACGCCTCCCATTCTCTGTCTCGTTCCTGGAGAAGTTTTGTGACCTGCGACCGGAATTCTGCGAGCAGCTGGGCGTGCGACGTCATGAAAAGGCGAAGATGCCGGTCTACTATCTAATATGGTACGACGCTCGTCGAGCGTCTGCAGCATAACGGTCCCCGGCCGACGGGTCAAGATTGGGCCGCTTGCCGTCATGGAGTGCCTGTGTTAGGAACAAGGATGATTCACAATCCTCCGTCCATCATGAGCCCGACGCATCCGGTTCTCCGTCTCCTCTGCCTCGCTTCGGTCCTCCTTGTGCTGGGAGGCGGGACCGGTTGTGCGCGGTCCTCCGCTCAGGGCAGTTCGGTCATCCGGTCCGCCGACCTGCGTCAAGAGCAAATCATCGAGACGGCAACCGGCCGAACGGTTTCGTTCGACCAGTTGGCGGAACGTCTGGCGCAACAGGAGGTGGTGTATATCGGCGAGGAGCATCATCATCGATTTCACGTGGACGCGGCGCGGTCGCTCTTACAGCGCTTCACGACGGAGACCCGTCGACCGGCTTTGGCGATGGAGATGTTCGGTTGGGACGGACAAGGGCTTCTGGATCGTTACGTCGGGGGGAGCGGGCTCGGCCGGCAGGAGTTTCTTGAACAGATCGGCTGGCAGCACAACTGGGGCGGGCCGTTCGAAGATTATGAGCCGCTTGTGGCCTACGCGAAGACGCATCAACTCACTCTGGCTGCGCTGAATCCTCCCAAGACGCTGGTCAGGACGGTGGCAAGGAAGGGACTTGTCCAAGCTCGCCTGGACCCCGATTGGATCAGGTGGGGCCTGCAGGATGAAACGATCGTCGATGATCCCGCATACCGTGAGCGGATCCTTCAGCAGCTCCGCGCCTGTCACGACGCCGGCCCCGATGCCCTGTATCAGGCGATGTACGAGGCGTCCATGGTCCGTGATGAAGGCATGGCGAAGACGATCGTGTCGCTGGTGGAAGCGAGGCGCGCCGGGCAGGCCTCGCCGCCCGGGCCCGTCGTCAGCTATACGGGGGGCGGGCACATTCAATATCAGCTGCCGGTTCCCAACCGCGTGGCCCGCCGTCTCGCCGGCCGGGTTCGACAGCTCAGCGTCTATTTGACGTCGTACGAAGAGAGCCGCGGCGACGAGCTGCGGGACATCATCGAGGGGAGGATCGCCGATTATGTCTGGCTGACCCCTGTCGGCGCCCATGGCCCTCCTCGCCGCTGTCGGTGAGCGGGGTTTCCCGTCGGTCGGGACCGTCGGCGCCACGTGATTCCGAAAGGCCGGGAGCGGTAAAGAACGGATGTGTGCTTGACAGTTTCGGCAAGGCGTTTCACACTAGCCCAGACATTCGGGGACGAAGACCTGAAGTGAACCGTGGGAAGCCCGCGTATGCGAAATAAGATTCCTTGTTCGGCTAACCGGCTGAGCTTGTTGGATCCGCCGATGATCCAGGGGGTCGCGGACCGGAACGCCTTCCATCTAGGCAATCAGTACCTCTCGGAAAACCGCGTGCGGATCGTCGAAGCCGATGAAGCGCAGATCGTCTCCGCGGTGATCGGCAACTCCGGCCTCTATGAGCAGACCATCCGGTTGAAGGACGGCCATCTCGTCTCGAAGTGCAGCTGCTCGCTGCCCGAAGAACCCATGTGCCGGCATTGCATCGCCGTCTTGCTGGAATATCACCGCTGGGTGCAGCCGAGGGCCAATGCCAAGCGGACCAAGCAGCCCGGTCCTGTCCCCTCCGCGCCAGCCGCCGTTTCCGACGGGAACGGCGCAGGAACGTCTCATGCCGCTTCGATCAACGACTTGAAATTGAGCGAGGTCACGGCGTTCATCGAATGGCTGCAGCCGGCCATGAAGGCGCTGGAGCGGGGACAATCGCTCCCGGATTCCGCAAGATTGACCGGGGAAATCGGCTTGTGGGCCCAGACCATCAAGAATCTGGACGAGCGGCGGAGGGAAAGTGAAGAAATTCAACTGACCCTGGAAGCGGAGCAGCGGGATCGCGAGGCCTATGTCGGCCGATTGACCCAGCAACTCCAGGCCTCTATGGCGGAGGTCAAGGCGACCCAGGTGACCCTGCAGCAGCTCCAGCAGGAGCTGGCGGTGTACAAAGACATGTTCGTCAAAGTCACGGAGATTGCGTCGGAAGTCGGCGGCTACGACAGTCAAATCAAGAGCATCGCCGGGGAGTTGCTCTCCAAAGGCTCGCAACTTGAGAAGCTCTCGAATTCCTTCAGAGAAGTCGCGACGGCCCTGAAAACCATCAGCAAGTCCGGTCCCTCTCAATAGCCCCCTTTCCGCCGTTCCACGGCGGCTCCTCGACAGGCATCCTTCCCGCGATAGCCCCCTTGCGTCCCGTCAGGCGATTTCAGTAAAATGCGGCCTCTTTTTTTATCCATCCGATTCGAGGGAGGATCGCAAATGAAGAGGATGCTTGTGCAGGTCAGTGCGATCACGGGGACGCTGTTCCTGATCGGAACGTCGCATGTTTCGGCGAACGCCCCCGCGGGTGAAGGACCACCGGACTACAGCGGGATCACCGGCATGTACTATGTCTTGATCGGGTTGGTGCTCGCGTACGGTGTCTACGATACATTTTTGAAGAAGAGCTAAGGGCGGCTTTCTTCACTCGACAGAAGCCGCGGGCCCGCTGACGCGTTCAGCGGGCCCGTGTTGTTTTTCGCTCCGGACCCTCCTCCGTGACCTCCGGGATCATTTCGTGTCCTCCAACAGGGGCCTCACGGCCTTAAAAATGCCCTCCGCGATGATTCGGTAGCCCTCTCCGGTGGGGTGAATTCCGTCCGCCTGGTTCAGCGAGACCGATCCCGCCACGCCGTCGAGAAAAAACGGAATCAGCGGCAGGTGGTATTGTTTTGCGAGCGAGAGGTAGATCGACTCGAAGCCGGTCGTATAGTCCGTGCCGTAATTCGGCGGCAGTTTCATGCCGGCAAGGACCACGGTGACCGATGCGTTCCGGAACTGCCGAATGATCTGTTCGAGGTTGGTTTTCGTTTCCTTGAGGCTCAGGCCGCGGAGTCCGTCGTTGCCGCCCAGTTCGAGAATCACGATCCTGGGTTTGCTTTTCAGCACCCAGGCCACGCGCCGCAGGCCGCCCGCCGTCGTGTCTCCGCTCACCCCGGCGTTGATCACCCGATAGCGAAGGCCGGCGCCATCCAGGCGCCGTTGTAACTGCGCGGGGTACGATTCTTCCGCCGCGACGCCGAGGCCGGCCGTGAGGCTGTCGCCGAACGCGACGATCCGCGGGATCTCCGTGGATGCCGGCCCGGAGGGGGAGCCGGGTTCGGCGATTGCCGGACTGTGAACGATCGCCACGCCGGCGGTCGTGACGGCGGCGCCGAGGAACAGCGCGAGGACGGTGCTGGTGATCCCTGGGACTCGCATCGGACTACAGTATAATACCAGAGCCGTGGTTCGGACGGTGCGGAGGCTGACGACATGATTGTGATCGAACATCTCACGATGCGGCTGACGGCGGGCGGGCGGACGGTCACCATCCTCGACGATGTGTCGCTGGAGATTCCCGCGAAACAGATGGTCGCGATCGTGGGCCCCTCCGGAAGCGGGAAATCGACGTTGCTCGGACTGATCGCGGGCCTCGACCGGCCGACCTCCGGGGTCATCACGTTGAACGGCGTCGAAATCACGCGGATGTCCGAAGGCCCGCTCGCACGGTTTCGACGGGCGCAAATCGGGTATATCTTTCAGTCGTTTCACTTGATCCCCACGCTGACGGCGCTGGAGAACGTCCTCGTGCCGCTGGAACTGGCCGGAATCGACCGGCCGACGGAGCATGCCAGGGAGTGGTTGCGCGCCGTGGGGTTGGCGGATCGGGTGGATCACTATCCGGTTCAGCTGTCGGGCGGCGAGCAGCAACGGGTGGCCGTGGCCCGGGCCTTTGCCTGCCGCCCGCCCGTTCTTCTGGCCGACGAGCCGACGGGGAATCTGGATTCCACGACGGGGCAACAGGTCATGGACCTGTTGTTGTCTCTCCATCGGGACCACGGGACGACGCTGGTGCTGGTGACGCATGACCGTACCCTCGCCTCTTTGATGCATCGCGTGGTCGCCTTGCGCGACGGGCGCATCGAATCCGATGACATGATCGCCTCCCCCCGACTCGTTGGCGAGCCGCCCCTGTGAACGGCTTCATCTTCTCCATGGCCTGGCGGGAAACCAGAGGGGCCTGGCGTCACTTCCTCTATTTCTTTATCTGCATCGCGGTCGGCGTCGGCGCCCTGGTCGGCGTGTCGCTCTTCGCCGCCCACGTGGATCGCGCGGTGACGAAGGAGGCGAGAGGCCTCCTGGGAGGTGACATCGAAATCCGGTCCGCGCACGCCCTGAGCGCAAAGGGCCGGGAGGTGCTGTCGTCCCTGGAGGAACGGGGGATCGCCGCCACGCATGTCCGTGAATTGGTGGCGATGGCGGCGCGAACGGAGAACGGACCCGGTTCCGGTCAGGCGACGCAGATCGTGGAACTCAAAGCTGTGGAATCGTCCTATCCCTTCTACGGCATCCTGCGACTGGAGCCGGAGGAACCCCTGGCCCGCCTGCTTCGGCCGGAGACCGGCGCCTGCGGGCCCGCCCTCTGTTACGGGGCGGTCGTTCAGGAGGCGCTGCTTCTCCGCATGGGGATCGCACGCGGCGATCGGATCAAGATCGGGCAGGCCACGTTTCTCATCACCGGGCTGGTCCGTACCGAGCCTGATCGCATGGCGAACGCGTTCAGCCTGGGGCCGCGCGTGCTGATTTCGCAGGAAGGATTGCAGGCCGCCGCGCTGATCAAACCGGGCAGCCGGGTGCGGGAACGCCTGCTCCTGAGGCTCCCTGCGGGAATGGCGCTCGAACCCCTGCGAGCCGAGCTCCGGGGGCGGTTGGCCGCCGACAATGTCCGCGTCTCCGGATATCGGGATGCGCAGCCGCAACTCAAACAGTTTCTCGACCAGTTGTCCCGGTACCTCGGTCTGATCGGCCTGACGGCGCTGTTCATCGGCGGGTTGGGCGTCGCGCTGTCGATTCAGGCGTTTCTGCAGGAGAAATGGAAGACGATCGCCATCCTGAAAACGGTCGGAGCGGACTCCGCCACCGTGGTGCGGACGTATGTCGTGCAGGCCCTGGGACTCGGACTCCTGGGCAGCCTGGCCGGCATGCTGCTCGGGATTCTGCTGCAACGGGTCCTGCCCCCTCTGCTGGCCGGCGTGTTCGTCTCCGATCTGCTCGATCAACTGGGAGCCTCCGCCGATCTCTCGACCGCTTCGATCGGGCCGCTGCTCAAAGGGGGCGCGCTCGGGCTCCTCACCACGTTGCTGTTCACCCTCTGGCCGTTGCTCAGGATCCGCGAGATCAAACCCGCGGCGATTCTCCGACGCGATGTCGAGTCCGCTTCATCGGACATGGCCGTCCGGTTGCAGTCCCGGCTGTCGCGATGGGGATTGGACGACCGGCTCAACGTGCTGACGGCCGGGGCGATCGCGGCCGGCCTCGCGGGGTTATCGATGTGGCAGGCCGGCTCCTGGAAAGTCGGGGGATTGTTCATGGGCGGTCTGAGCCTGGCCGTCCTGTCCCTCTTTGTCTGCGCACGGGCGCTCGTGGGGCTGGTGCGGTCGCTCCCGCGCCCGTCGCCGTTGAGCCTGCGCTATGCGATGGGAAACATCGCCCGTCCCGGAGGCCATACGGCCGGGACGCTGGTCGCGATCGGGATGAGCGTGGTGGTGATCGTCACGGTGTCGCTGGTCGAGCAGGCCCTGCTGCATCAGGTGGGCGAGACGCGTCCCGTGGATGCCCCCACGTTCTTCTTCATCGACCTGCAGCCGGATCAAACGGAGGAGTTTACGAAACTCGTCCGGTCGCAGACCGCCGGACGTCTGCCGGAGTTGACGCCGCTGGTCCGTTCGCGGCTGCATGCCGTTGACGGGGAGGTGGTCAAGGCCGAGGAGGAGCGGGAGGCGGAGGAGCGGCGCGAGGAAGACAAGGAAGAGCGGCGGAGGCAATGGTATCTGACGCGCGAGTATGTGCTGACCTTTCTCGATCAGCTTCCGAAAGGGAACGAGATCGTTCACGGAGCCTGGTGGAAGCCGGGACAGATCTTCTCCCGGCCGCAGCTGTCCGTGGAGGAAGAAGCCGCGAAGTCGTTGGGGTTGCGAATCGGTTCGACGGTCGAATTGGACATTCAAGGCGCTGCGATCACGGCGGAGGTGTCGAGTGTCCGCAAGGTGGAATGGGGAAACTTTTCCACCAATTTTTATATGATCCTTTCACCCGGATCGCTGGAGGGGGCTCCGGTGACGTACGTGGGGACCATCCATGTCCCCCCTGAGCAGGAAGTCCCGCTGCAGCAGGCGGTGGTGGCGTCGTTCCCGAACGTGAGCGCGATCCATGTCGGCGACGTGCTCGACAACTTTGCGAGGGTTCTGGACCGCCTGGCACTGGCCATTCGTGCCGTGGCGGTGTTCTGTGTCGTCACCGGGGCTCTGGTGATGGCGGCGGCGCTTGCCGCGACCCGGTACCGGCGCCTGTACGAATCGGTGATTTTCAAAGCCTTGGGCGCCACGCGCGGGCTGATCGCCCGGACGTTTGCCGCGGAATATGCATTCATGGGGCTGGTGGGCGGGATGCTGGCGATCGGATTGTCGAGTGCGCTCTCGTGGCTGGTGCTCACTCAGATCTTCGATCTTTCCTGGAGGTTGTCTCCGAGCGTGCTGCTCTCCGGCCTCGGTCTCACCGTGCTGTTGACCCTGTTCGTCGGGTTTCTCGGCACGTATCAGATTCTCGGCCAGCGGCCGCTGGCGATTCTCCGGCATGAGTAGACTGATGGCGGCGTGAGCGGCGCGACCGCCGGAGGTTAATTCGGCACGATGCGGAACAGACCCCCGCTCTGGGTCATCAGATACAGTTCCCCCCTGGCATCCTCGCCGAAACTGGTGATCTGGTTTCCCGGCGGTGTGAGCAACGGCCAACTGGCCTGGGCGCCCGGCTGTCCGCCTTGCAATTGGAAGCTCCTGACGAATCCGGCGCAATAATCCGCGTAAAAGTAGGTGCCGTTGGCCGAGGGGATCGTCGTGCCCCGGTAGACATACCCGCCGGTGATCGAGCAGGCGCCGCCGTCGTGGGCGTAGTCGAGCACCGGCAACGTGAGGCCGCCGCTGTTGCAGCCGTCGGAGGGGTTGAAGCACAGGAAGCCTTCCATCAGCCGCCACCCGAAGTTGTTCCCGCGGCCGGCGTTGGGGCCGATGACGGCATCGACTTCCTCCCGCCGGGCTTGCCCCACATCCCCGATGTAGAGCGCGCCGTTCTGGCGGTCGAAGGAGAAGCGCCAGGGATTGCGCAGTCCGAAGCTCCAGACTTCCGGCGCGCCTCCTCCGCCGGCGAACGGATTCTCGACGGCATTCGTGCAGGCGTTTCCGGTCAGGGGATCGAGGCGCAGGATCTTCCCCAGGAGGCTGGAAGTCGTCTGGCCGTTGTTATCCGGATCTCCGCTCCCTCCTCCGTCTCCGGTGGCCACATAGAGGCAACGATCGGGCCCGACTGCCAGCATGCCGCCGTTGTGGTTGGAGTTGGGATGGGCAATGGTCTTGAGAGCGGCCGCCGACGAGGGATCTGCCAGGTCCGCGTTCGAGACGTCCGCGAGATACCGTGCCACGACGAGGGCCCCGCTGCCGTTCGTATAGAACACGTAGAAACGCCGGTTCGTCGAGTACTCCGGGTCGAAGGCCATGCCCAGGAGGCCCCGCTCGCCTCCTGTCGAGAGAAGCCCTCGGATGTCGAGAAAAGGCGCGGGTCTCGGCGCTCCATTGAGGGCATCGAGAATCCGGATGAGCCCTCCCTGTTCCACCACGAACAGACGCGCCACGTCGTTGGGTGGGGCGGTCATGAAGACGGGAGCGGAGAGCCCCGCGGTGACCGGCTGAAGCCGGAGGCTGTTGGACGGGGGTGGCGGCGGAGTCGTCCCGCTCCCCAGACCACCGACGTCTCCTTCACCGCAGGCGGCGAGAAGGATCGCCAAGGCAATGGCTCCGAAGACGTTCACGGCCTGCCTTCGGGTGACCCTGTCCGTCTTCCATGGGGGCGATGGAATCATGGAGCCCTCCCTACCGAAAGAAATTAACGACTGCGTCGTAGGTACTGTCGCAAGTCGTCCAAATTTCTTACGCGGAACGCGACCGTAATCCGCAATTGCTCCAGATACTGCTCCAACGTCTTCCCGCCCAGGTCGATCTTGCGGGCGGCGAAGAACTCCCTGACGTCTTGCTCCAGATCCGGCTTGCACAGTCCGGTCACCCCGCCGCACATGCGCCGGAGTCCCTGCTTCGGAAACCGGCGGTCCATCTCGTCCCAGTGCGTCTTGACGAAACGCCAGCCCTGTTCGCGCCCGTAGACGCTTCCCATGACGGCGCTCACGATGAAGGGCGCGTCCTGGACCCGGATCTCGCCGTTGAGACTCTTTGCGAGCGTGCGTTCGATCAGGGGCGGTTGTCGGAAACTTGCCAGGGAGAACAGGTACCGCCGTTCCTCCTGCGGCGTCGTTGCGGTGCGGAAGCGCTCCGCAAATTCTTCATAGCGCGCGGCATCGCCGGTGAACGCCATAATGGACACGAGCGCCGGAAGGAGGTTGGGATCCACCGCCGTCGGGTCTTTTCCGGCGGCCTCGTAGAGTTCGAGGGCGCGGGCTTGGGTCTCGTTGTCGTTGCCCAGTCGCCCCAACGCCCCGATCAGTTCGCTGCGGAGCTGGCGCGTGAGATCGCTGTCCCCGGGTTGCGGCTCCCATCCCACCGCGGCCGCGGCCGGCCCGACTCTGGTGCGGACGAAGGCTTCCAGGGCCGGCCGGTCCGACGGCTCGATGATCCGATTCAAGAAGGCAAAGGAATCGATCAGGACGGCCCACACGTTCTTGTCACGCTCCGGTCCGAAGCGGTCCGTCAGATCGAGATAGTCGGCCAGCGGCATCAGGCCCGCCACTGTCGCGGCCCAGGCATCGTTGACCAGGTTGAATCGCTCGATCGCGGCCAGTCCGTCGAGACCCGCGTCGAGGAGCCGTTTCAACAGCGCCGGTCCGTACCGCACGCGGTAAAAGCCGTGCCCGCCCTCGTTGATGACGGCGTAGCGGGTGTCCGGCGGGAGGGCAAGCCGGGTTTCCGGACCGGTGAGCAGGAGGCGGCCGCCGTTCTGGTTCGTTGCCGTCACGGTTCGGAACTGGATGGGGATCTGCCACATTTCAGATGAGGGGTGAGGAGGCAGGGGGGAGGGAGCGGGAAGATAGGTGAACCGTTGCTGAGTCAACACCAGTTCATCGCGTTCGTTGAGTTCGGCCGTGACCAGCGGATAGCCGGGCTGAAAGATCCAGCCGTCCATGAGCGCCGGGACGGGTTGCTTGGCCGCTGTGCCGAGAGACATCCAGAGATCGTTGGTGTCGGCATTGCCGTAGGCATGGGTCCGGAGGTAGTCGCGCACGCCGTCGCGAAAGACCGTCGGGCCTATGTGCTGCTCGAGCATGCGGAGGACCGAGGCGCCCTTCTCGTAGGTCAGCACGTCGAACATGGCATCCGCATCCTTCGGCGCCCGGACCGGATACTCGATGGGTCTCGTGCTGTGCAATCCGTCGACGGAAAAGGCGGCGGCCCGTGACACGCTGAACGTGTCCCACCGTTTCCATTCCGGCTTCCAGGCATCGACGGCCAGCATTTCCATGAAGGTGGCGAAGGCTTCGTTGAGCCAGAGACCGTTCCACCAGGACATCGTGACGAGATCGCCGAACCACATGTGCGCGTTCTCGTGGGCAACGACGTCGGCGACCCGTTCGAGTTCTCCGTGGGTCCCGGTCCGTTGATCGACGAGCAGGGCGGTTTCGCGGAAGGTGATCGCGCCGAGGTTCTCCATGGCGCCGGAGGCGAAATCCGGAATGGCGAGGAGGTCGAGCTTGTCGCCCGGATAGGGAATTCCGTAGTAGGACTCAAAGAATCGGAGCGAGGCCGCGGCGATGTCCTGCCCGAACCGGGTGAGATGCGATTTGCCGGGCACGGTCCAGAGCCGCAGCGGGGTCTTTCCGACGAAGGTGGGCGCCGTGGCTTCGATCCGTCCGACGACGAAGGCGACCAGATACGTGGACATCTTCATCGTATCGGCGAACCGCACGACCTTTTTGGCGCCTTCGACGGTTTCCGAGGCGACGGCGCTGTTGGAGACGGCCGTGAGGGTCTTGTCGATCACGAGGGTGGTGGCAAAGACGGCCTTGAAATCCGGCTCGTCCCAACAGGGAAAAGCCCGTCGCGCATCCGTCGCTTCGAATTGCGTCGCCGCCAATGTCTGGCTCGCGCCGGTGTGATCCTTGTAGGTGCTGCGATAGAATCCGCGGAGCGTGTCATTGAGCGTCCCCGTAAAATCGAGATGGAGCCGCCATTCGCCCGGGGCCATCGGGTGGAGGATCGTTAGCTTGCAGCGCTGGAGGGATTCGTCCAATGCGATCGCGGCCTCCCGGGCGGTCCCGTTGGCATCCTCGACGGCCGCGCGGCCGACGACGAGGTCGACGGCGTTGAGGACGATGACGCTCGTCGGGTGCGTGACCGTGAGGGTGATCGTTTCCCGGCCGCGAAATGCGGCGCCGGCCAGGTCCGGTTCCAGCCGAAGATCATACCGGGTCGGTATGATATGGCGCGGCAGTCGATAGGGATCGAGGGTCTGCTCAGAGAGGTCGTGGTTCATATCTTCACCTTTCGGTCTGGCGGTCGCGGCTTGGACAACGGGTGCGGGGAGATGCCGGAGCAGGGACGCTATCTGAACGGCGGCCAGAAGACCGGCGCCCTTGGCGAGGGAGAACAGCGTCTGACGTCTCGTGCGCGATGCCTCATGCCCGTTTGGCGTGGCGGGTTTCGGTTCCATGGGGAGTTCCCACGATCAGGAGGTCCGTTCGCCCGACGAACAGACCGGTCTCGACGATGCCGGGAATCTGATTCAGCGCCAATTCGAGGTCCCGCGGCTGTTCGATCTTTGCGAGATGGACATCCACGATGAAATTGCCCGCCTCGGTCGTGAAGGGCGCGCCGTTCCGCACTCGGAGCACGACCGGACTCGTGGTGAGCGTTTCGATTTCCCGCGCCGTGCTGCCCCAGCCGAAGGGGACCACTTCGATCGGAAGCGGGAACGATCCTCCGAGCACCGGAACCTGCTTGGTATAGTCGACCAGTACGATGAATTGCTTGGCCGAAGCCGCGACGATCTTTTCTTTCAGGAGCGCGCCGCCCCCGCCCTTGATCAGGTTGAACGCGGGATCCACCTGGTCGGCGCCGTCGATGGCCACGTCGATGACCCAGCGGTTGTCGCTGTCGATCAAGGTGATGCCGAATTGCGCCGCGAGCGCGGCCGTTTCGCGCGACGTGGGCACGCCGCGGATGCGCATCCCCGCCTTCACCTTTTCCCCCAAGGCGATCACCATGTGCTTGGCGGTCGACCCCGTTCCCAGGCCGACGACCATGCCGTCCTTGACGTATTCGACGGCGGTGAGCGCCGCGGCCCGTTTCAGGGCATCGAGATCTGCGGGGGTCATGCTTGTGCCAGACGCGCCGCAGTGGACGCGGCGCCGATGAGGGCGGTCCGTTGGTTCATCACGACATGGACGGGGATATTGTTCATCAGGCGCTTATACCGTCCTTTGTTGGAGAACGCCTTCATGAACGTGCCGTCTTTCAATTTCGCCAGGAGCTTGGGCGCGATGCCGCCGCCGAGGTAGACCCCGTTGATCGCCATGGCTTTCAGCGCGAGATTGCCGGCTTCGGCGCCGTAGATGCCGGCAAACAGGTCGAGGGTCTGTGCGGCGATTTCCGCCTGGCCTTTGAGGCCCGCCTCCGCGATCTCCGCGGCCGGGTCGCCGGCCTTGATCTTTTCCGAGAGCCAGGTCGGTTCGTTTTTCTTCGTGTCGCGGAGATACTCATAGATGGCGTAAAGACCGGGACCGGACAGCACGCGCTCGTAGCTGACGTGGAGATAGTGGCTGCGGACATGCCGAAGCAGCTCGATTTCATTGTCGCTGTTGGGAGCGAAGTCCGCGTGCCCCCCCTCCGACGGCATGGGTCTGTACCTCGTGCCGTCCCAGAAGAGGATACACTCCCCCAACCCGGTTCCCGCGGCGATGAGGGCGATCGCCTGTTTCTGCTGCGGCGGCGTACCGGGGTTCAAGGTGACCAGCTCGTCGGAACGGAGAAGCAGGATGCCGTGGGCCATGGCCTCGAGATCGTTGAGCAGCCGGACGCTGGGAATATCGAACCGCTTTCCCAGTGCGGCGCCGTCGACGATCCAGGGGAGGTTCGTCGTATGGGAATGGTTCTGGATGACGGGGCCGGCAACGCCGAAACAGGCCGCCGCGATTGTGAGCGGCTCTTCCGCCTTCGGTTCCGCCTCGGCTTCGTCGTGCTCGTCTTGCGTCCGGTCAAGTTCGTCGATCGGGGTCGGCGGCTTCGGCGGTATCAGGAATTCCGACAGCATGTCGTCGAGGGAGGCATAGTCGGCACTATGGAACGTTTCCAGCCGCACCGGCTCGACCCGTTCCGTCGTCCAGTCGAACAGCGCGAGATGTGTCTTGGTGCCTCCGATGTCTCCGGCCAGAATCATGTGTTCCTCATGCGTGTGCGTTAGAGCTGTCTCGTCAACTCGGCGGCGGCCGGCCGGTCCAGCAGCCAGATGAGGCGTCCTTCTTCCGGCTTGACCAGCGCGGCCGGGAGCCGCCGGTCGGCGTCCGTATCCGGTTCAAGGACGGTCCTGACGATCCGTGCCTTGTCGGGGCCCGTCACGAGAAACAGTACCACACTTGCCCGGTTGATCACACCTAGGGTGAGCGTGAGTCTCGCCGACGGGCCCGAGGGCGCCTGTCCGACCGTGACGGCGCGGTCCCGCTCCCGGACCGCGTCGTTGCCCGGAAAGAGCGAGGCGGTATGTCCGTCACGGCCCAGACCGAGAAGGACGAGATCGAGCCGCGGCAGGCGTTCCGGCGACGTGCCGCAGGCCGAACGGAGGCGGTTCTCGTAGTCGCGCGCCGCGCGATCGGGATCCGTCCGCTCGCCCTCCATGCGATAGATCCGGTCAGGACTGATGCCGAGCGGACGGAAGAGGGCCTCTCGTGCCAGGCCGAAGTTGCTGTCCGGGTGATCGGGCGGAACGCAGCGCTCGTCGCTGAAGAGGAACGTGGTGCGAGACCAGTCGAACCGTCCGGCAAACGGGGCGGAGGCCAGGGTGCGGTAGAGCCGCTCCGGCGTTCTCCCTCCCGAAAGAGCGAGGAGAAAACGGCCGTGCGTTCGCCCGGCCTGCTCTCCCAGTTCATGGATCAAGTCGGCGGCCTCCGTGGCCCATGCGTCCTGGTCCTGCGCAATGCGGATGTCCGGGGCGCCGGGCATCTTATTTCTTGCGCGGACGGCGTCCCGCCGTGCGCGGGACGCCGGAGCGGCGGGCGGGGCGCGAAGGAGAGAGGAGTCGCGTCAGGCCGTTGAGCGTGGCGAGGGGCTGCTTACCCAACGAGACGGTGATGACGGCGCGCTCGTGCACATGGAGCGCTTCGACGTCTCCCGCCGCCTGGGCCTCTGCCAACGTGCCGAACGTAAAAGGCTTTTCGGGAATCGGAATATCGGGCTGCATCCGTTCGATCAGCTGCAGAAACACGCCGCTGGTCGGACCCCCTTTGTGAAGCTGCCCGGTGGAGTGCAGATAACGGGGGCCGTAGCCGGCCGTGGTCGTGACCCCACGATAGGCGACGAGGGTCTTGCGCAATGCCCGCAAGGCGCGCTCAATGCCGGGAGACGGGGTGGCGTAGACCAGGAGTGCCACGTAGGTTCCGGGGCGGCACAGCCGTTTGAGTTGCGCCGCCGCCTGCTTCGGAGCAACCAGAGTTCGCCGGGGCAAACGGCCGGTCGCCTGGAGTGCGCCCAGGACCCTGCTGGTGTTGTCTTTACTCTCCTGTACGTTCGGCTGGTCGAAGGGCTGAATGCCGAGCAGATGTCCCGCGACGGCGGTCGCGAATTCCCAGCGGAAGAACTCGCCGCCGAGATCGTGGCGATCCCGCAGGGTGAGCCGCACGACCGGATGCCCCAGACGCTCAAGAGCGACGGTGTGTCGGTCCAATTGTCGGTTGGCATCGCCGGCCAGGCGCAGGTAGACGAAGAGTCGGTCCCGGCCGTAGGCCGCGGCGGAGGCGAGCGGTTCTTCGGCGACGGGGACGAGCCCCGTTCCTTCCTTGCCCGTGCTTTCCGCCAGGAGCTGTTCGGCCCACAGACCGAAGCTGGCGATCTTCGGCGAGGTCAACAGGGTGATCTTGTCCCGCCCCGTGCGAGCCAGGGCCCCCATCGTGGCGCCGAGCTCGGCGCCGGGATTCTGCTCAATGGGGGTCTGCACGCGGCAGCGTCCGGCCATGTCTGCGGCCCTGGTCAGCAAGAGGGCGAGGTCGATTCCCAGGAGGGACGCCGGTACCAGGCCGAAGTAGGAGAGGATCGAATAACGTCCGCCGATGTCCGGAGGGTTGGTGAAGATGCGCCAGAACTGGCGCTCTGCCGCCAGCTTCTCCAGTCCGGTTGCGGGATCGGTGATGGCGACGAACTGTTCGCCGACGCGGGTGCCGCAGGCCTGCCGCGTGAGTTCCCAAAAGTGCGCGAGCAACGACATGACTTCGATCGTGCCGCCGGACTTACTGGCGACGATGAAGAGCGTCTGGGCCGGGTTGATCGTCTTCGTGACGCGACGCACCCAGCCGGGGACGGTTGAGTCGAGCACCCAGAGTCGCGGATAGCGAGGAGCCGGGCCGAACGACGCCCGCAGCACCTCCGGCCCCAGACTGCTGCCGCCCATTCCCAGGAGCACGACGTCCCGGATGCCGCGGTCCCGCGCCGCTTTGGCGAAGGTCGTGAGCGCCGCAGTCTGCTTCCGCATCTCGTCGATGACCGTGAGCCAGCCGAGACGGTTGAGGATCTCCGTCGGGTCCGGTTTCCAGAGGCGGTGGTCTCCGGTCCACAGCCGTTCGACGACGCCGGCGGCGACGAGGGCGTCCCTGGTCGATCCGACAAGCTGGTGGAACTGCGGTGGCAGCGGGGGGGGAGGATTCATGGTCGGCGTATCTTAGGTAGCAAGGGCGGAAAAGGCAAACGGCCCGTCGCGGTTATGGCGGCGCCGCGCGGCGGAGCAGGAAGGGCATCGTTTCCGTGACGCTCCATGCCAGCGATTGCGCGTGGTCCGGAGCGAGCGTGAGAGCCAGCGACGGCGTCGAGGGGGGAAACTCTCCGGTCGCGAGGGTGCGGGTCCAGTCTCTGATCCGGTGCCACCAGGCTCGTCCCGTGAGTGACAATCGCCGCCAGAAGTGGCCGGATCCGGAGGCCTGCACCGTGACCGTGAGGGAGGGAGAGAGGCTCAGCGTGAACTCCGTCGGCATGTCCTCGAGCGAGATCGGCGGCTGGTCGGCGCCGACGGCGGGGTCGATTTTGCGGCGTGAGACCGGCGGGCGTTCTCGGAGGCGAAAAACCGCGGGAACCTCTTCCAGATGGGATGCCGACCACTGTTCGACGGGCAAACGGTGAAGTTCGATGCCCCGCCCTTTGATGAGCACGGCGCGATCGACGAGATCAATCACGACATAGGGTTGCGGCCTGGCGGCGAGTTTGACTTCCTCGTCGAGGAGCCTGATGGCTTCACGGAGCGCGGCGGGATCGTGGGGGTCGAGACGCGGAACGACCTCCGGTTCCACCGCCAGGCCGACCGAACAGAGGGAGAGCAGCAGGATGGGAACGGCAAAGAACATGCTCATGGGGCTGCGTCCATCGGCGACGCGGATCAGAAGATCATAATGGGAGTGCCGATCTTGGCGAGCCGGTAGACGCTCTTGAGATCGTCGTCGTTGAGTCGGATGCAGCCATGAGTGACGTTCTTGCCGAGCAGGCGCGTGTACAGCGTGCCGTGGATAAAGTAGCCTTTGCCGAATCCGAGGGCATACTCCCCCAGCACGCCGGGCTCGACGCGTTCGGCCTGACTTTTCGGAATGTCGAGTCCTTCTTCGACGAAGGCCCAGTCAGGCTTGACCCACACGGGATTGATGAGCTTGGATTGCACGGCGAATTCCCCCCGCGGCGTGTCGAAAATCCATTGGCCCTTGGTCTCGCCCGGCTTATCGAGGATGGTTCCGCTGCCGGTCGAGGCGAGCGCGTCCAGCAGAACCTGGTCCCGTCGTTTAATAAAGAGGTGGTTTCTGGCCGTGTCGACCAAGATGTACGGTTGGGCCGGCATCAGCTGGGTCAATTGTTTGGCGAGAGATGTGTAGCGTGCCTGCAAGGCCTGAAGTGCAGCCGGATCGACGGAGGCCGGTTGCGTCGTGGATGCATCCGTGAGGGGCAGCCCGCTGCTCTGAGCCAGTGTCAGGAGCAACAGGCCGATCAGCCCGGACCGGAAAGGGATGGTGATGCGTGTCATGGACATGGCTCAGGTTTCATCGCCGCGTACGGCGAGATGGGCTAAGGCCAGCGCCACGGAGTTCTGTTCATGGAGCGCGCCGACAATCGTGACCGGGGTCCCCTTGTCGACGCGCTCGAAGAGGTGCGCCATGTGCGGATTATCGAGCATGACGCAGCCCAGCGTTTGCGCCATCAGCTCGTTCTCGACGCCGTGAATTTCGATCTGCCCCCCGATGCCCCGCAATGCGGGGATATGGCCCGTTTTCCGTTCGTGAACGAACCGTCGGCGATCCTCTTGGTTGGGATAATCCAGTACCAGCGCCCGGTAATACTGTGTCTGCCCCTGCCCGCGTTTGCCGGTGATCCGGTAGCGGCCTTCGGGTGTCGCGCCGTCGCCTTGATACCGCTTCTCGCGGATCCCGTTGAATCCGAGGCGAACCGGGTATGACAGAACCTGCCGTCCATTCTTGTAGAGGGTCAAGGTGCGGTCGGCTTTGCTGACGACGATGGCCGGCGCGTGGTGGGTCCGCGACCATTCGACCGTGTCCTGGGCCATCTGCTGCCACTGGATGATCCGGTCGCGGCTGGCGTACCGCCCCAGCTCGCGGTTGAGCAGGGTCGCCTGCACGGCCAGGTTGCGCGCCGCCCGATCGGAGGCCTCGAGCGACTGTTCATATCGCCCCTGCCCATAGAAGGCGCGGGCCTGCTTCATGAGCAGGTCGGTTTCGACCGGCTTGGCGCCGAGCACGAGTCGGCTATCGATGGCGCTGACGTGTGCGGTGATCAGCTTGGCGCGCTCTTCCACATGGGCCAGCCGATGCTCGGCGGCGCGGCGGAGCGTGGCCTGCTGCTCGGCAAGTTTCGCAACGGTTCGTGATCCCTCGTCTCGCAGATGGCGCAGGGCCAGTTCGAGGTCGTTGGGTTCCCAAGGCCAGCGGATCAGATCCGCCTCGGCCTCGACACGGGTACGAAGCGTCACCCACTGATGGGCGAAGCTGCTGTAATCGTTCGGGGCGATTTCAGCCGCCCGCAGTTGCATCAAATCGCGATCGATAGACTCCACCGCCTCGATCACGTCCTGAGGGACGGCTTCTGCACAGCCGGTCAGAGTCCCGGCGAGGGCCAAGGCTCCCGCCCAAAACGTCAACCCGGAGATGGGCCGCTGTCTGTGTATCGGCAGCATAAACAGATCGAGGTCCCGTTATTTCCTTTTCGCCGCCGCAGGCTTGCCTTTGCCGATCTTTGCCAGCGCCGCTTCGATCTCGTGTGAGACCGCCTGGCTCTTTTCATGGATCGCCTTGGCTTTCGTCTGCGCCGCGAGATAGTCCGCTTTGTCGATCATCATCTGCACGTCGTTCAACGACGCCTTGAGGGCTTCCGCGTCGGTCTTGATGGATTCGAGAGCGGCCCGATCCTTGCCCGTCGGGGCTTTGGCGACCAGTTCCAACGTCGACTTGACGGCCTCCTGGGCGACGCGGTGGGCCTGCAGAGCTCCATCCTTGGCCTCCTCCATCTTCTTGACGGCCTCGGTCTTTACCCGCTCGGCTTCGGCTTTTGCGCTCGCCGCCAATTGCTCGGCTTTTCCATAATCCCGCAACAGGGCAAACTTGGCATCCTGATCCGCGACTTCCTTCTTGAGCGCTCCGAGCAGACCCTCGATCTTGGCGTAATCGTTTGCGACATAGGTGGCGGCGCCGCTTTGCTGAGCCTCCTTGACCGCCTGCTCCGCCGCATTGATTTGATCGGTCGGCGGTTGCGCACAACCGGCAAGAAGCGCCAGGGTGCAAAGAACCGGCAAGAGCGCGCTGTGGATTCTCATGATTGGTCTCCTCCTCCCAAGGGCCGACGAGAATCGGCGTTCGATGCTCCGTAGGTGACTTACGAGCAACCTGACGGGAATTCAATGAAATGTCAGCACAGCCGCTACCAGCGGAACGTGAACGAGGGCTGGTGCGATGTTCCTCCCCCCAATAACGATAACGATTAGGAGGGTGTTCCGCTTCGTGCGGCTGATTCTTCGGTTATAGTGTAGTCCATTCCGTGGAAAAGATCTACAAAACGGCCCCAAGACAAAAATGTTATCAAGGGGTTAGCCCATTGCGAGCCATGTTTCTCGGCGGACTTTCGGCCCTTTGAGTACCCGTTACCGTTCAGTGAGGGAGGCGCGGGATTGGCTGTCGATCGGTTTGACAGGGGGTGCCCCGACCCCTATAATGCCACGTTCTCGCTGATGTTATTTCGTTTAGAAGGAGTCGCCCAATGTCGTTTACCTTTCAGCAGCCATCAAACCTCAAGAAAAAGCGTGAGCACGGATTCCGTAAGCGGATGAGCACGAAGAACGGCCGGAAGGTCTTGGCTCGGCGCCGCGCCAAGGGGCGGGCCCGTTTGACGGTGTAAGTTCCTTCACGGTACTGCACGGATCTCGCGAGGACTCTTGCCCCCCTTGTCATCCCCGAGCAGGGATGTTCCTCTCACAGCGTGACGGTGAGTGGCCGCAGCCGAGCCCATTGTGCAGGGATCGAACGGAGGGCTCTTGCATCGTGACCTTGCCAACGAGCCGAATCATGTCACAGGGCGGAGGAGACAGAGCCCTCTTTCTTCGAGCCAGCCGCGACATCGAGTACGTCAAGCAGCATGGCCGACGGACCTCCACGGCGTTGTTCAACCTGTTGGTCTGTAAGACCGACGGAGATGCCGGTCGCGTCGGCATCGTCGTGGGAAAGCGCTTCGGGATCGCCGTTCGTCGCAACCGCGCCAAACGTCTGTTTCGAGAGCTGGCGAGATCCATTCGGAAGGAACTGATCTCCGGATATGCCGTCCTGGTGTTTCCGAAGCGGGATGCGCTGGGGTTGCCATTCGATGAATTGAGGGGAATCTGGCTCGTGACACTCCGGCGACAAGGGGTGCTGCGCAGCGGCGAGGTGTAGAGTGCGAACGGTCTGCCTGACGCTCATTGGCTGGTATCGGTATTGGATTTCTCCGTTTCTGGGGCCGGCTTGCCGGTTTGAGCCCACCTGTTCGGAGTACGCGGGTGAAGCCATCCGCCGGTTCGGCGTCATGGCTGGCGCCCGCCTTGCCTGCTGTCGATTGCTGAAATGTCACCCGTTCCATCCCGGGGGATTTGATCCGGTGCAGGAGTCGTGCAACGGTTCGGAGAGGGTTACCCACTGACATGGAAAAGCGCGTCGTCATTTTTCTCGTGCTGTCGCTGGCCGTCATTCTCGGATACGATTTTCTCCTCAAGCAGTTCGGATTGCTGCCGCCGTCCTCGCCCGTGCAGGAAACCTCCGGTCCGGACAGCGCCGGGCGAACCGGCGGGGAGGGATCTCCTACGGATGCCGTGACGGAGCCGGCCTCGACCGGCGGCGGGACAACTCCTCCGTCGGACGGTAAGCCCGTTGCAGGAGCGCCGGACCCGACGGCTCCCCTCACGGACCGCACCGTCAGCGTCGAGACGGATTTGATGCGGGTGGGCCTGGCCGCGCGCGGGGGGGTGATCTCGAGCTGGGAACTCAAACAGTATCGCACGGCGCCTCCCGAGCAGAAGCCGGTTCAATTGGTCTATCAGGGAGGCAAATTCAGAGGGCCGTTGTCGATTGCCGCATCGAACGCCGCGGTTGAAAAGACGTTGCGGGAAGGGCTGTATGCGATCGACGCGGATTTTACGACGCTGGACGCATCACGTCCCGTCGGGCATGTCATCCTGCGGTTCGAGGATGCGGCTTCGGGGCTGCGGCTCCAAAAGCGGTTGACGTTTCACCAGGGCAGCTATGTGGTGGATGTCGCCGTCACGATGGAAGGGATTTCGGACCCGTACGAGGTCGTCCTCGGCACGAATTTCGGCATCGTGGAATGGGGGGAAGGGTTCATCGGACTGATCGGATCGGCGTCGCTCGTCGACGGAAAAGTCGAGAAGGAGACGCCGGACCACGAATTGGAACGCAAAGGCGCGGTGCAGTGGGTGGCGCTCCAGGACAAGTACTTCCTCTCCGTCCTGATGCCGCAAGGGGGCACGGCCGCTCTGGTCAAGAAAGAGGGCGACAAGTTGGTGACCTCCAGCGTGCGGCTGCCGCCGTCGGGCAGCGGGACGGCAAGCCTGTTGCAGCTCTACGCGGGCCCCAAGGAATACGACACGCTGCGTTCCCTGAACGTCGGCTTGGAAGACACCATCGATTTCGGCTGGTTCATTTTCGGCAGCTGGAGCGTGGTCAAAGCGGTCGCCAAGCCCATCTTCTACGTATTGCGTTTTATCAACGACTATACGCACAACTACGGCGTGACCATCATTCTTCTGACGATGGGGATCAAGATGCTCTTCGTCCCCTTGCAGTACAAGAGCTACAAGTCGATGAAGCAGATGCAGGTCATCCAGCCGAAGGTGTTGGCGCTGCAGGAAAAGCATAAAGACGATCGCGACCGGTTGAACAAGGAACTGATCAAGTTGTATCGCGACCACAAGGTGAACCCGGTGGGCGGCTGCCTGCCGATGGTGCTGCAGATGCCGGTATTCGTGGCCCTGTTCAACATTCTGTATATGACGATCGATCTGCGGCAGGCGCCCTTTGTGGGCTGGATCACGGATCTGTCGGTTCAGGATCCGTTTTATGTCCTGCCGGTCATCATGGGAGCCACCATGGTGATTCAGCAGAAGATCACTCCGACGACGATGGATCCCACTCAGGCCAAGATTATGCTGATCCTGCCGGTGTTCATGACGTTCCTGTTCATCAACTTTCCCGCCGGTCTGGTGCTGTACTGGCTGACGAACAACGTGTTGACGATCAGCCAGCAGATCATTACCGATCGCGTGCTGTTTGCCAACAAGCCGCTGGTGGTCGAGCCCGCAAAATAAGAGACTGTCACGATGATGCGCGGAGGGCTTGAGGATACGATCTGCGCGATTGCCACTCCGGCCGGGGAAGGGGGCATCGGGATCGTGCGGCTCAGCGGCTCACGCGCTCTGCAAGTCGCAAGCGGACTGGTCAAATTGCGATCGGGACGGCCGCTGCACTCGCTCCAGACCCACGTGCTGCATCTCGGCGACGTGGTGCTCTCCCCTTCCTTGCATTGTCCGGAACTGACCGGTGCTCGCGGCAGTCTCCCGGCGTCCGATCTGCTTGACGAGGCTCTGATCGTCTATATGAAAGCTCCCCGCTCCTTCACCGGGGAGGATGTCGTGGAGATCCAATCGCACGGCGGCGGATTGGTGCTGTCGCTCGTGTGCCGGGCCTGTGTCGCAGCCGGGGCGAGATTGGCGGAGCCGGGAGAGTTTACGAAGCGGGCGTTTCTGAACGGAAGGCTCGACCTGTCACAGGCCGAGGCGGTGCTCGATACGATTCGCGCCAAGTCGGCCGTGAGTCTGACCGTCGCGCAGCGGCAGCTCCGCGGGGATCTGGCCAGGGAGATTGAAACGGCGCGGGCCGCTTTGCTGGGCCTTCTGGCGCATCTCGAAGCGGGAATTGATTTCGTCGAGGAGGATATCGCCTTTCTCCGGACGCAGGAGCTGGCGCGTACGATGGGAGAGGTCGCCCTTCTGGTGCAGAGGCTTCGGGCGACTGCGCGGGAGGGCCGACTCCTGCGGGAAGGGGCGCGGGTGGTGATCGTGGGCCGCCCGAATGTCGGGAAGTCGAGCCTGCTGAATCGCCTGCTGAGGGAAGATCGGGCGATTGTCACTCCGGTCCCAGGGACGACGAGAGATGTCATCGAGGAGTCGGTCGATCTCGAAGGCGTAAGGGCGCACCTGCTCGATACGGCCGGGATCAGGCACACGGAGGACGCGGTCGAAATGGAAGGGATCAGGCGTTCGAGGTCGGCGCGAGGGAACGCCGACCTCCAGGTGGTCGTGGTCGACGGGAGCGTTCCGTTGTCCGAGGATGACCGGGAGCTGATCGAGCACGCCATGAACGGGAAGCATGTCATCGTCATGAATAAGGCGGATTTACCGCAGGCGGTATCGGTGACTGCGCTCCCTTCCGGCGCTGTCGGCGTGGCGATTTCCGCGAAAACCGGCGCCGGCATCGCAGAGCTGCGGGCCGCGATTCGAGCGCAGCTGATCGGTGCGGGGGCGGAGACGTCGGACGGGGTTATGATCATGAACGTCCGGCATCAGACGGCGTTGGATCGCGCCGCGGAGGCATTGGGCCAGGCGGCGGGGTCGGTCGCGGCCGGGATGGCTGCCGAGTTGGTCGCGGTCGATATCCGGGCGGCGGCCGATGCGCTCGGCGAGATCACCGGGGCCATCACGACGGACGAAATTCTCGAACGAATCTTTTCAGAGTTTTGTATCGGGAAGTAACCCGAGGAGTCGGACGGTGGCGCACGCGTATGACGTCATTGTGGTGGGCGGGGGGCACGCAGGGTGTGAAGCGGCGCTGGCTGCCGCCCGGATGGGCGCGAAGACCCTCTTACTGACAATGGATCGCGACCGCGTGGCCCAAATGTCCTGCAACCCGGCGATCGGGGGAATTGCGAAGGGCCATCTGGTCAAGGAGATCGATGCGCTGGGCGGCGAAATGGCGCGCAATACGGATCGAGCCGGCATTCAGTTCCGGTTCATCAACACCAGCAAGGGACCGGCCGTCAGAGCGCTTCGCGCCCAGTGCGACAAAAAGCTGTATCGCGAGGCGATGCGGGACACGCTGGAGCGGGAGCCCGGGCTGTCGCTCGCCGAGGGGACGGTGGATCGCCTCTTGTTCGCCGGCGGTGGGGTCCGGGGCGTCGTCACGGACGGCGGTCGACAGCTGGATGCGAGGGCCGTTATTCTCACATCAGGAACATTCCTTAAGGGACTCATCCATATCGGTCTCAATCACTTTGCGGCCGGGCGGGCCGGAGAGGCGTCGGCCGAGCACCTGTCCGATTGCATGCGGGATCTCGGTTTCGAGGTCGGAAGGCTGAAAACCGGGACGCCGCCCCGTTTAGACCGCGACTCCATTGATTTTTCCGTCATGATTCCCCAGCCGGGTGACGATCCGCCGCCGCCCTTTTCCTACAGAACCGATCGTATCCTTGTTCCGCAACGCGACTGTCATCTGACCTATACGAATCAGGTGACGCACGACATCATCCGCGGCAATCTCGACCGCTCGCCGCTCTATAGCGGGGTCATCGAGTCGGTCGGCCCGCGGTACTGTCCGTCGATCGAGGACAAGGTCGTCCGGTTCGCGGAGAAACAGCGCCATCAGATTTTCATCGAGCCGGAGGGGCTCGATACCCCGGAGTTTTATCCGAACGGTATCTCGACGAGCCTGCCGGTCGATGTGCAGGTCGCGATGCTCAAGACCATCCCCGGTTTGGAGCGGGCGAAGATGCTCAAACCGGGCTACGCGATCGAATACGATTACTTCCCACCCAGACAGCTGCATCCGACATTGGAAACCAAGCTTCTCGATGGCCTGTATCATGCCGGCCAGATCAACGGGACCTCGGGGTACGAGGAAGCCGCTGCCCAGGGGCTCATGGCCGGTATCAATGCAGTGCTCAAGCTACAGGGGAACCCTCCGTTGATTTTGGACCGTTCGCAGGCCTACATCGGCGTGTTGATCGACGACCTTATCACGAAGGACGCTCGCGAGCCCTATCGGATGTTTACCTCCAGGGCTGAGTATCGCCTCCTGTTGCGTCACGGCAATGCCGATCTCCGGCTGACGGAGGCGGGGCGCCGGATCGGACTGGTTTCCGATGAGTTTTATGAAAAATTCAGCAGGAAGCGGGAACATATCGAACGCGAAATCTGCCGGCTCGAAGAACTCAGACCGAGGCTCACGGATGAGGTTCGGCAGCGGCTGGCTGAGGCGAACATCGAAGAAGTTTCAGGGCCCTGTACGGTTGCGCAGCTGCTACGGCGACAGGAAGTCACCTATGAGAAATTGCTCGATTGTCTTAACCTGGAAAGATCTCAAGATATTGAAATATCTGAAGAAATTGAAATACAGGTGAAATATTCAGGGTATATAAAGCGACAGCTTCAGCAGATCAGTCGATTCAAGAAGCTCGAAACAAGAGTTATTTCTCCGAATTTTCCCTATGACCGTATTGTCGGATTCTCACAAGAGGTTCGAGAGAAGTTGAAAAGGGTCCGCCCTGCCTCTATCGGTCAAGCTTCCCGCATATCCGGAGTGACTCCGGCAGCGATATCTCTTCTCCTGGTAGCTCTCGAAAAATATCGAGACGAAACCAGCGATGATCGAGTGAATCCTCTGTTGGCTGAATAGAGTTTCTTCTTCGCTCGCCCAAAGAAGGCTTGACCTCTCATTTCATTTCACGTAATTGTTCCACGTGGAACAGGAAAGTGAATTGTGCGATTTCCTTGTTCGATCTGCCCGTGAATTTGGCTTGAATCTGACCCAAACTGAGGTCGAGCATTTCATCCTCTACCTTACCCAGCTTCTCCATTGGAACAAAGTCACGAATCTCACTAGTATCACTGATCCGTATGAAATCATAAGCAAGCATTTTATCGACTCACTCACAGCCCTGGCCGCAATGGAATTTCCATCCAATGCGGTGCTCCTCGATGTGGGGGCTGGGGCCGGGTTTCCAGGCCTGCCTCTCAAGATTGCCAGGATGGATCTGCAATTGGTCGTGATTGAACCATCTCAAAAGAAGTGTTCCTTTGTCGGTTCTGTCGCTGGACTCTTGAAACTGAACGATGTTTCGCTATTTACCGGAACGCTGCAGCAATATGTCGATCAAGGCGAATACCGGTCCGGAGACATTATCGTGATCAGGGCGCTACGGTTTGACGAGGTTTGTGACCAGGCTGCCAGGGCACTCAAGCCGACCGGCAAGGTTGTGCTGTATCGGACTGAAAAGTTGGAAGCCGGCTCAATTTTTCACGGATTCACAGTGGAACGAGAGCAACGTTTTTCTTTACCGTTAAAGCACGGAGACCGAGTCATTTCCGTGTTAAGCAGGCCGGCGCAGGCATAGGGAACAGACTCATCATGTTCCACGTGGAACATGGGCATTCCACATTAAGTATCCGTATTCCCAGAATTGGTTGAATAATGGCCAAGATTGTTGCCGTAGCGAATCAAAAAGGGGGAGTTGGGAAAACCACCACTTCTGTAAACCTGGCCACCGGGGTTGCTCTGCAGGGGAAGCGGGTTCTGCTTGTTGATATGGATCCACAGGGAAATGCAACAAGCGGGTTGGGGTTGGATCCTAGAACGCTCCAGACAACGGTATATAACTGTCTGATTAATTATGTAAAATTTGATGACGCGGTTAAGAATACCGAAGTCAGTGGATTGTCACTGTTGCCGGCAAATGCTGACTTGGCCGGGGCCGAAATCGAATTGGTGAATGTCGAGGAACGTGAAAAACTGTTACGTCATTTTCTGAAGGACGTCGAGCCGTTGTTTGACATCATTTTTATCGATTGCCCTCCGGCGCTGGGGATTCTTACGGTGAATGCGCTGGTCGCCGCGCGATCTGTCCTGATCCCGGTCCAATGCGAGTATTACGCGATGGAGGGCTTGAGTCGATTAATCGGCAGTATCGACCGGATTCAACAGTCCCTGAACCCCGGACTCACGATCGAAGGCATCGTCTTGACAATGTACGATGCGAGGAATACGTTGGCGCGCCAGGTTACGGATCAAGTACGGGGACATTTCAAAGAGCTGGTGTATCAATCGACGATTCCACGAAATGTCACGCTTGCGGAAGCTCCGAGTTATGGCCGTCCGGTATTGCTCTATAACGTGGCGTCGGCCGGGGCACAGGCGTATCTCTCACTAGCGAAGGAGTTCATCAGCCATGGAGAAAAAGGCGCTCGGTAGAGGGCTTGATGCGTTGTTGCCGACGACCAAACCGGCTCCGATGCCGGAATTGCCGGAAGTGCAGCATCTCCGCATCGATGCGATCGTTCCCAATCGCTATCAGCCTCGACAGACCTTCTCGCCGCAGGAACTGGCGGAACTCGCCGCATCGCTGAAGCAAAGTGGTCTGCTCCAGCCGGTTCTCGTCCGCCGGAAAGGGGACGGCATGTATGAACTGATCTCGGGGGAGCGCCGCTGGCGTGCCGCCAGAGAAGCCGGAATGGAGACGATCCAGGCAGTCGTACGAAACTGCAGTGATGAAGAATCGATTCTCCTGGCCCTGGTCGAGAATCTTCAACGGGAAGATTTAAATCCGATGGAAATGGCCCGGGCCTATCAGCGCATGATGAACGAATTTGGACTCACGCAGGACATTATTGCGCAACGAGTCGGCTGTGAACGTTCGTCGGTCGCGAATGTCGTGCGGCTGCTGAACCTTCCCCTCGACGTTCAACAGTTGATCGAAACCAACCAACTCTCCACCGGTCATGCAAAAGTGATTTTGGGCATTTCGAGCCCCGGCGAGCAGCAGCGCGTCGCGCAGTTGGTCGTTTCCAAGAACCTGTCAGTGCGAGAGACGGAACGAATTCTCGAAGCCACCGTAATTACCAGAAAACGCAGCACAAAAGAGCTGCGGCGATCGCCCCTGTCCGATGTCGAAGAGCGCCTTCAAAAGCGTCTCGGGACGAAGGTTACCATCCTCAACGGGCGACGTGGAGGAAAAGTCGTTATCCACTACTTTTCTCCTGCTGAGCTCGATGGTATCCTGGAAAATCTTCTTCAGTAGTTCCCCTCTACGTATCCTCCGACATCCGCCGGTAGATAACGGCATATTTGTTGCTTAATCTCCCGGCCGGTGGCACTGTCTCTTCGTACGGACGAATCGGCTGTGTACCGGCCGCAGATACCACAGTGCATTGCGGTCTTCAACCCGGGGAGGAGCGCTCATGTGGGGCCAGAACAAACAGGAAATCAAGCAGACGCCGGCGGCCGAAGAAGGAACGGAATCAACGGTCCCCGCCAACGAAGGGAACGGAGATATCATCGCGTTCGTCGGGAAGGGTGTGGAGTTTAAGGGGACGATTTCCTATAGCGGCACGGTCAGAATCGACGGTCTCCTCGATGGTGAGATCCACACGGACGGTGTGTTGTTGATCGGCGAAGAAGCGGTCATTCAAGCCAAGGTCACCGCAGGAACCATCGTCTGCAAGGGAAAAATCACGGGGGATGTCGTCGCGAAGGAACGAGTGAAGCTTCGGGCGCCGGCCGTGTTCAACGGCAGCATCAAGACGCCCGTGCTTTCGATGGAGGACGGGGTGCTCTTCAACGGCGGTCTGGAGATGAGCCAGGGCATCAGGGAATTGCCGCAGAGAACGACGTTGCATTCGGTCGGGGCGGCGGCGCCCGCCGGCATCAAGCAGATCAACGCCTAGTTATAATTATTAGTTATTTATACGTATTCATTGCCGCAACTTCAGACGGCCTCAGAGGGGCCAGCGGGAGGAAATGAATCATGTGGCTACGCAAAGAGCAGGTCACGCAGAGCGAACCGGACTACGAGAATTTCACATTGCTGGCAAAAGACGTGGAGTTCAAAGGCGTGGTGAATTTCGATGGCACCGTGCGTGTGGACGGCCGCGTCGAAGGGGAAATCCACACGACCGGCACCCTGATCGTCGGAGAGCATGCCGTCATTAAGGGGGTTGTGTCCGCCGGTGTGCTGATGAACAGCGGCAGGATCAACGGGACCATCACCGCTGTCGAAAAGATTCAAATCCTCAAGCCCGGGGTATTGGTCGGAGACATCCGCACTCCGTTAATTGCCATCGAAGAAGGGTCGCATTTCCACGGCATGTGCGACATGGGCATGCAGCCATGGTCGGAGCCCAAGGCCATCTCGATGGCCTCATAATCCCCCGCGATTCCGACTCTTCGATCCTCAAGCCCCTCTAGCCCTTTCCCGCTCCCGCCGGTACAATAGCCTCCTATGCCTAAGCCTACGGTTCTTCTCGGGATGAGCGGCGGAGTGGATAGTTCCGTCGCGGCGGCTCTGTTGGTTCGCCAAGGCTACGACGTCCACGGTGTCACACTCCAGGTCTGGGAGCACGAAGACGAAACGGTCGCAGCCTCAAAAAAATGGCAGGAGCGAGGCTGCTGTAAAATCGGCATAGCGAAGTTCGTCGCCCAAAAACTCCACATCCCCTACGAAGTGATCGATAGCCGGCAGGTGTTCCGGACCGGGGTCATCGACGACTTCCTGCACGGCTATGCGGGGGGGATCACCCCCAACCCCTGTGTCCGTTGCAATGAGCGGGTAAAACTGCGCGGACTGCTGGAGATTGCACGGGAGCGCGGCTATGAATATGTGGCAACGGGCCATTATGTGCGGATTCTCGAGCAGCACGGCCACCTCGGACTTCACCGGTCTACGGACACCAAAAAGGATCAAAGCTACTTTCTGTACCGCCTGAACCCGGCCTGGCTCTCGCGTCTCCTCTTTCCGGTCGGAGCGATGCACAAGCCCGACGTCTGGAAGGAGGCAGAATCCCTCGGTCTTCCCGCCGATGAACTGAAGGAAAGCCAGGAAATCTGCTTCGTCAGCCATGGGGACTATCGCACCTTCATCGAGCGGGAAATGCCCGAGGCCAAAAAGCCGGGCGACTTTCTCGATCACCAGGGGCGACGCCTCGGCGAACACGACGGGATCGCCTTTTATACGCCCGGGCAGCGGCGAGGCCTCGGCATTGCTGCGGGCCAGCGCCTCTATGTTCAGGCCGTGCAACCGGGGACGAATACCGTCGTTCTGGGCCCGGAAGACGCCCTCCTTCGCGACAATTGCGAGATCAAGGATCTGAACTTATTCGATCGGTCGCTCCTGGCCGCCAAGACGAATGTCGATGTGAAAGTGCGGTACGCGACGCCGGCCACCGCCGCGACCATCGAACCGGTGGACGACGATACCCTGCGCGTTCATTTTCACCGCCCCCAACGGGCGCTGAGTCCGGGACAATCGGCGGTGCTCTACCGCGGGGATCAGGTGCTCGGAGGGGGAATCATCCAAGCCGGTTGAATCGACGCACCTTCCTTCCTGTATTGACACTCCGCACCTGCCAATGCTAACTTTGCGCGCCCATTTTTCGTGCCTACCGCACGGAAGCTTTCCCTTTGCCTAAATGAGAATGAGCGGTACAGGACAGTGATTAAGACAGCAGTTGCGCGACGTTACGCACGGGCCCTCTTCGAGCTCCTCGATTCATCCAATATCGAAGCGACGCGGGGTACACTGAACGGCCTGGGTCAGGCCGTCAAGGAGTCGGCTCCCCTTCGTCATGTGGTCGCCTCACCGGCCTTCGGTGTCGAAGAGAAGATCGCCGTCCTGACCGAGCTCGGCGGGCGGCTCGGATGCCCTCCGGCCGGCAAGGCCTTTCTCGGCCAATTGGTGAAGAAAAACAGGGTCGGCTTCCTGCCCGAAATCGCCGAGGCCTTTTCCAAGCTGGTGGATCAGTCAAAGGGGACCCAGCCGATCACGGTCTCCTCCGCGCTACCCTTACCCCAAGACGAACGAGAACGGATTACCATGCGACTGCGCGACACGCTGAAACGCGATGTCGATATCACCTTTCAGACCGACGCCGGCCACCTCGCCGGACTGCAGATCCATATCGGCAGCACCGTGGTCGATAGTACGGTGCGGGGGCGGTTGCGTGCCATGCAGAGCCTGTTGACGAAGGAGTAGCCATGCAGATCAAGGCGGAAGAAATCAGTGCGATCATCAAAGAAAAGATCAAAGGCTTCGACAAGCAGGTCGACGTCAAAGAAACCGGCTCGGTCATCCAGGTCGGCGACGGGATCGCCAAAGTCTACGGATTGGACGGCGCGATGGCCGGCGAGATGCTCGAGTTTCCCGGGGGACTGTACGGCATCGCCCTGAACCTCGAAGAAGACAACGTCGGCGCCGTGTTGATGGGCGAGGACGTCGGAATCAAGGAAGGCGATCCGGTCAAGCGGACGGGCCGTATCGCGGAGATTCCCGTCGGCGAAGCCCTGGTCGGACGCGTGGTCAATGCGATCGGTCAGCCGATCGACGGCAAGGGACCGATCAAGTCCCAGCATTCGTCCCGTATCGAAGTGGTGGCGCCCGGCGTGAATACGCGCCAGTCGGTGCGCGAACCGTTACAGACGGGTATCAAGGCGATCGATGCCATGATTCCCATCGGCCGCGGTCAGCGGGAGTTGATCATCGGCGACCGCCAGACCGGGAAGACCGCCATCGCGGTTGATACCATCATCAATCAGAAGGGCTTGGGCGTGTTCTGTATCTATGTGGCCGTCGGACAGAAGCGCTCGACCGTCGCTCGCGTGGTGAAGACGCTCGAAGAGAACCATGCCATGGAATACAGCATGGTCGTCGCGGCGACCGCCAGCGATCCCGCTCCGATGCAGTTCCTGGCTCCATTCTCGGGAGCCGCCATCGGGGAGTATTTCCGTGATAACGGCAAGCATGCCCTGATCGTCTACGACGATCTGTCCAAGCACGCCGTGGCCTACCGTCAGCTCTCTCTGCTGCTCCGCAGACCACCGGGGCGCGAAGCCTATCCGGGCGACGT
>DIHJ01000067.1:40729-43380 GCA_002420105.1 Nitrospira sp. UBA5699
GGCGACGTGTTCTATCTGCACTCCCGACTGCTGGAGCGCGCGGCAAAGCTCAGCGACAAACTCGGCGGCGGCAGCCTGACGGCGCTCCCGATCATTGAAACGCAAGCCGGCGATGTGTCGGCGTACATCCCGACCAACGTGATTTCGATCACGGACGGTCAGATCTATCTCGGCAGCGATCTGTTCTATTCCGGTATCCGTCCCGCGATCAACGTCGGTCTGTCGGTCTCCCGCGTCGGCGGGTCCGCCCAGATCAAGACGATGAAACAGGTGGCCGGTACGCTCCGGTTGGATCTGGCGCAGTATCGCGAGATGGCGGCCTTTGCCCAGTTCGGCAGCGAACTCGACAAGGCCACGCAGATGCAGCTCGCACGCGGCGTCCGCATGGTCGAGCTGTTGAAACAGGGGCAGTACAAGCCGATGCCCGTCGCCGATCAGGTACTGTCGATCTATGCGGGCGTCAACGGCTTCCTTGACGATGTCCCGGTCGACAAGGTGCAACAGTTCGAAGGCGATCTGCTGCATTACATTCAGCAGCACCATCCCGAACTGAAGAAGGAAGTGGCCAGCATCGGCAAGATCGACGACAAGGTCGGAGGCAGGCTGAAAGAAATCATTACGACCTTCAAGCAGAAGATGGGATACGGCGCAAAATAGCCATCGGCGGTCGGCTGTCAGCCTTGAGTTGAGGGTTGATGACTGACTGCTGAAAGATCAGAAACCATGCCAAGTTTACAAAGTCTGCGCCGCAAGATTGCGGCGTTCAAGAATACGCAGAAGATCACCAAGGCCATGAAGATGGTGGCCGCGGCCAAGCTCAAACGGTCGCAGGACCGGATTCTGGCCGCGCGTCCCTACGCGCATAAAATGCGCGGCGTGCTGAGCAACCTGAGCCAGCGCGTGAACCGGGCGGCTCATCCTCTGTTGCAGAAACGCGAGGGGAAAAAGATCGAGGTGCTGGTCATCACCAGCGATCGCGGCCTCTGCGGGGGATTCAACGGCAACATCGTCAGGAAGAGTTCGGAGTTCGTGCGGCAATGCGAAACGCGCGGCCTGCAAGTCACGCTGAGCATCGTGGGCCGCAAGGGCCGCGATTACTTCCGCCGGCGGACATGGCCGATTCGCCAGGAATGGACCGGCGTCTTCGACAAGCTCAGCTTCGAGCACGCGATCGACATCGGCGGCGATCTGACCGACAACTTCGTCAAGGGGACCTTCGACGAACTCTACGTCGTCTACAACGAATTCAAGTCGGCCATCCAGCAGCGCGTGATCGTGGAAAAACTGTTCCCTGTCGACGCCGCGTCGGAATTCGGCGCCGCCCAGGCCGAGGGCACGACCGGCGGCAGCTATCTCTATGAGCCCGATGAAACCGAGCTCTTGAACGTCCTGGTGCCCAAGCATTTTCAGGTCCAGGCCTACCGCATCCTGTTGGAGTCGGCCGCCGCGGAGCACGGCGCCCGCATGGCCGCGATGGACGGGGCGACCCGGAACGCCGGCCAGCTGATCAAGAAGGTGACGCTCTACTACAACAAGACCAGGCAGGCGGCGATCACCAAGGAATTGATGGACATTGTCGGCGGCGCAGAAGCACTTAAGTAAATGCGGAATGTGGAATGAGCAATGTTGAATTGTCCGGGTTGGCGGTCGTTTCTCATTCCACATTGCTAATTCATAATTAGGCGACAAGAGGAGCGTATGAGCACAGGTAAAGTCATCCAAGTCATCGGACCGGTGGTGGACGTGGAGTTTCCTCCGGGGCAATTGCCGAACATCTACAACGCGCTGAAGGTGACGCAGGAGGAAAATAAGGCGGCGGGCAAACCGGCCGTCCGGATCACGCTCGAAGTCGCGCAGCACCTCGGTGAAAACCGCGTGCGCGGGGTGGCCATGTCGACGACCGACGGTCTGACGCGCGGGATGGACGTCCAGGACACCGGCGCGCCCATCGCGGTGCCGGTCGGCCGGGAGACGCTCGGCCGCCTCATCAATGTGCTCGGCGAGCCGGTCGACGAGAAAGGCCCGATCAAGGCGAAGAAGACCTATCCGATTCACCGGCCGGCTCCCCGGCTTGAAGACCAGGAAACCAAGACCGAAGTGCTCGAAACCGGGATCAAGGTCGTCGATCTGCTTGAACCCTACAGTAAGGGTGGAAAGGTCGGGCTCTTCGGCGGCGCCGGCGTCGGCAAGACCGTCATCATCATGGAGCTCATCAACAATATCGCGCTGCACCACGGCGGATTTTCGGTGTTCGCCGGCGTCGGCGAGCGGACTCGTGAGGGCAACGACCTCTGGCACGAAATGCAGGAGTCGAAGGTGATCGATCCGGACGATTTCACGAAGTCGAAGGCCGCCCTGGTCTACGGTCAGATGAACGAGCCGCCCGGGGCGCGCCTTCGCGTGGCGTTGACCGGCTTGGCCGTCGCCGAATTCTTCCGCGACGAGGAAAATCAGGACGTACTGCTCTTCGTGGACAACATTTTCCGGTTCACGCAGGCCGGGTCGGAAGTGTCTGCGCTGCTCGGCCGTATGCCGTCGGCCGTCGGATATCAGCCGAACCTCTCCACGGAAATGGGGGCATTGCAGGAACGGATTACCTCGACCAAGCGCGGTTCGATCACGTCGGTTCAGGCGATCTACGTGCCCGCCGA
>DIHJ01000003.1 GCA_002420105.1 Nitrospira sp. UBA5699
GGCCGCGCACGGCATCAGGAGATTCATGAAATGCGTCGGGAGAAAGCGGCGGCGGATCGGGGGCGGACCGGAGACTCAACAGGGCTGGCCGTTGAAGGCGCAGGGCTTGTAGCGGGAGATGTCGAACTCCACGTTCTCTTGATAGACGCGTTCGTTGCCGTTGACGCCGTCCTGTTCCGGATCGTTCCACATCGTATGGTTCCACCAATAGAAGAGCGGATGAACCTCCGTCTGGTACACCGGGTTGCCGAAATTGCTCCGCGCATATTCCTGCACGGAACGCCCGGTCACGTAATCGACCTGTCCGTTCCCTTTGAGGGAGAACAACATGAGGAACAGCCGCGCCTCATGGTCGTACAACTCGTCGATGCGGGTGCTCAGATCCGGCTCAACCGGCAGCATGTCTCGTGTGTGCCCCGCCGTGCCGGACAGACAGAGGCTCAGGGACAGGAGGAGAAACGTCGCGCACTGCCGGACGGTCACCATAAAACTTCCTCGGCAGGATGACAAGCGAGCGCCGCATGCTACCACGCCGGCTTGCTCCCTTCAACCTCGGACCTTCGAAAGGCGCGTCGCTTGCCCGGCGAACGGACACCTCTCTATAATGTGGCCCTTATGATGAAACGAGTTTCGCTTCATACGCTGGGCTGCCGCCTGAACCAGGCGGAAACAGCTGTACTCGAATCCCGGCTCCGGCGGGACGGGTACGACGTCGTCGAGTTCGGGCAACCCACGGATCTCCTCGTCGTCAACACCTGTTCGGTCACCGACGAGGCGGAACGGACCTGCCGCTACGTCATCCGCAAGACCTTGAAGCATTCCCCCGAAGCCTTCGTCGCCGTCACCGGTTGCTATGCCCAGACGGGGGTCCGGGAGCTCCGGACGATTCCGGGGATCGATTTGATCGTCGGCAATCAGTTCAAGTGGGATCTGCCGTCGTTTCTCCCCGCGCCGCAGGCGTTGAAAAAGCATCCCGCGGCGGAAGTCCTCCATACCAGGACGATCGACCGGGAGGACTTTTCGGTCCCGGACGTCGGCGAGCCGGACTCGACCAGAGCCCTGCTGAAGGTCCAGGACGGCTGCGACGTCATGTGCAGCTTCTGCCTGATTCCGTTCGCCAGGGGCAGGGAACGCAGCCGGCTGCCGGACGACGTGTTCCGGGAAGCGGCGATCCTGGCCGACGGAGGCTATCAAGAGCTCGTGCTCACCGGGGTCAACGTCGGACGGTACAATCACGGCGGAACGGATCTCGTCGGGCTGATCGATCGCCTGGAGGCCGTCGCCGGCATCCGGCGCATCAGGATCTCGTCGATCGAACCGACCACGGTCACGGACGCGCTCATCGAGCGCATGGCCTCCTCCTCGAAACTCTGTCCCTATCTTCATATCCCGCTCCAGAGCGGAGATGACGCGATCCTCCGGGCCATGAACCGTCCTTATCAGGTGAGAGACTTCACGGCGCTCATCGAGCGCGCGCTGGCGGCGATCCCGGGACTGGGCCTGGGCACCGACCTGATGGTCGGCTTTCCCGGCGAATCGGACGGCGCCTTCCGCCATACGGTGGAGTTGGCCGAGCGGCTGCCCTTCGCCTACTTCCACGTCTTTACCTACTCCAAACGGCCCGGTACCGCCGCGGCGAAATTCTCCGGAGAAGTGCCGGTGCAGGCAGCCCGGCAACGGGCGAAGGCCTTGGCCGACCTCTCCCGGCGGAAGCGGCTCGCCTTCGCCGAGAGCTCGATCGGATCGACGGTTCCGGTGCTGTTCGAATCGGGGACAGTGGACGGCTTCCGGCTCGGCACGACCGCACATTTCCTGAAAGTCGGCGTCGTTTCCTCCGACGATTTGACCAACCAGCTCCACCCGGTCCGGATCACCGGGGCTTCGGACCGCTGGGCCGTGGGACACTTCGCGACAGCCGGCCCAACGGAACGGAAGAAGGCGCTTCTATGAGCACGCGGCCCAACCCCCGCCAGGTCCACATCGAGACCTTCGGCTGCCAGATGAACGAGTACGATTCGGAACTGGTGCGCACGCTCTTGAAGCGGGAAGGCTATGTCTTCACCGAAGATCGCGAATGCGCCGACGTCATTCTGATGAACACCTGCGCGATCCGCGAGAATGCCCATGCCAAAGTCTATACGCACCTGTCCGATCTGAAAGCGCTCAAGAAGACCCGCCCGCTGGTCGTCGGCGTGCTCGGATGTATGGCGCAGAACCTCAAGGAGGAGCTGACCGTCAAAGAGCCGCTGGTCGACGTCCTGGCCGGGCCGGACGCCTACAGGCGGCTGCCGATGCTCATCGACGACGCGATCCGCGCCCAGGAGCAGGGACTGGGATCGAAAGGCCTGGCGGTCGATTTATCCGAATACGAGACCTACGACGATGTGACGCCCGAGCGCACCGGCGGCGTGAACGCCTGGATCGCGGTGATGCGCGGTTGCGACAACTTCTGCAGTTTCTGCGTCGTCCCCTATACCAGAGGCAGGGAGCGTTCGCGGGACCCGCAAGGCATCCTGGACGAAGCCCGCCGGATCGCCGATCAAGGGTTCAAACAGATCACCCTCCTCGGACAGAACGTGAACTCCTACCGGTCGGGGGACTGGGACTTTGCACGGTTGATCAGCGCGGTGGCGGACGTCCCGGGAATCGAGCGGGTGCGCTTCACCTCGCCCCATCCCAAGGATTTTCCCCGGTCGTTGCTGGAGGCCGTGGTCTCCCATCCGAGGATCTGCAAGCACATTCATCTGCCCGTGCAGTCCGGCAACGACCGGATCCTGGGCATGATGAACCGCACCTACACGCGCGCCGAATACCTGGCGCTCGTCGATGAGATCCGTCGGATGGATTCCGACATCGTGCTCACAACCGACATCATCGCCGGCTTCTGCTCGGAATCCGATGCCGAGTTCGCCGACACCTACCGATTGCTCGAAACGGTTCGATACCACTCCGCGTTCGTCTTCCTCTATTCGGAACGGAAACATACGATCGCCGCCAGGAAGTTCCCGGACGACGTGCCGGCGGAGGTCAAGTCGCAGCGCGTCACGGCCCTCGTCGAGCTGCAACGCCGCATCTCGACGGAGCGGAATCGTGAATATCTCGGAAGGACACTTCCCGTACTGGTCGAGGGGGACGCGAAGAAATCCCACTTGCAGGGCATGGGGAAGACGGACGGGAACATTACCGTGATCTGGGATAAGAGCACCCTGCCGTCTCAACCGGGACAGACCCTGTCGCTGTCGATCTACGACGCCTCAGCCTCGACTCTCTACGCTCGACCTGTCTGACGGACGGAAAGATCCCCGAGGTCGGACCGGCGTTCGACCACGATTCTCCGGCAGACGAAAACGAACAATCCCGCACGAGATTCTCCCTTCCCATACTCATTTTCCTTCTGTGGCAATCTGTCTCGCTCTCGAATGGTCCCGTCCATATTTAAGATGTCGGCCTGTTCAGCTCCGCCTTGATCTCTCATACATGGACCAGCTTGAAAATGATACGTTTATCATTGCATATCAATGAGTTGTGACTCATATCCCATGGAGGATTTTGAATTTTCATTTTCCAATTGAAGTCTGGCGGTGATCGGATCGGATCGATCGACAGCCGGCCCTCAAACGGCAAACAGCAGTAGAACCCCTAAGGGCATAGTCCTTGCTTCCCAAAATGAACGGCTTTGAACTTATCAACCCTTCCTAAGACGGAGTCATGACATGAACTCAGCGCCGGAGCGGACGCGTACCCTGAAGGAGAAATCGGAATCCTCGGTCAGCCTCGAAACCATCATCGCGATGGGCCTGTTCGGCTGGCTGGCTCTCAGCATGACGCTCATAGGCCTGGGAATCTGGTAGCCGACCCCACGCAACATGACACGGACTCATACGCCATCCCCATCGACCCGTTTCGACAGAAGGAGAACCCCTATGACTATCCCTTCGCCTCTGGCCGCATCCCTGAAGTCCGCGCTCTACGCCTGCGCCGGACTTGCCCTTGTCGTCTCCGGGTGCTCCGGCACGTCGCACATCGCACAAAACTCGAAGGGCAGCGTATATCTTGAAGAGGTCACGGACTGGTCGTTCGAAGCCAGCCATCCGGCCGTCATCGACCAGACCACGATGCTGAAAATCGTCAAGGGACTGTATCGCGAAGAGAGCCAGAACGGAACGTCGAGAATGTCCGCCGGTGGCAGCAAGCCGATGAGAGTATTCAGCGATGAGGATGCGGAGTTTCTTGCTCCCCTGCTCGCACAAGGTTTATCGAAAGCGCAACCCGAGCAGCTTGTCGGGTTCCGCGTGTCCTCATCGGCAGGGTCAGGCTCTGAGCCCACCGCGGGCAGCATCTATGTCCAGAAGGGTTCGGTCTATTTCACCGTCGCGAAGGGGGCCGGCAGCACGACGTTCTCGCCGGAATCCGCCGCGCGCACCGAGCACGCACCTCCCTTTGCAGCAGGCGGGATGGCGGGAACCATCTCGCAGGTGATCGACTACCACGCTCTCGCCAAGTCGCCGATGCCGGCGGCGCTGCCGATTGCAAAGTCCGCTCCGAAAGCGCCCGCCTCTTCCGGCGCGACGGGCCCGACGGCTGCGAAGACGCAGCCGGTTCCGTTCGATCCGGGCATGAACGGCGCCGAGTCCCAGCCTCAGATCGAGGGGATCCAGCAGGCCAAAGACGTGATCGCCAAGAAGGAAACCGAGATCAACATGCTGCGGAAGGAATCCGACTGGATGAAACGGGAACTGCGGGAGCGCGACGAGGAACTCAAAGCGCTCAAGGCGTCCGCCAAGCAGACGCCGAAGAAGAAACGGGCGGAAGCGCATCCGACGCGCTGACGCGCTCAACCGACATCGAGCAATTCCGGCTGCAGCAGGACCACTTCGCTGGACAGGGGCTGCCGAAAATTCATCCGGCTGTAACAGGCATACGTCACATAGGTATCCTGTAAACAGTACCGGGCCAGTTCAAGCCCTTGTCCCTTCTCCCACATCGCCGCGACCTGCTCCCCGCTTCCTGATTTCGTCTCCACATCGAGGGCCCGGGCAAGCACGTCCAGCTTCACCCATCCGCGTGTATCCCAGTTGCTCCAGATTGCCATCGTGTCGTAGACCGGCTCGGTCCGGAATTTCGCCAGATTGATCTCCATGGTCGGCTTGACCTGCCGGATGATGGACCGTTTCTTGAGGAACGGCAGGTCGAATCCCAGCCCGTTGTGGGTGATGAAGAGCGATGGGCGACTCTGGGCGAGACGGCTCCAGAACTGGCGAAGCAACTCCCGTTCGTTGCCGCCGTACCAGGCCACCGCTCCGCGCGGCTCCATCTGGTCGGAAAACTCCAGCAGGCCGATGCAGACGATCGAGCTGAACGTGGCATCGAAGGCGGATTTGGCGTACAGTTCGTCCTCGGCGCGACGCTGCTCCTCCGCCGCGCCGGCCGTGAAGAGATCGAACCCTTCGGAGACCGGCTCGGCTCCGGCGGTCGTCTGCGGCTTGCCGGCAAGCCTCGCCCAATCCTCCCTGGGTGCCTGAATCGTTTCGATATCCAGAACGACCTTCACGGCGCGACTCCTTCAAGCTGCAGCGCCTCGATGATCGGCCGGTCCGCCGGAGGGAACCGATAGCCCGCCATCTCGCGGGGATAGACCCAGCGGATCTCCGCGCATTCGATCGGCGCCGCAAGCCCCGCTTCGATCCTGCAGCGGAAAAAATGCAGTTCGACCGTCTTTTCGGCATAGGCATGCCGGATGATCCGGAACGGAATCGGCAGGTCGATCCGGATACTCAGCTCTTCGAAGAGTTCCCGCCTGAGGCATTCTTCGAGCGTTTCCCCGGGCTCCCGCTTCCCTCCGGGAAACTCCCAGAATCCCGCCAGATGCACCCCCTCCTTGCGCTTCGCGATCAGGTAGCGGCCTTCATGGAGTATCAGCCCGGCGGCAACTTCCACGACCTTCATGCCCGTGCCCGCACTTTCGGTTTGAACGGATAGCTCTTGCAGAACGACGTCATCGGACAGGTTTCACAGGAGGGATTGCGCGCCGTACAACAAGTCGCCCCGAAATCCATGATGGCCTGATTGAAATCATAGCCCCGTCCCCGCGGGATCAAGGCTTCGGACAGTTCCCACAGACCCGCTTTCTGGACCTTCGGGTCGCCCTTCGCGACGAACACCCGGTGCAGCACGCGGATCACGTTCGTGTCCAGGATCGGCGCATCTTCATTGAACGCAAACGAGCGAATCGCACCGGCCGTGTATCGACCGATGCCTTTGAACGAAAGCAATTCCTCCGCGTCGCTGGGAAGTTTCCCCCCGTAGCGGGCCACGGTTTCGCAGGCGATGCTGTGAAGCCGTTCGGGCCGGATGTTGTAGCCCAGCGGATACCAGGTCTTCTTCACGTCTTTCACCGGCGCGCCGGCCAGATCTTCGAAGCTGGGATACCGTTCGAGAAACTCGTGATATTTCGGCACGACCCGCTCCACCTGCGTCTGCTGCAGCATCACCTCCGAAACCAGGATGTGATAGGGATCCGACGTCCTGCGCCACGGCAGGTCCCGGCCGTTTTTCCCGTACCAGGCGAGGAGACGCTGCTGGAACCGCCGTTTGACCGAAGCCTCCGGCTTGAACGCCCGCCCTCGCGGCTTTGCCCGCCGCTGCGAGGATTTTTTGGAAATCGGTCCGCGTGCCATGCATTCCCTGTGCTGGGCGGCATTGTATGGAGCTATCTGCGCAAAATCAAACGACGAGGCGGCCGCAACCGGTCTTGCACCGTCCGGTTGCGCGGACTCTATCCAAACGGAATTCGATTTGGTAGCTTGTACGTAGATCCTGCAGGGAGGAACACCATGGACGGTCTCGCGACGACAAGGGAAACCTCTCGGTCATACCGTCTCAGGCGCTCATACCGAACAGCCGGCCTGCTCGCCGTCATACTGTTGATCCCGACCGTCCCCGCGTACGCCGACAACCCTCCGGTTCCGTGGGAATGTTCCAACTACGGCGACGAGGCGCGAACCAGGTGCCTCAATGCCTTCATCGAGCAGCAATGGGACCGGATCAGCAGGCTCGAAGGCCAGTTGCGCGCTCAGCAGGAGGCAGTCGGGCAATTGAAGGGTCAACTCGACCGTCAAGCCGCCGCCGCGGCGGATGTGCAGCAGCAGCTGTCCCAGCGGCAGACGGCGGCAATCGTGCCGGCGCCCTACGCGTATAGTTTCGTTTATCCGCCGGTCGGATTCGGCATCTACCTCGGCCGGCCATGGATCTACGGTCCGCCCTACTACGGGTATTACGGCCGGCCGTTCTGGGGTCCGCGCTATTACGGACACTGGAAACGCCGCTGGTAACCGGACGGCGCCGCCCGTCTCACCAATCCGCTCCCCAACGGTCCACGACGATCTGGTGGACGACGGCATATTTCCCCAAGGTCGCCAGATAGAGAGCCGTTTCCGCGATGTCGAACGGACTGATCTTCTCGCTTCGCAGGAGCTCCTCCTCGGACGCATCGACCAACTCGTCCGCCACCCCGCCGGGACAAATCGCGCTCACCCGGATGTTGAACGGTCTCCCTTCGTCGGCCAAGGAGCGCGTCAGCGCCATCACCCCGTGCTTCGAGGCGCTATAGGTGCCGGTTCCGGCCCAGGCCTGCACCCCCGCGACGCTGGACATGTTGATGATCGATCCGCCGCCCTGTTTCTTCATCCGCCTGAAGGCGGCCCGGCAACAGAGAAAGGTGCCCCGCAGATTGACGTTCATGACTTCGTCGAAGGCCTCGGTCGTCGTTTCGGCGATGCGCCTCCCGCCGAAGATGCCCGCGTTATTCACGACGATGTCGACGCGGCCGTACTGGCGGATCGTGTGGTCGAACAATCGGTCCACCTGCTGCTCGCGGCTCACGTCCGTTTGCACGACGAAGGCCTCGCCGCCGTTCCGGCAGATCTGCCCTGCAGTCCTTTCACAAAGCGGTTTCCTTCTGGCGGCCACGACGACCCTGGCCCCTTCCCGGCCGAACCGGAGCGCAATGGCCTTGCCGATTCCGCTGCTGCTCCCGGTGACGATCGCCACCTTATTCAATAATCGCTGCATCCGAGACCTGCTCCCGTCCCCTCGACGGCTTCCCTGCGAAACTCGCGGTTTTCTTTGACATACTTGCGCACGGCGATTAGCCTTTTCTCTGGGGCACAACACAACGGCTCGCGGAATCCCGATTGCCCGCGGCCCTGTCCTCCTCCGGCAACGAACGGCTGCGGACCGGTGCGCCATGAATCAGCGGCAACACCAGCGATTTCTGGTCGAGATTCCCGCCGCCTACGCGGGTGACCGCGACGGCGTGGGGATCGTATACAACCTTGGAACGGGCGGTTGCAAGATCGTCACGGACCGCCCTCCCGCCACAGGCTCGATGCTGGCGCTTTATCTCAACGTTCCGGGGCAACCAACCGCCATCACCATCCGGATGGCCACTGTGCGCTGGGCGATGGAGTACGAATTCGGGGCGGAATTTCTGGGGATGGAAGAACCGGAACGGGAACGGTTGACACACTTTTTACAAGGGCGCGAAGCCGCTGCCGCATAGATCGCAAAGGACACCCATTCAAATGGTCACTCGCAAACATCGCCGTTTCAGCGTTGCCATGCCCAGCACCCTGGTCCAACGGGACCAGTTTCGCCACAAGGGATCGATTCGGGATCTGTCCGTCAAAGGTTGCCGGGTCGAAAGTCTGATCAGTCCGTTCACCGGTATGCAGGTCACGATCCTGCTGCACGTCCCGGGCGAGGCCAACCCCATCAAGATCGAGAACGCCGCGGTCCGGTGGTGCGGGTCGCACGGCATCGGCATCGAGTTTCTCATGATCGCGCAGCCCGAACAGGACCGGCTCGGCCGGTACATCAAGAAGCTCGAAACCACGGTCCCCGCCAACTGAGCTCATTCCGCTCATTGCATTTCGTCGGCAGGCTTCGTATCCTCACCCCGATGGAAATCTCCTCGCTGACATCCGAACAGCTCAAGGAACTGGTCCACGGAATGGTCGACGACCGTCTCCGGGAATTGATCGGCGATCCCGATCTCGGCCTCCAACTCGGCGAGGCGCTCCGCGCCAGGCTCAAGGCCTCGCTCGCGGAAAGGTCGAGACTCTCGGGGGAAGAGGTCGCCGAACGGCTCGGTCTCCGCTGGTAAGCGCCGATGGCCTGGTATCGTCTGACATTTCAACAGGGCGTCACGCAGGACCTGACCGCCATCGGTCCGCCGACGGCGCAGCGGCTGTTCGACAAAACCAAATGGATCGCCTCCAACGTCGACAATCTTCGCCACGAACGCGTCGCCGAGGATCTGCCGGATTTGTATAAGTATGCGGTCGGCGACTGGCGTATCTTCTACGCGATCGAGCGGGCCGAACAACTCGTCGATATCCACGCCATCGTGCACAAGCGCGCGCTGCGAACATGACCGGGAGGATCGGAACGAGGACGGCCGGTCAGACGAGCCGGTCGGGCAGGTCGGCGACGTGCAGACGGAACTCGCCGCGCGTGACGTCGTCCACGTACCGGCGCAGCGCGTCCTTCACCACGGGGAAGGCGAGCTCGTCCCAGGGGATCTCGACCCGGTCGAACAACTGCACGTCCAGGCTTTCCAGACCCGCTCCGAACTCTTTCGAGAGCAGGCTGCCCACGAAGGTCATATAGACCTGGCCGATATGCGGCAGGCTCAGCACGGAATGCAGCCTGGTGATGGCCACGTTCGCCTGAGCTTCTTCGAAGGTTTCCCGCCGCGCCGCCTGTTCGGTTCCCTCCCCCAGTTCCATGAATCCGGCCGGAAAGGTCCAGAGACCGGCCTTGGGCTCGATCGCCCGCCGGCAGAGGAGAATCTGTCCTTCCCACTCGGGAATGCAGCCTGCGACGATTTTCGGATTATGGTAATGAATAGCCTGGCAGGAATCGCAGACGAACCTGGGCAGGTTGTCACCCGAGGGAATTTTCTTTGCGACGGGCTTGCCGCACTCGCTGCAGTAGTTCATACGGAATCGGCCCTTGCGAAGCGCGACGCGCCTGTCGCGAAATCCGCTTTCCCGCGCACCCGGTGGAATACGTCTCACGAATAACGAACGACAGGACGAATGGATAGCACAAAACATCGATTCTTTGCACCCTGCCCGCGCGGCCTGGAGGGCGCGCTCGAGCAGGAACTCCATGAATTGGGAGTGCCGGCGACCGCCAAAACGGAGGGCGGCGTCGCCTTTCAAGCTCCCTGGTCCAGTATGTGCTGGGTCAATCTCAAGAGCCGGATCGCGAGCCGCGTGCTCTGGGAAGTCGGACAGGCCTCCTATCGTTCGGAGGAGGACGTCTATCGGGCCGCCGCCGCCCTGCCCTGGCCGGACTGGTTTGCCCCCTCGCAGACCATCAAGGTGAAGGTCAGCGCCAAGCGCTGTCCCCTGCCCAGCCTGGACTTCGTGACGCTGCGCATCAAGGACGCCGTCTGCGACAAGTTCGTCTCGACCAACCGACGGAGACCCAGCGTCGACACCCGGCACCCGCACATCCGTCTCGACGCCTTTCTCGACCCGGAGCGCGTCACGTTTTACCTCGATACGTCCGGCGAACCGCTCTTCAAGCGCGGCCACCGCATCGGAGCCGTCGAAGCGCCGCTGCGGGAAAATCTCGCCGCGGGACTCCTGCGCCTGTCGGGTTGGACGCCGGACGAGGTCCTGCTCGATCCCATGTGCGGGAGCGGAACGATTCCGCTCGAAGCGGCGTTGATGGCCCGCAAAATCGCGCCGGGCCTCTCGCGCTCATTCGCGTTCGAGCGCCTCCTGATCCATGACGCCAAACTTTGGGGGCGGCTTCGGGAGGCCGCACGCCTGAAACAACTGGCCGAGGTTCCGGCGGCCATCCATGCCTCGGACCGGGATCCCGCCATGGTGAAGATCGCGCAGCGGACGTTTCAAGGCGCCGGCGTGGCCGTCGATATCCGTCTCCGCCAAAGCGACGTGTTGGAGCTCGATGCACCGGCGGAACAGGGCGTGATGCTTCTCAATCCGCCCTACGGCGTGCGGCTCAGCCAGGCCGACGAACTCGGATCTTTCTATCCCCGGCTCGGCGATCGGCTCAAGCAACGGTTCGCCAGCTGGCGGGTCTACATATTCACGGGAGACGCGCGCGTGCCGAAGTTAATCGGCCTGACTCCCTCGAAGCGGATTCCCCTCTTCAACGGTCCGATCGAGTGCCGGCTGTACGAGTTCAAAATCGTACGGGGCAGCGCAAGACAGGGCCGGCTGCACGCAGAAGGGGCGTGACGTCTCCACCGCGACAGCGCCTTTCCCTCTATAATAGACCGTACCTCCCGCTGCCCGCACGGACCGCCGTCCCTGCCAGTCGGTTCTCAACAACGCTTTCCGGCCATCGACCATACGCCTTCCCCCTACCATTGCACTATTTACGGCCGCTCTGCGCCTTTGAGATAGTGCGCCACAGGAGGCATCGCCATCATGAAACACCTCGTCTGCGCTTCGGTCCTGTTCCTTGCGTCGTTGCTCTTCGTCAACCCAAGCCACGCAATCCCGACTCTCTTCACCGATACCTACGGCATCGGTGCACCGGACGTCATCGGAAACATCAATCAATTCGATCTGCGTTCGGTCGAACTGGTCACCCTCGACTACGGCACACCCGGGCAGGCGGAATTCAACATCCGCATGAACTACAACAACGGCGACCTGACGCTCTCTCCCTTTACGGTTGCGGGCGTGACGCTGCGGCCCGGCGATCTGCTCTTCCGGGGAACCAGCAGCTACTGGGGCGTGGCGCTGAACAGCAACGGACACGGAGCGGTCACGGCGGGCAGCCTCTATCAAGCGACCGGCTTCCTGACCGCGCAGACCGTGCTGGGCAACCCTCCAGGGGTGACCTACCGGCCGAGCGAAGCGGTCTGGTTCAATCCGACCGGCGCCGTGGAACACGGAACCGGCAGCATCAGCACGTCTCTCGTCGCCGGTCCCGAGGTCAACGTCAATGTGAAGTTTCTGACTTCGGCGGCCTTCTTGAGCGACATCTCCGGCGGCTACCAGCTCCTGATGGCAAGCGCGACCTGCGGAAACGATATCCTCCGGGCGGCGGTGAACGTGCCGGAGCCCTCGTCCTGGCTTCTGCTCCTGTTCGCGCTGCCGGCTGCAGTCTGCTTCCACCGGATGGCTTTGGAGCGGCCGCGGTAATCGAAGCAGCCTGCGCACGGACCTTACACAACGAAACGAGCGACCGCCCGGGTCGGAATAGGGATTGGAGGCATCATGCGACGATCGGTAGCAGGATTTCTGTGGGCTGCAACGGGTCTCATCCTCATGCCGGCTGCGGCGATGGCAATGGACGCAGCGCCGGTCTCGGTGCCGGAGCCTTCGTCAGCCCTCATGTTACTCAGCAGCATTCCGGCCGTCGCCGTCGGAATCCGCCTCGCGCGTCATTTCACGCGCTGACCGTTGATCCGCTTCGCCCGGCCGGCTGATCCGTCCGACTCTCTCCCGACAGCCGCGCCGGGCTTTGGCATCGTCCCTTTTTCGGGCTGCTCCGCGCCCCACCCTTCCAATTCATCCCGTATTGCGGTACAAGCCTCTCTCGTTCCGATCTCCCACATGACCAAACCGGTACCGTGATTCGCTCCAATCTGTTGACGCCCATCCTCTTGCTGCTGCTCGTGCTGCCCGGTTGCAGCGCGATCCAGAGCTTCATTGCGTTTCTCGGACCTCCGGCAAACGCCCAATCGGCAAGCCGCATGCGCGAATCAGCCCTCGAACGGGTGATGCCGGCAGTTCGTCAAGAGCTCGACCGCCTCGCTCCCAGGGCCCATGAAGCGTTCGTCGCGGCCCATGCCGAGGTGGATACGGTTCCTGCGCGATTCAAACGCCGCCTCGTCGTCGAGACGCTGAAGCGGCCCTTCGAGGGTCTGCTTTCGCTCGAACAACAGGGACTGCTGGTCGCGGAGCTCGCGGAAGAGGGGGCCGTGGACCTGCCGGGCCTCCTCGACATCCTGGAGGCGGGAGCCGACCGGACTTCGGCATTTCACAAACCCGTTCCGCTGCCCGCAAAAGCCACATCACAGGACCTGATCGCGTTCATGCTGGAAAGCCTCCAGGAAGCCTCCCTGCACCGCGAGAAGGCGATCGCCAATCTCAACGACGACGAACGGCGCTTCCTCTTCAGCCACGCCTCCGGCCTCGTGGAACAGTTCACGCCGCAGATCTCGGTCGTTTCGGACCAGACCCTCGCCCGCATGAAAGCCGACCTCCGGTTCGCGGAACTCCTCGCGGAGCAGGTCGACTATTCCGGCCTCATCGCCGCCGCACAGGTCCTGGCGCGTCTCGCCAACGAACCCTGGCTGCACCAACTGGCCGTCGTCTTCCCTCAGCCCGTCGCTCCGGCGCAAGTCCCCGCCGGCATCACCGGAGACGTCCTGTACGCCGAAGAAAGCCCCTACGGGCTGATCGTCATCGGAGGGACCGGCCCCAACACCTATGAGTTGGACAAACGGTTCGGCCTCGTCGTCGATCTGGGCGGCGACGATCTCTACCGCGGCACGATCGCCGCATCGGCCGACGCGGAACACGGCAACGCGGTCGTGATCGATCTGGGCGGGAACGATACCTACAACGGGACAGCTCTGGGATTGGCCACCGGACGACTCGGAGTCGGCCTCCTCATCGACGAGGCCGGCGACGACGTGTATCAACTCGACATGGGCTCCGGCGGCGCGGGATTCGCCGGCCTCGGCATCCTGTTCGACGTCGGGGGCAACGACGTCTACATGGGAAGCCGCCTCACTCAAGGCGCGGCGATCGCCGGTCTGGGACTGCTTTACGACCTGGCCGGCAATGATCGCTATACCAGCCACGGTTTCTCCGTGGGATTCGGCGGCCCCCAGGGAGTGGGCGCCGTCATCGACGTACGGGGCGACGATCAGTATCAATGCGGCGGCAGGTATCCCAGCGCGTACAACCAGCAGGACGCCCCGAACGGCAAGCCCGGCGATCCTCTGTTCCAGTACGATTGCTTCGGTCTGGGCACAGGCTCCGGCAAGCGGATACTCACCAAGCGGCCTGATTGGCAGGCCTACAACCTCGCCGGCGGAGTCGGTCTCCTGCTCGACGTCGACGGCCATGACCGCTACCAGGGCGCCAACTTCTCGCAGGGCCACGGGTATTTCTTCGGAGCCGGCGTCCTGCTCGATCTGGACGGAGACGACGACTACCGGGCCGCCCGTTACGGGCACGGCTCGTCCGCCCATTATGGAGCGGCGCTCTTCACCGACCGGCACGGCGAGGACCGCTACGGCTCGACCGGCCCCTTCTATAACGGCGGGGTGGCCTGGGACCACAGCGTGAGCCTCATGCTCGACAGCGGCAACGGCAAGGATCAGTACGGCTTCGAGCAATCCACCGGCCTCGGTGGAGCGGACTACGCGGGGTGGGGACTCTTCATCGATGAAGGCGGCGCCGACCGGTACAGTACCGGCTCCGGGTTCGGCCGTGCGTCGGAGCAGGGACTCGCCGGGTTTTTCGACCTCAACGGAGAGGACGGCTATGGCCTGCTCCACGAGCAGGAAACGCCGGCCGAACAACGGCCCGCCGACGGGAAAATTATCCGCTATCCCGCAGGCGGCTTCTTCGTCGATCGCTGACGGACGGCCGGTCGCCGGAATCGATGCGATTCCGAGCGGTTACCTTCTCCCCGCCTCTTCTCCCCTTGACTTACGCAGGACCGCGCCTATCTCCCCTCTTAGGCCCGATGTTCTGCATCTCTTCGTCTGCCAAGAGGAGGAATCATCCCTATGAATAACGACACGTTAGCCGTGACTCTGCCGGTTCTCCCGATCAAACGGACCGTCCTGTTTCCGGGAATCATGATGCCCCTGACGGTCGGCCGCGAACGGTCGGTCGCGGCGGTGAATGCGGCGATGAAGACCGAAGACAAGACGATTCTCGTCGTCGCGCAACGCAACGCGCAAACCGAAGCGCCGGGGCTCGACGATCTCTATACGATCGGCACCAAAGCCGTCATCAAACAGGTCGGGCGGTCTGAAGACGGTACGCTCCACGCGCTCGTGCAGGGTCTCGAACGCGTCGCCCTGCTCAAGGCCGAACAGACCGAACCGTACATGTTCGTCCAGGCCCGTCGCCTCGACCAACCGACGGATGTCGACACGGAAGCCCAGGCCCTTCACCGGGCCATCAGGGAGCTGGTGACGGATCTTCCCCGGTTGATCCAGGCTCCCGGCATTCAGGAAGCCGCGGTCGCGTTCAGCAACGAGGAGAATCCGGTCTCATTGGCCTATCGCGTGGCCTCCCTGCTGAACCTCACGGTGCAGGAAGAGCAGAAGCTGCTCGAAAGCTCCTCGACCCCCGAACTGCTGCGGTCGCTCTACGCCGCCCTTTCGAAGGAGATTCAAATCCTTCAGCTGAGGGAGAAGATCGCCAGCGACGCGCAGGCCAAGATCGGAAAGAGCCAGCGCGAGTACGTGCTCCGTGAACAGCTCAAGGCGATTCAGGAGGAGCTCGGCGAAGGCGAAGAGGAGGAGAACGAGGTCGCCCGTCTCAAGAAGCAGATCCAGGAGGCGGACCTGCCCGACCATGTGCGGAAGGAGGCCGAGCGCGAAATCACCAAGCTCGGCAAGGTGCCTCCGTCATCGCCGGACCATCAGGTACTCAGAACCTATCTGGAGCTGGTCCTGGAACTGCCGTGGAAGAAGGCCTCGGAAGAGCATCTGGATCTTGCGAACGTACGTCAGGTCCTCGAAGAGGACCATTACGGCATCAAAGAGGTAAAGGAACGCATCGTCGAGCATCTGGCGGTGTTGAAATTGAATCCGACGGCCAAGGCGCCGATCCTCTGCCTCGTCGGACCTCCCGGCGTGGGCAAGACGAGTCTCGGCCAGTCGATCGCCAGGGCCATGGGGCGGACCTTCGAACGGTTCAGCCTGGGCGGCGTGCACGACGAAGCGGAGTTGCGCGGGCATCGCCGCACCTACGTCGGCGCCCTGCCGGGCCGCATCATCCAGGCGATCCGTCGGGCCGGCGTGAACAATCCGGTCCTGATGCTGGACGAGGTCGATAAGATGGGACGCGATTTCCGCGGCGATCCCGCGGCGGCGCTCCTGGAGATTCTGGATCCGGCGCAGAACCACACGTTCCGCGACCATTATCTGGATCTGCCCTTCGATCTGTCGAAGGTGTTCTTCATCACGACCGCGAACACGCTGGACACGATCAGCCAGCCCCTGCTCGACCGGATGGAGATCATCCGGTTGCAGGGCTACAGCGAACGGGAAAAGGCGGAGATCGCCCGCCGCTACCTCTGGCCGCGGCGGCTGAAGGAAGCGGGGCTGGAGGCGACTCAGGCCCTGCTCCCGGACGATGTCTTGAATCTGGTGATCGGCCGGTACACGAGAGAGGCGGGCGTGCGCCAACTGGAGCAGATGCTGGGACGGCTCACGAGAAAAGTCGCGCTGGCCTTCGCCGATCTGCCGGAAGGCAGGGAGCGGGAGCCGGTGACCATCCAGCCGACGACCCTGTCGGAATGGCTCGGGTCGGAACGGTTCATGCCGGAAGAGGCGCGCAAGCACCTGCCGCCCGGCGTGGCGACCGGCCTGGCCTGGACGCCGACCGGCGGCGACGTGCTCTACATCGAAACGACGCTCCTGCCCGGCAGCCACGAGCTGACCCTCACGGGCCAGTTGGGCGACGTGATGCAGGAATCGGCAAGGGCGGCACGGAGCTACCTCTGGTCGCACGCGGAAGGCATGGGTCTGGACATCTCGCGCTTCAAACGCAACGGGGTCCACATCCACGTGCCGTCCGGCGCCATCCCCAAGGACGGGCCCTCCGCGGGCATCACGATGGCCACGGCGCTGGCCTCCTCGTACGAAGGCAAACCGGTCCGCAACGACACGGCCATGACCGGCGAAATCAGCCTGAGCGGCCTGGTGCTGCCGGTCGGAGGCATCAAGGAGAAGATGCTGGCGGCCCATCGCGCCGGCATCAAGCGGATCATCCTGCCGAAGGCGAACGAGAAGGATCTGAAGGACGTGCCGCAGGAAGTGCGCGACGACATGACCTTCATTCCGGTCGAACGGATCGAGGAAGTGCTCCAAGCCGCTTTCGATCACGACGGCGCCGCTTACGGCGAACCATCGCCGGAGCAACCGTTAACGGCATCGGTCTGAACCGCCGGGACTCCGGACGGAACGTCCGGAGTCCCGACCTTCCGATCCGCCCCGCCGTCTTGCCCCCGGAACATTTGCTGTGTAAGGATGTCGGTCGCCGCTCGACCCACGTCGGGAACCTGTCGCCGGAAAGGAGCAGACCCATGCCGCAGAACATCGAAATCGGCCCGATCGTCAAGGTGGTGAGGACCGACGAGGAATGGAAGAAGCTGCTCTCGCCGCCCGCCTATCAGGTGTTGAGGCACGAGGATACGGAACGGGCCTTTACGAATCCGCTCCATGAGAACCATGCGGCCGGGATTTATCGCTGCGCCGGCTGCGACCTGCCGCTGTTCTCCTCCGAGCACAAGTTCGACAGCGGCACCGGCTGGCCCAGCTTCTGGCAGCCGATCGATCCGAGGGTCATCGAAACGCGCAAAGACTCCTCGTTCTTCATGACCAGGACGGAGGTCCATTGCGCCCGCTGCGGAGGCCACCAGGGCCACGTCTTCACCGACGGCCCCAAACCGACCGGGCTCCGCTACTGCATCAACGGCGCGGCGCTGAAGTTCGTACCGGCCTAATTCGGAGTCATGATGACCTTGCCGTCGATGAAGACGGCTCCTTGACCTCCCCCTTCGCCGATCATGCCGATCCCCGTCCGCTGGTTGCTGCAGTTGAATTGACCGCCGCCATAGTCCTCGCACTTTGTGCTCGACCCGCCTGACGATCTCGCTCCGCATAACTGGGCAAGATTGAATTGCGCCGGACCGCCTTCCGGGCCGCCGATCCCGTCGGCCAGCAGCCAGTAGCGGCCCGGCATGACCACCAGGCAGCGCTGCAGCGCCGCGACATCCTTTTCGTGCAACTCCCTGCCGTTCACGATCACGCCGCTCTTTCCCTGCGAGGCATCCCGCTGCAAGGGACCTCCGAGTCCCAGCCCCGGATGGATCTGCCCTGCGGCAGGTCCGCCTTCCATCCCCCAGACGCCCGAGACGTTGTCGTACCAGTATTTTCCCGGTTTGATCGGCACGCCATAGCCCCGCTCCAATTGTGCTTTCGTCTGCACATCGAGCGTAACCCCGTTGATCACGACATCGGCCGC
>DIHJ01000077.1:0-5157 GCA_002420105.1 Nitrospira sp. UBA5699
TTGTCGAAGATGTTGGCGATCTCCGGATAGGCGGCGGCGAACGACGGGCTGTATTCGGCCGTCAGCGGCATGAAGGTCCAGCCGACCGGCGGCCGTTCGAGATAGCGGCGGTAGGTCGAGAGAATCGGCCTCACCGCCTGTTTCTTGGCTTCGAGATCCCGCGCGGCCTGCAACGGATCGTACACGGCGACCTGCAGATAGTGATAGGACCAGATGGTCGCGTTGAAGAGCGGGAACCGCTTCCGAAAGGCCTGCGAATAGGGAAAGGCGTCCAGACGGCGATGATCCAGCCGCCTGGACGTAATCGCATAGGCGCTGTCCTGATAGTAGGCCAGGACGTTCCGGATCGCGCGATCCTTGTCCGGCTCGTCCGACACGACGATGTCATAGGTGGCGCGGTGCAGCGCATGCGCCTCGTCGAACGTGTTCTGCGCGCGCCAAGCCAGTTTCATGTAGGTCGGCGCGATGGCCTCCTCATTGGGATTGAGCCGGGGTTTCGTGGCGATGAAGGCCAGCGTTTCCTTTCTGGCCCGATCTTCGATCGCCGATACGTCCGTCCCTCCGGTGAGGAGCAGATTCTCGTACAGGTTCGAGTGGCCGAAGTCCACGCCGTTGAACTCGCTGTCGAGTTCGGCCAGGTCCTCCCGCAGCGCGAAATTCCACATCGCCCGATAGTAGAACCGTTTGTCCCGCGGCTCGAACTGGCCGCAGGCGGCCACCGCGACGGCAAGCGCCGCCGTCACGGTGAGAATCGCCGTTCGCATGAGTCTGCGGAGTTCCATCGACCTTCTCCTCTTCCCGGTTGCCGTCGGATCAGTGGTGATGGGCATGGACCAGAGCATGGCCCTTCCCGCGCGCGATCAGCCAGCGGTTCACCGGAAAGGCCGCAGCTCCCGCCAGCAGCAACGACAACGCCAGACTCCCCCAGAACAAAGCATCGGCCGAACCGGCGTCCATCGCGCCGGGAATCACCAGCATGATCGCATTGTCGACAAGCTCCATGGCGGCTATGGACAGCGTGTCCGACGCGAAGGCGAGCGACAGCGCCGCCCCCCATGCCATACCGGCCCGGCGCAACGGCCACAGCGTCAGGGTATAGCCGAAAACAAAGGCCAGCGCGACGGCCAATCCCACCGTCGGCCAGGTGCCCCAGCCCAAGGCCGTGCCGATGACCATCCCGAGCACCTCGCCGATCGTGCAACCGGTCAGGCAGTGGACGGTGGCCATCCAGGCCGTACGGTTGAGGGACGGCACCTCTTGCGCCGTAGGGCCATGGTCGTGACGGCCGCGATGACCATGGTCATGCTCCCGGCCTTCGGCATGGCTTCGTGGCGGTCTGTGCTCATCGTGACGGGACAACGTGGCGGCGGCTGAATCAATCGGCAGCATGTGGAACCTCCCTGTGAATGATGGCCGTTCACCGCTACAGCCGGAGCCGGAAGCCGGTTATTACAGTACCCTGAACATAATTTCAGAGGGCATCGGGGCGGAAACGCAGCAGGATGGCTGATCCATCCTGATCTACTCGCAGGTGCAGCTGAGGCAGCCGTGTTTGGTACAGAGCCCGCAAGACCGTTCCAGGCTGGCGCGCAGGGCCCGGCGGGCCCGGTGGAGGCGCACGGTCAGGTTGTTGGAGGTGAGTTTGAGGTCCTTGGCCACGGAGGAAAGGGGTTCGCCTTGCAGATCGATCCGCCGCAGGAGTTCGGCATAGGCCGGTCGGATAGCCGGGAGCAGCCGCTGAAGGCAGGCGCAGACCGTGGGACGCAGCTCGTCCAGAGCCGGCGTCTTATCCTCCCCCGCCGTCACGAGTTCCTGCAGAAAGGCATCCGTCTTCCTCACGTCCGCCGCCTGGGAGCGGTAACAGTCGATCACGGCGTTTCGCAGGATGCGATAAAACCAGGCCACGACGTTCTCGCTGCTCCGGAGCGTATGCTGCCGCTCGACGGCCCGCATCAGACTCTGTTGAAACAGATCCTCCGCCAGCGCATCGTCCCCGACTCTCCGTCGCAGGAAGGCGCGGAAGGAGGATTCCTGCTCGAGCAACCGGCTCAGCAGGTCCTGCAGGCCGGCTGCCGGTCCGGGCCCGGAGGCGCCGGCGGCCGGAGCCTCCTTCGCAGCGGCCTGTTCACCGTCGGTCGTACGTCGTTTAGGGGAAGCCATGCCCCCATCATACGAATCCGGCGCGACGGTTGGCAACTGGCAAGTCCGAGGCAAAGGTCCGGCACACAGGCGGACATTCCCGGTAAGATTTCCCGGCCTTATCTGACGTCCGCAGAGCGGCTGTAGTAGAGTAGCCGGCACCGGAGGGATGGTTGCCGTGACGCAGAGCGATCGATCGGCCGGCGATTCCTCGGTTCCGCATGTCGTCATCGTCGGCGGCGGCTTCGGCGGCCTGATGGCGGCCCTCTCGCTCCGCCGGGCGCCCGTGCGCCTCACGCTGATCGACCGCAGCAACCACCACCTGTTCCAGCCGCTGCTCTATCAGGTGGCGACGGCGGCGCTGTCGCCGGCGCAGATCGCCGCCCCCATCCGCCACATCCTCGCCAGGCAGACCAACTGCACCGTCTGGATGGCGGAGGCGGTTCGCCTGGACGCGGCCCGGCGCCGGCTCGTCCTCACGGACGGCGAACTCCCGTACGACTATGTGATTCTGGCGGCCGGCGCGACCCACTCCTATTTCGGCCATGACGAGTGGGCGCCGCACGCGCCGGGATTGAAAACGGTGGACGACGCCGTCGACATCCGGCAGCGGCTGCTGCTGGCCTTCGAACGGGCGGAACGACTGCCGGACCCGGAAGCCCAGCGCCCGTACCTCACCTTCGTCGTCGTAGGCGGCGGACCGACCGGCGTCGAGATGGCCGGCGCAATCAGCGAGATCGCGTTCGAGACGGCCCGCCGGGACTTCCGGCAGATCGACAGGGCCGGCGCCCGCGTGATCCTCGTTGAGGCGCTGGACCGGCTGCTGGCCGGCTTTCCCGAATCGCTCGCCCGCCGCGCGGAGCGGGACTTGACGAAGCTCGGGGTCGAGGTCCGGCTGCGCAGCCGCGTCACCGGGATCGACGCGCGGACCGTCACGATCACAACGACGACCGGCGCGGAAACCATACCGACGCGCAACGTGCTGTGGGCGGCCGGCGTGCAAGCCAGCCCCCTGGGCGCGACGCTCGGGGCTCCGCTCGACCGGAACGGGAAAGTCCTGGTCGAACCGGATCTGTCGGTTCCCGGCCGTCCCGACATCTTCGTCATCGGCGATCTGGCGCATGTCGAGGACCCGCGCACCGGCAAACCGGTGCCGGCCGTCGCCCCCGCCGCGCTCCAGATGGGACGCCACGTCGCCCGCATCATCGCCGCCGAAGCAGGCCGTGCGCCCCGCGGACACACCGTACGTCCGGGCTTTCGCTACCGGGACAAAGGGCTGCTGGCCACGATCGGCCGGAAGCGCGCCGTCGCCTCGCTCGGCCCGTTTCATTTCGCGGGATTCCCGGCCTGGATCCTCTGGTGCATCGCCCACATTCTCTTCCTGATCACCTTTCGCCAGAAAGTCCTGGTGATGGTCGAGTGGATCTGGTCGTACGTGACTTTCGCAGGCGGAGCGCGCCTCATTACCGGCGGCGCGAGGCGTCCGGAGCCGGACAAGCGGCAGGGCTGAGCGCATCGCGGAGGGTCAGGACGGTCCGGCCGGCGCGGCGAGTTCCTGCGGATGTTCCAGGATACGGATGAACTCCTTCAGAAATGCCGCCGCCGTCTGTCCGTCGAGCGCCCGGTGATCGCAGGACAGCGTCACCTTCATCCGCCGGCCGATTCCGACCGCGCCCTCCGCGACGACCGGCAGGGTCCGCACGGCCCCGACCGCCAGCGACGCGGCCTGCGGCGGAACGAGCACGGCGATGAAGTTCTCCACGCCGAACATGCCGAGATTGGAAATGGAAAACGTCGCGCCCCGGTATTCGGCCGGCTGCAGCCGCTTCTGTCTCGCCCGTTCGATGAGCCCGCGCGATTCGACCGAGATCGCCTCCAGCGATTTTCTTCCGCAATCGCGGATCACGGGGGTGATCAGGCCGTCCTCCATCCCGACGGCCACGCCGATGTCGACCGTGGCATACCGCCGGATCGCGTCGTCGACGTAGGACACGTTGATCTCCGGATGCCGGACGAGCGCCAGCGCCGCCGCCTTGATGAGCAGGTCGGTGATCGAGGGATGGGCCTGACGGTTCTGCTTGAACCGATCGCGGAACCGCTCCGCCTCCTCCATGTCGATCTCGGCTGTCAGATAGAAATGCGGCACCGGGGCTTTGCTCTGCACCATGGTCCGGGCGATGGCCTTGCGCATCTGACTCAACGGCTGATCGACGCCGGCCGGCGGCGCCGTAGCCTTCAGGACGTCGTCCTCGACGATCCGTCCGCCGGGACCGGTGCCGGCCAGGGTCGAGAGGTCGATCCCCCGTTCCGCCGCCAGGGCTTTGGCCCGGGGCGAGGCGATCGGACGGGCCGCGTCCGCCGGAGCGGGCGGCGCAGCGGGAGCGGCCGCAGAGGAGGCCGCGGCGGGCTTGCCCGCGCCGCCGATCGAAGGCGTCGCCGTCACGCGGTCGCTCAAGGCCGGCGCGATGTCCTCGTCGGCTTCGGCGATCACCGCCAACAGCGTGCCGGACTGCACGGTTTCGCCGTCGCGTACCAGAATCTTGCGCAGCACGCCCGAGGCAAAGGCTTCGAGGTCCATGACCGCCTTGTCGGTCTCGATTTCCGCCAGGACTTCCCCGGCCTCGACCCGATCGCCCTCGCACTTTTTCCAGGCCACGAGCACGCCCTCTTCCATCGTATCCGTCAGTTTGGGCATTACGACCCGGCTCGCCATGGTTCTCCTCCCCTCAACGAATGGACCGGACCGCTTCGAGCACGCGCGGCACGTCCGGAATCGCGGCGTCCTCCAGCGGACGGCTGTAGGGCATCGGCACGTCTTCGCCGGTGACGCGCACGATGGGCGCGTCGAGGGAGTCGAACACGGCCGCATACACGCTTTCCGCGATCTGCGCCCCCAGCCCGCAGAAACGCCAGCCCTCTTCGACGATCACGAGCCGGCCCGTCTTCTTCACCGACGACACGATCGTCTCCAGATCCAGCGGCTTGAGCGTACGGGGGTCGATCACCTCGGCCTCGATG
>DIHJ01000077.1:5223-5659 GCA_002420105.1 Nitrospira sp. UBA5699
GGTCGATCACCTCGGCCTCGATGCCCTCGCGGCTCAGCGTCTCGGCCGCTTCCATCGCGAGCAGGAGCATTTTCGAATAGGCCACGATCGTCACGTCGCGCCCGGCCCGCTTGACGTCGGCCGAGCCGATGGGAATCGTGTAGTCCCCCTCGCCGATCTCCCCTTTCGTCGCGTAGAGCAGTTGCGCCTCGATGAAGACGACCGGATTGGGGTCCCGGATCGCGCTCTTGAGGAGCCCCTTGGCGTCGTGCGGCGTCGCCGGCGCAATCACCGTCAGCCCCGGCACGTGGCAGAACCAGGCTTCGAGACTCTGCGAGTGTTGGGCCGCCAACTGGTGGGCGGCGCTGCCGGGCCCGCGGATGACCAGCGGCACCGAGAGCTGCCCGCCCGACATGTAGCGGATCTTGGCCGCGTTGTTGACGATCTGATCGAGCGC
>DIHJ01000077.1:5883-6207 GCA_002420105.1 Nitrospira sp. UBA5699
TCCCGGCGCATCTCCTCCCGCATCGCCTGATTGAGCGCTTCCCGGTACGACAACAGCATGACGCCGGTCACTCCTGCAGCACGTCGGCGTGCAGCGACGAAAGGGAGGGAAAGGGACTCTCCTCCGCAAACGCGACGGCCGCCGCCACCACGTCGCCCACCTCGCGTTCGAGCCGTTTGAAATCGGCTTCTCCACCCAGTTGATTCGTCACGATCGTCTCCTTCAACAGGAAAAGCGGATCGCGCTTGCGATGCTCCTCCACCTCCTCTTTGGTCCGGTAATGGCCGTGCGCCGGATCCGCCATCGAGTGGCCCATGAAGCGGT
>DIHJ01000077.1:6355-6816 GCA_002420105.1 Nitrospira sp. UBA5699
CCGTAGGACCGGGCCGTCTCCGCCACGTCCGTATAGAGTGCGACCGCCCGCTCGACCGGCGTGCCCATGCCGTAGCGGTTATTCTCGCAAACGAAGATCACGGGGAGTTTCCAGAGGGCCGCCAGGTTGAAGGCCTCGTGCGCCTGCCCGCTGGGGAGCGCCCCCTCTCCGAAAAAGCAGACCGTCACCAGGCCGAGCCCCTGATACTTGGTCGCGAAGGCCAGGCCGGTCGCCAGCGGAATGTGGCCGCCGACGATCGCGTAGCCGCCCATGAAGCGGCGGGGAAGGTCCACCAGGTGCATCGACCCGCCCTTGCNNGCGCTGATGACGTAATCGTCCGGACGCAACGAGGCGATCGCGCCGACCGCGACGGCTTCTTCGCCGATATAGAGATGGAGGAACCCCGCGATCTTGGCGAGCGCGTACATCTCCGCCGATTTCTCCTCGAACCGGCGGATCAG
>DIHJ01000077.1:6933-7843 GCA_002420105.1 Nitrospira sp. UBA5699
TTCTCCTCGAACCGGCGGATCAGGAGCATCTGCCGATACAGGGAAAGAAGGTCGTCTCTCTCCATATTCCTCTGTGTTCCTCACGACCGGGCGGCGACTCCCGCGCGACGACGTTCCGGCGCCCCCATCAATGAGGGAGCGATTGCAGACGCTCGGTCAGGCGGAGGTTCTCGGCGTAATCGACCGGACAGTCGACGACCGCCGGGACCTTGCCGTTCAGCGCTTCGGCCAGCGCCGGTCCGAGCTCGGCGAGTTCCGTCACGCGATAGCCGGCGGCTCCGAAACTTTGCGCGTAGCGCACCAGGTCGGGATTACCGAAATCCACGGAGGCCGTCCGGCCGAACCGCACCTGTTGCTTCCAGCGGATCACGCCGTACCCCCCGTCCCGCCAGACCAGAACGACCACCGGCAATCCCAGCCGCATCGCGGTCTCCAATTCCTGGGAGTTCATCAGGAACCCGCCGTCCCCGGTCACCGCCAGCACGCGCCGCGCGGGATACAACAACTTCGCCGCGACCGCGCCGGGCACGGCGATCCCCATCGTGGCAAACCCGTTCGAGATGATGCAGGAGTTGGGAACGTCGCAGGGAAACATCCGGGCCATCCAGAGCTTGTGGGCCCCGACGTCGCAGACCACGAGATCGTCCGGCGCGAGGGCCGCGCGCAGCTCCCGCATCAGGTGCTGCGGCCGCGGGGGCCAGGAAGCCGGGCCCGCCAGCTCCGCGTCGAATCCCCGGGTAACGGTCGCGCGGGCCTCCGACGCCCAGGCGGAATCGAACGGCGCCACCTTGTCGCCGATCAGGTCCAGCGAAAACCGGAGATCCCCCAGCACGCCCACCTCCACGATATAGTGCTCGTCCACTTCCGCCGGCGACACGTCGACATGCACGATGCGCTTGTCGCGGCCGGC
>DIHJ01000077.1:7965-8310 GCA_002420105.1 Nitrospira sp. UBA5699
ACGACCGCCGCATAATCCCGCGCCTGCAGTCCGATCGTCCATAGCGAGAGGGGATCCCCGTCGGGAACCACTCCCTTGGCCATGAAGGTGTGCAGAACGGGAATCTGCGCCTGCCGCGCGAAGGCGCGGACCGCCTCGTGAGCGCGGCCGCGGATCACGCCGTTCCCCGCGAGAATGACGGGGCGCCGGGCGCTTTGGATCGCGCGGACCGCCCGTGCCACCTGGCTCGACGCCGGCTCCGGCAGGACCGGCGCCTGCACGAAGAGCGGCCCCATCCCGCCCGCCCGGCCGATCTGCTCCTCCGCAACGTCCTCGGGCAGCTCCAGATGGGTCGCCCCGGGCTTT
>DIHJ01000113.1:0-184 GCA_002420105.1 Nitrospira sp. UBA5699
AGTGGTCACAAGTCAGATTCCGTCTACCGACGGTACCACATCGTGAAGAGATCCGACCTCGTTGAAGCCGGGCGCAGGCTCCTGGAACACCACGAGCGGAAGCACGGTCGCGGTGAACAGTTGGTGAACAGTTCGGGGTCGGAGCGTTCGGCTGGCACGACAAGAAACCCTTAGAAATCAATAA